>PWXG01000181.1 GCA_003561215.1 Thermotogales bacterium
CTTCTTTCATGTCTTATCATCTCAACAACAGGAATTACTCTGGAAATCTCATCAGTAGGACTTAGTTCTCTTGACCCGGGTCGAGTTGACTCGCCGCCAATATCCACGACAGCTGCACCTTGATCGAACATCTGAAGTGCGGCTCTTGTCGCCTCTTCTACCTCACTGACCCGGCTGCTTGGAAAAAAGGAATCAGGTGTGACATTTACTATTCCCACAACAGCAGTTCCTGCTTTCAGGAGGGTTCCTTCCTTCAAAGGAATCTTCATCAGTACAGGTCATCTCCGGCAGGTTCTCTGCGGGTTCGTAAGAGCCTCAAACAATGGATGTGGCAGTCCCACTTTTGATTTAAACTCAGGATGATACTGCACACCTATGAAAAACTTGTGTCCCTGCAGTTCAATCGCTTCAACAAAATCCTTTTCGGCGCATATTGTTAGTTTGTTGAAACAGTCTTCCTCCGGATAACAAAGCATAGATTTGCAAACGTTCCTGTTCACCTCGTAGCGATGTCTATGGCGCTCCCAGATTTCATCACTTCCGTAGATCGAGCATAACCTGGTGCTCGGAAAAACCTTTGCTTTCTGCGATCCGAGCCGCATCGTTCCGCCCATTTTCAGGAGCTTCTTTTGCTCTTCCATGATATCCACAACCGGGTAGGGAGTGCCGGGATCAAACTCCGTCGAATTAGCGTTGGCAAATCCCATCACATTCCGGGCAAACTCAACTATTATCAGCTGCATTCCCAGGCATATTCCAAGGAGGGGAACATCATGTTCCCTGGCATAACGAATAGCCGCAAGTTTGCCTTCCATCCCGCGCTTACCAAAGCCGCCGGGGATTATCAGGGCTTCATATTGTTTGAGCGACAGATCAATTTCTTCGGGTGACATCTCTTCCAGTACCTGTGAGTCAAGGATGTCCGGTTTCTCGACGCCGCATAGAATAACACTTTCAATAATGCTCTTGTATGAATCCCCTGTACCCAGGTACTTTCCCACTATCGCGACTCTTCTTGACTTGAATGCTCTGGGAAATTGCCAGCTGAACTCACCGTTAGTTCTTATGCTCAATCTGGTGGCTATCTTGCGATGGACATCGTAAGAATGTAGAATTGCAGGAGCTTCGTAGACATTCTCGGTATCAGGAAGGTTAAAAACCATAGATCGTGGAACACCGCCGAAGAGAGCTATCTTGTCAAGGTCCCTTCCTTCAACGGGGAACTGCGAACGGACAATAATCATGTCAGGGTGTATACCAATACGTCGCAATAACTGTACAGATTGCTGAGTGGGCTTTGTCTTGAATTCGTTTGTCACTTCCAGATGTGGGGCGTAGGTAACGTGAACAAAAAGGAAGCTCTCCCTTTCATCCTCCAGTGTCATCTCCCTAACTGCTTCGAGAAAGACTTCACCTTCAATGTCTCCCACAGTCCCGCCTATCTCAATGATTATGAGCTCGCCGTTAAGTTCGCGTATTCTTTGCTTGATTTCATCAGTGACGTGAGGGACAATCTGCACGGTGGAACCAAGGTATTTCCCCTCCCTTTCCTTGTCGATTACCGTCTTGTATATTTGACCTGCAGTAAGGTTATTCTGCCTTTTCATGTCGACACCAAGAAATCTCTCATAGTGTCCCAGGTCAAGATCAGCTTCGTAGCCGTCCTCTGTAACGAACACTTCTCCGTGTTGATTAGGGTTCATCGTTCCGGCATCGATGTTAAGGTAAGGGTCTATCTTAAGTGTGTTAACTCTCACACCGGATTCCTTCATGAGCCTTGCAATTGATGCAGATAGTATTCCTTTGCCAACGCCACTGAGCACGCCTCCAGTGACAATCACGTAACGTCTGTTCATAGGATTGCACCATTCAACCCGAGTATATTCTTGATAATCGTAATGTCTTCAGCATGCTCCGCGTCCCCCCCCGGAGTTTCAAGCAGCCACGGTATTCCTTGGACGAAATCATTGCTGAGGAAGTGTTTAAAACCTTCCTTGCCTATGTAGCCTTCGCCGATCCTTGCATGACGATCCTTTCCTGCACCGAGTGGATATTTTGAATCGTTTACGTGGATCATCAATAGTCTTTCAAGCCCTAAAACTCCGCCAAAGCCGTCGATAAGCTTCTGCACATTTTCTCTCGAGCTGAGATCATATCCTGAATCGAATCCATGACAAGTATCGTATGTTACATAAAGCCTGTCCCGATACGTGCAAAGGTCTATTATTTCCCTGAGTTCTTCAAAGCGGCTACCGATATTCCCTCCCTTGGCAGCAACATTTTCGAGAAGCAGCAGCACGTCGTTGTCCTCATTTCGAGAGAAGACAATCTCCAGCCCCCTGACAATTCTTTCGATACCGTTGTCGAGTCCCGTTCCGAGATGACTCCCGGGGTGAAAAGTGAGGCATTTTAATCCTAGTGCACTCACTATCTTCATCTCCAAAGCAAGAAGGTCAATAGATTTCTCTCTGACATCGTCTTTTGGGCTTGCAAGGTTTATGAGATATCCGGAATGAACAAGGGCATCTTCACGGGTTATTCGTGCTTTTGACATTTCACTCTTGAATTTCAGTGCCAGCTCTTCATCGGGCAGTCTTGCCCGCCACATGGATGGACTGTGGGGGAATATTTGGAAAGTGTTTCCGCCTATCTTTGTGGAATCCATGGGAACCTTTTCATAACCGCGGGAAGTTGACATATGTGCACCAAGGCGTATTCGCTTCTGTGTCACGATTCATCCTCTCCAACTCTTAAAAGGGCCAGAAAAGCAGACTGTGGTATACTCACACTTCCGATTTCCCGCATCCGCTTCTTCCCTTCACGTTGCTTTTCCAACAGCTTCATTTTTCTAGTGACGTCGCCCCCGTAGCATTTTGCAAGGACATCCTTTCTGAGGGCCTTTATTGTGCTTCTGGCAATGATCCGTCCTCTTGATTTGGCTTGAATGGGTATCTCGAACTGGTGTTGTGGAATCAGATCTTTCAGTTTTTCCACGACTCTGCGGGCTAACTCATACTCCTTATCCTTGTGGGCAATAAAGGAGAGCGAGTCAACAGTCTCCTTGTTAACCAGTATGGTTACTTTGACCAGATCAGAATTCCGGTAATCGGTCACGTCATAGTCCATTGAAGCAAAGCCTTTTGAGAGAGCCTTGATCTTGTCAAAAAAGTCGAACATTATCTCTGCCAGCGGAATTGAGAACGAAAGCGAAACACGATCCTTTCCAGCATTTTCGACGGTCTTGAACTCGCCCCTCTTCTCACTTGTGATGAACCCGATTATGTTGCCCATGTATTCCGAGGGCGTTATCACAGTAAGATCTGAGTACGGTTCCTGGACACTCTCTGCCTCGTCAATGTCAGGAAAGTCTGAGGGATTAGTTACTTCAAACGTTCTTCCGTTTTTCAGAAGGGCTCTGTATACAACGTTCGGGGCCGTAAGGATTATCGCGATGTTGTATTCTCTTTCTAACCTTTCCCTTACGACATCCATGTGCAACAGGCCAAGGAAACCCACCCTGAAGCCAAATCCCAGAGCGGGTGAATTCTCCGGATCGAAGACAAGCGAGGCATCGTTCAGTTTCAGTTTCTGGATAGCTTTTCTGAGTTCATCGTAGTATTCCGGCATCCCAGGAAACATGCCTGCATATACCATCGGTTTTGCTTCCTTGTATCCTGGCAGGGGGTTTGTAGCCCCTTCGGGAGCAGAGGTAATCGTATCGCCAATACGGGCACTTGCAATATCCTTGACTCCGGCAATTATGTAGCCCACTTCTCCTGTGCCGAGTGAATCGGAGGGAAGCGGTTCAGGGGTGAAGATCCCAAGCTCCATAACCTCGAAGACCTCTCCGGTGCTCATCATTCTGATCCTGTCATCGGTGCTGACAAGACCATCAAAAACCCTGGTATGTACTACAACACCCCGGTACTTGTCGTAATTGGCATCGAAGATCAGAGCTCTTAAAGGCCCCTCGCTCTTGCCCTCCGGGGAAGGAACCCTCCTTACGATTGCCTCAAGTACTTCAGGAACGTTCTCGCCTGTTTTTGCGCTTACCATAATGCAGTCCGATTCATC
>PWXG01000218.1 GCA_003561215.1 Thermotogales bacterium
CGGGCACACCGAAGGTGTACGGTGCACTGACGCGAACTTCGTCAGTACGGTGCACCGAAGTGGCCTTCTTCGGTACTGGCATGGCATTGAGTGCCATTTGGCCAGTTCCGGCTTCGCCGGGTAAAAACGAAGATCATCTGGAGGCGATGACGCGAAAAGCATCGTGAGAAGCTGAGTGGCAACAATGCTGCTACGAAGCGGAATCACAAAACCAGTGGTGAAGTCGGATTCTTCGCACATACGGGTTCTCGTAAGTCGTTTCTTGGTCTCCACTACAACCTCTACCTGATTATCAACACTCCTCTCAACCCTGCTCTTGAATCTTCTCCCTGCGCTTTCATGAGCCATTCGCGACATAGTGGATCTTCGATAAGACTGCAAACTGTGATGTCATAGTGTGGGCTATATTGTATAATAAAATGTACATCGGAGGTGTGATTATGAAGTATGTTGCGACCAGAGAGCTAAGAAGCAACCCCTCTTCCCTTTGGGAGACCCTTGACCAGAACATGGAAGTGATAGTCACCCTAAATGGAAAGCCAAAAGCGATTATTATAAGGGCAGATGAAGACCTCGATCTGCTCCTAAAGGCAATTACACGGGCTAAGGCAGAACTGTCTGTTGAAAGAATGCGGTTGCAGTCACTGAAGAGTGGTCTTAATGAAATTAGTGATGAAGATATTGACAGGGAGATAAGAGAAGAGCGAAAACAGCAAAGATGAACATAGTTCTTGATACGAACGTGCTTGTCTCAGGTTTGCTGAATCCTTCAGGAAAACCTGCCGCTGTTCTGAATCACATGCTTTCGGGAAGAATTGTTCTCTGTTTCGACTCAAGAATCATTGACGAGTACGAGAGAGTGCTTCTGCGCCCTGCGTTTAGGTTCAGGGAAGAAGACGTAAGGAATCTTCTGATTTATCTACAGCATACCGGGGTAGTCATCACACCCAAACCGATCTCACATGAACTATCTGATCCTTACGACAGACCTTTCATGGAAGTTGCAGTGGCTGCAGATTGTCCGATTGTGACGGGTAACTCAAAGCACTTTCCAAAGGACTTCGTTTCGATTCTCTCACCATCAGAGTTTCTTGAAAAATGGTTTTGATGCGCTGCGGGTGCCAGTTTCACCTTCAGTGGGCAACGCAAAAGAGCAGTTGTCAGTCTGACAAGAAACAGATCCGCTTTTCTGGGCGTTTGTCCCTTGCGCGGAAAAGAGTGTCAATCACTGCGGTCCCGCTGATTGTAAATGGCAGTCATTGATTAAGCTTGCTTCCAGGAAAAGCGACTCTGCTATAATCATATGAACAGCGTAATAAGGAGGCTTTCTGATGCAAGACAGCGAGCTTGCTTCTTTGACCAAACAGATAGTAGAGATAGCAAAACCATTGAGAATCATCCTATTCGGATCCCGTGCCAGGGGCAAAGATTCGAGAGCAAGTGATTACGATTTGCTGGTTGTTGTTAAGGAGGGCTCAAGGAGAAGAGATATTGCTCAAACTCTCTACAAGAACATTAGGAATATCCGAACCCCTTTTGACCTTGTTGTAGCTACTGAAAGAGATCTTGAAGAGCATGCCGACAACCCGCACCTTATCTATAAGAATGCAGTCGATGAAGGAACTGAAATCTATGAAGCCTGACGATAGCCAGCTTGATATTGCAAGACAATGGCTTGACTATGCCAGAAGTGATCTCGAGCTTGCAGCTACGCGACCTGGAGAAGGTATTCTGCCTGGGACCCTCTGTTTTTTGGCTCAACAAGCGTGTGAGAAATCGCTCAAAGCATTGTTGGTCTTCAATGGCGTTGAATTCCCCAGAACGCATAATATAAACGTACTTCTACAGCATCTACCTGATGACATTGATATTCCTTCAAGAGTATTTGAAGCTGCTGGACTTACAGAATATGCGGTTTCTTCTCGCTATCCTGGGGTTTCTGAACCAGTTACTCTCTCGGAATACGACGCAGCTGTTGCTACTGCGAAAGCTGTTTATGAATGGGTTTCAGATCTTATTGGATATTCATCATCAGAAGAGAAATGACTCAAAAGAACCGGGACAAGAAGAATTGCCACGAAAAGCATCGTGAGAAGCGGAGTTTGCAGAACCAGCAAACGAAGCAGAACCGCAGGATTAGCGGTGAAGTGGAGCCATAAGAACAGTGGCGAAGCGGATCGTCGCTTCGCGACGAGAAGCTATAAACACCAATCAAAAACGCGCAGTATTAGAGATGTGCCGCCCTTGAACACGAATTGAAGGTTCTCAATAGCCAGTTGCTCCAAGAGTGTGAGGGCCATTATCGTTTTTTCAATTATTCCTGGGTCGCTTCTTCTGTATGTATTCGTAACGTGTTGAAGCCACTCTCGTGTGGCAGAATGATCTGTAATCATGCGAGTTCTCCGTTGCTTCTTATGAACTCCTGGATCTCTTCGAGCTTTCCCCTTCTTCTTGCATATCTCCTTAGTGTACTCAAGTTCGTGTTGTATTCTGACAGGGCCCTTCGGAATATGGTCCTCAACTCTGCTCCTTGAAAAGCTATGAAGAGATCTGGCTCACTGACAAGATCGACAAGGATCTTCTCGAGTCTCGGAATGCATGTTCTGTCTGGCATCATCAGTGGTGATTCACTCACCAAGGATTTGACCACAAAGCTTTTTCTGCTTGGTGTGATGTAGTTGTCTACTTCCTTTGGAGTAGGAGAAACAAACACTGGGGAGTAGTCGCCACGGACATACTCAAACACTGCTTGTTCTGTATCACGTTCGGTCTCTACAACAACGATGGAAGAGAAAGCTTGGTGAACTGTGAACTCGTTGAGCCAAATGCTATCCCAAACGCATAGTGAATCAATAAAAGGAAACCGCTTCCTGATTCTTCTGAACATGTTCTTCAGTTCTTTCGGTATAACTGGTTCAAAGGCGTTCTTTGATCCGAGAGCATATACTCCTCTACTAACAGTTCTTACAAGCCCTTCTTCTTTCAGGTGATGTAACCTGGCTGATAGAGTTCCGTCTTTAGCATCTGGAAAGAAGAGCTTGAGCCTATTCATGATTTCTCTTGTTGTGAGCATTTTTTCGTTGCGAAAGACCTTATAAAGCTTGCTGTAATCGACTTCCTTCACTTCTTCACCTCACAGGAATTGGCACTAATACATATCAATTGCCGTTCTATTCACATTATATCATAAGTGTAGTACCGCGCTATGTGCGGTGCACAGTATGGGCTTTGCCCATGCCAGTACCGCCAGAAATCGTGGCGGTGCACTACCCTTCGGGTGCCAGTACAGCCAGGACCAGGCTGTGGAAAAAGACAAGAGATGGAAGCGTTGTTGGCAAGGACAGAACATGTTATGCATCTACGGCATGAAGAGGGTTTCCCAAGTAGATGCACCAACTCTGGACTCGGAACCTGGAACTCTGGACCCTTTTTTTAGCCAGTTCTGCTTTGCAGCAATGACAAACGAAACCAAGGCTCTTACAGAACTGATGCGTGAAGCCCCTGAGGAAAGGGAATGCTTTAGGGAAAGAGAAAGATCAGTTCACCAATACTGATACTCTTGAATGGTAAGATTTGACATCGCACAATGCGTGGTCGATTCTGCAGCGTGAGTTCGATTTCTCAGCATCAGTTTTCATCGACTATCGTCTTTGTGCACAAAACAACCTTCAGGAGGTTGCCGTGAGGAGAAAAGTGATACGGAATAGTCCAGGAAGAGAAGGAGATGACAACAAGAAACATATTGAAGATACAGAAGCCTGGCAAGCTGCAGATATGCGCTATTGTGGCATGATAGCCCATGAAATGATGCCACTACTCGAAGAGAATAGAATGACATGGGAAGAAAGAGCTTCCTTTCTTGAGGAGATCATCTCTGAATGCGAAGACTATTATCCTGCACTACTAGAAATGGGTTTCAGAAGTATCAAGGAAGGAAACGATGAAATCGCGAGGAGTTTTATTGATAGAGGACTACGGATCCTGAGAAAACACTTTGATCTGGACACTCTTCTCGAAGC
>PWXG01000194.1 GCA_003561215.1 Thermotogales bacterium
ACAAAAGGAACCCCTGCAGAGATAACCGAGAGAGCCAGGGAATTGGTTAAGATCGCCGAAGAGTAAGATCTTCGCGCTGAACTGATTCCTGGCTCTTGAGTCAGCCCTTAATAGCTCCCTGGGTTAGTCCGCTAACAATAAAACGCTGAAAACACAGAGCAATAACAACTGGTGGCAGAATTCCAACAATGAGACTCGCAGCCAGAAGACGATACTCAACAGCATATTGTCCTACAAACATTGATACGATAACGGGCATAGTTCTTACGTCAAGGCTCGAAGTGAAGAGAAGGGCGTAAAGAAACTCTCCCCAGGAAAGAAGGAAGGAAATCAGCATGACGGATATGATACCCGGAACAGCCATTGGTAACAAGACACGCCAGAAAGCCCCGAAACGGGTGCAGCCGTCAACACGTGCTGCTGCTTCCATGTCACTATCTATCATGTTGAAGTAGTTGTTCATTATAAGAGTGACCCATGCCATGCAGAAAGACGTGTTCATTATAATCATAGGCCAGTAAGTATCAAGAATCCCCATGTGCCGGAAAATCACAAACATAGGTACTGCCAGCGTGATCTGCGCCAAAAGTCTGCTGCCCAGAATCATAGCGTATGAAGCCTTCTTTCCGGGAAAACGTAGACGTGATAAAGAATAGGCAGCAAGCACTCCGATTATAAGGGCGAAGAACGTTGAAAGGCCGGCAACAACTATGCTGTTAAACAAGGAACGCGTGAACATTTGCGCTGCGACACGTCCCTGCCTGCCTACGGCTTCAGTCAGACCAAGGATCTGGGAATAGGCAATCAAGGAGGGTTCTCGCGGAATCATGGTCGGCTGTGCGCGGCCTGCCGTATAGCGCTGAGGGGTAATGCTGATCAGCAAAAGCCAGTAAATGGGCACAAGAACGGCCAGGAGGATCAGCACGACTATTATCCTATGCCCTACTTTTGCCCATCCTTTCAGTTCACGGACGCTCACTGCTTTCACCTCTCACTTTTTTCAGGACGTAGAAGACGGATATAGATTAGCGTAACTGCCAGAGTTAGTAGAAAGAGTATGAAGGCCACAGCGGCTCCCCTACCCTGGCGAAGGAACGTGAAACTCTCCTGGTAGGTATAGTAGGAGAGCACTCTTGTACTGTCTCCGGGTCCGCCCTTTGTAAGGATGAATATTAGATCGAATGTATGGAAGACAAAGATCGTGCGCATTATGAGAGCGACCAGCACAACAGGTTTCATAATAGGTAGTGTAATATAGAAGAACTGTTTCGATCGCGTTGCTCCATCTACTGTCGCTGCTTCATAGTAACTATCGGGAATGGCTTGTAGACCAGCCATGAATATGAGAACAAAAATAGGTGTGAACTTCCACGAATCCACAAGCGAAACCACACCAATTGCTAAATACCTGTTCAGAAACCAGTTAAATTCGCCTTCAATGAAACCCAGAATACGCAGGGTGGCGTTAACGTAGCCATCTGTTGATGACAGAAAACGACCCCACATCAAGGCAACAATGGCGGTGGGAATCGCCCAGGGGATCAAGATGACTGCCCGCACAATGCTTCGGCCCCAGAACTGAACATTCAGGGCGAGAGCAACAATCATCCCTAGAGTCATTTGAATAATGATTGTCGCTCCACCAAATAGCAGTGTTGCTACCAAAGCGGACTGTAAACGGCCACTTTCAATGACATACCTGTAATTCTGCAGACCAATAAAACCAAAGTTCATTATTCCCCTTATGTCCTGGGTACTCAGATGGAGAGCATAGCAAATTGGAATAACAGCTGTTAGAAGGATCACGAGTGTTGCAGGGCTAATGAGCAAGAAAGCAAGCTTCTTTTCACCAAGTTCTTTCACCGAACAGCCCTTCCTTCTTCTCTAATCAACGAAAAACAAAGACATCGTTCTGAGAGAGAAAAAGCCCTTTTCCTCTCCCGCAAAGAAGGATCAGAAAAGGGCATGAATTCTATCTCATTCAATAAGACCTTGCCCTGTTAAAGGCCTTCCCTAACAAGCATGCGTTGAGCAGCTTCGTAAGCCTGATCAAGCGCTTCCTGCACACCCACTTCTCCAAGTAATGCTCTGTGCACTGCAGGCATGAAAATGTTGCTCCTGAACTCTGCATACCAGGTCAGGTAATCACTGGGGCGCAGACCGGCGTGCTCAATTTGCTGGAGGAAGGCATCTCGTAAAGGGTAGTCTTCAAGGGGGAATTCATGAATAAGAGGTTCTTCGTAGAAAGCCTTCCAGCAATTCTCTGCTCCATACATGAAGTCCATCGTTCCTCTTCCACCTTCTTCACCCTTCATGTACTTCAGGAGTTCCAGAGACCATTCAGGCGAACGGGTCGTGGGTGAGATGGCGTAACCTCCTCCTCCCAGCACAGTATAAGTTTTCACTTCTCCAATTCCGGGAATCAGGGCAACCTCAATATCATCTACTATCTCTGACTGCTCAGGATCGACTGCCATGCCGTAAAGGAATACCCAGCTGATCTCAAAGACAGCGTCACCGGCTAAGAAAGTGTACATATTTGCCCAATCGCTAACCTCGAGTGCGGCACGAGGCACGATTCCTTCATCAAGTATTTCTTTCATAAAAGTGAGAGCTTCAACTCCTGCTTCACTGTTGAATGTCCATTCAGTCTGCTCTTCGTTCATCCATGCCCCGCCATGAAGTTTGAGCATCAGGTCAAACCAGACCATGCCGTCTTCACCAACGATCCATCCAGGGAAGAAGCCGTATTCAGCCAGGCCGGCAGCCTGCGCTTCTCTGGAGATTTGAAGCAATTCATCCCATGTTTCGGGAGGTTCGGTGTATCCCAGTTCATTCAGAATTGCGCTGTTGTAGTAGAAAAGAAGAACGGTTGCAGTTCCGGGTAATCCCCATAAATGACCATGAGAGCTCAGGAACTCGATTGTAATGTCAAAGTAGTTTGCGGTGAGTTCTGCAAGCTCTTCCTCATCCATCAGTTGATCAATCGGTAATGCCATTCCCAGTTTGCCCAGTTCCGGATGCCAGGAATTGCTCATCATGTAAAGATCCACCGTGGCGCCGCCCATGATAGTCGTTGTTATCTGCCCCCACAACTGACCGTAAGGCAGCCTTATCCACTCTACTTCGATTCCGTATTTTTCTTCAAAGATCTCTACGGCAGACGCAAACTGCTCTGCGTCAAGATCAAGAGCAATGATACTCAGTTTGTCCGGCTTTTCTGGCATTGCGTAGGTCGTGCTATGAACACCTACAACCATTAGCAGTAGCACAAAAACGAGTACAGAACCAAAGATTCTGCTCTTCATTCGGTTAACCTCCTTCTGAAGTAGTCATATCCTCTATAATGAAGATTTCATAGAGGTTACGTATTCATTATACAAAAGATAGCTACGAAAGTCAAATTTCCCGATCGTTATTATAGGAGAGCTTACAGAGCGCCCTGCTTGATGAGAGCTACTAAGCTCTGAGAATAGCGTGTAACATCGTTAACTCAAGCTAATCTTGCAAGCGTTCTCTTTTGACGGAGCTTGGAAGACGTCACAAAAGCCTCTCAAAAAGAGTTCGGGAAAAGAGCAATACTGAAAAAACGAACTCGTGAAAGTGTAAGAGTTTTCTTGCTCCTTGAACACATTGGATGTAGGAAACTACAGGAAATAGCTTCAAATGCTGGGGATCTCTCTTAGACGATTATTGTGGAACTCCGCGATGACTCCGTGGCAGAAAAAGATCTGCAGATTGAGCTTTGATGCTGACGCTGATAATCACTGGAAATAGACAATGTAGGTGCTAAGATTATTACAGCCTTATGCATGGATACTTGCGTTGAAGGTTTGCGAAACATAGATAAGAAAAGCTTGTGTTTGCCTCTCGACCTTATGCGGGGGGCGAAGCAAAAGGCAGGCTTTTGGTATCTTGTATAACTTGGTCCATAGTCCTTATGGATAGCTGGAGGAAAAGATGATGACAGTTGTTGGAAGCAGCAATGTTGATCTCGTGCTTGAGGT
>PWXG01000076.1 GCA_003561215.1 Thermotogales bacterium
CCAGGCTTGTAGGTACCTCCCGCAGTATGGTAACGACCGAAGCTTTGCGTCTTCTGGAGTCAGAAGAATACTACAGGGAAATGGCCGAAGCCTCAAATCCATTTGGCGACGGACTGGCTTCAGAGAGAATTATCAAGCATCTTTGCAGGGTGATTTCGCTAACATGAGCGCGCTTCTTGAGAATCCTGAAATCTTCTACCGTGCGACGCTGTTCATCCAGGCTGGCATAGTGATTCCGTTTGCGGTTATCCTTATTCTGTTGAACAGAGCTGTTTGGAAGTACTCTGTGTACTGGGACGTCCTCTGGGCGTCATTCGGACTCAACAGGCTGACACACCTTCTGAGCGGAGGAGCATATACGGTTATGCCGGGAGGACTGTTCAGCTCCATCCTGATAACTCTTCAGGGCTTTGCAGTTGCTGGTCTTGCACTGGTGTATTACAGGAAGAAGCTCCGTCATGCCACGGTATTTCTTCTGTCCCCGCTTTTCACTATGTTACCGGTTCTTCTAACCGGAGTTCTCACAGAGTCGCGCCTTCTTGTGGGAATAGGAATAGCTATGCTTGGGATCTATGGAGCCTTTCTTGGTGTTGCGATCATGTTCTCTGAAGCAGCTTCAATGGCGCTGAAGATCGCTGTATCATTGGTAATACTCATTCTTGCTGCCCAAACGCTGTTTGTTGTGATCATCCCTGAAGGATCGGCATTGCTGCCTTTCAGGTACATTGCCAACACTGTCTTCATAGCGATAGCGATCTTCCTGTTCTTCAGTCTCAGAGTCAAAGAGGAGTTCGTTACTAGGCAGAAGTATCAGAGAATGGCGGATGAAGTGCTCGAAAATGTATCCGACATTGTGTTTAGAGTATCCAGCTCAGGCGAAATACTCTACTGCAGCAATTCATTCAGGAGGTTTTTTGGCAGTAGAAAGAGGATTTCGATTGGACAACCTGGAGAGTCTTCAGCAGCTAATGGTAGAACCGCTATCGAGGAAATGGTTAGACGTGTTATCGACGGAGAGGGCGTGACGAACGACAGTATCAGAGTCCATATTCCTCAGACTGATGATTGGTATGAGTTCAAAGTTCGTAAGGATCTCACCGATAAGGACGATGTCTTTGATTTTCTGGGGAGAGACATCCAGCCTGAGATCGAAAGGGAAAAACAGCTTGTGAAAGAAAGAGAGAGAGCCAGTGAGTTGGATGAAGCGCGTGTGACCTTCTTGTCGAACCTGTCTCACGAACTGAAGACACCCCTGACGATAATCATGGGGTATGCGGAGACAATGAGAGAGGACCTCCCCCCTTCAAGACAGCAAATGATCGATGCGATCATGGAATCAGCAAAATACCAGCTGAGACTTGTTAACGACCTGCTTGATCTTACACGTCTTGGCTCGAAAATGATGGAAATTGAAGTGGAGCCTGTCGACGTTGAACAGGTTATCACGGAGACAGTAGAACAGTTTCGTCCTCTTGCAGAACGCAAACACCTGTCTCTGGTCGCTTCTACTGGAGAGATTCCTCCGAGTTTCCACACCGATCCGGTGAAGCTCATCAGAATCCTGAACAACGTCATGAGTAATGCTCTGAAATTCACCGAAGTCGGTCAGGTCTCGCTTATAGTAAGACGGGAGAGTGAAAATACGTTGCTTTTCAGAATAGAGGATACTGGAAGCGGCATAAGCAAGCAAGACTTAAGCAGGGTTTTCGAAAGATTTGTGAGGATCAGCAAGAAGGGCACAACTCGGGGAACAGGATTGGGCCTTTCTCTCGCAAAGGAGCTGGTTGCACTTCTTGGAGGAAGGATCTGGGTGGAATCAGAAGAGAACGTGGGTACAGTTGTCTATTTCACCATTAAGGATCTGGATCAAGCCGCTTAGTCTCAGGGTCTACTCGAATACTATCAGCACATCTCCTGCGTCAACACTGTCGCCTTTTGCCACCCTTATTTCATCTATCACACCTTCATGTTCGGAAAGGACCGTGTTTTCCATTTTCATGGCCTCAAGAATGATCAGCTTATCCCCCTTTTTCACTGAATCGCCGACCGAGGCAAGTACATCGAGTATCGTTCCCGACATCGGAGAAACCAGGCTTGCTCCCCTTGGTGCGGGCTTATCGACCTTCTTCGGTGTTTCTTCTGTCCCCTTCTTGTTGGTTCTCTTAGTTGCCACCCTGTCATCCTTAGCAGGATGCTTTGTATTACGAACTGTGGGTTCATCATGAGGTTTTCCGGCAGTAACCGCGTCAAGCTCTTCGACTTCAACTATGTATTCTTTGTCTTCGACTTTCACCCTGAACTTTCTTGGCATCTCGCCGCCTCCTTGTGTACCAGAAAACTACCGGGTCTCTCTTCTTCCAGGAAGAAGCTGACCTTCTAATCGACCTTATCCTGTATTCTTCTCCGACAAGAGAGATGACTGCAGCAGATATTGCCGCTACCAATCTGGTGTCATATTTGGAAACCTGTTCTTCTTCCTGTCTTTCTGCAGGTTCGGTCTGTTCAATCTCCTTCTTGGACGGCGAAAGAAACCTGCCCATCAGGATAAATGCTACATAGAGACTGCCCAATGCTGCAAAAACCACAAGTGGGCCCAGGATCGTGATCTCAATATATTCTGGCATATGTCCTCTTAGAGCGGGATGTTTCCGTGCTTCTTGTTCGGTCTGCCTTCCACTTTCGTTGCAGAGATCTCAAGCGCTCTTACAAGCTTTATCCTGGTATCGGCGGGATCAATGACTTCTTCAATATATCCTCGCCCGGCCGCTACGTAAGGATTTGCAAACATCTCTCGGTACTCCTCGATCTTCTTGATCCTGGTCTTTTCTGTGTCTTGAGAGGACTGGATCTCTTTGCGGAAGATGATGTTCGCTGCACCTTCTGGACCCATAACCGCGATTTCTGATCCGGGCCATGAGAAGACAAAATCCGCACCGAGGTGCTGACTGCCCATGGCTATATAGGCACCTCCATAGGCTTTTCGTAAGATGGTAGTGATTTTCGGAACTGTGGCTTCGCTGTACGCAAACAAAAGCTTTGCACCGTGCCTGATAATTCCCCCATGTTCCTGCGAAACCCCGGGGAGAACGCCCGGTGTATCGACAAAAGTGATTATTGGAATACTGAAAGCATCAAGGAATCGAATGAACCTGGCGGCTTTATCAGAGGCGTCTATGTCGAGAGCACCTGCGAAAATGCTTGACTGATTCGCAACGATTCCCACAGATCGCCCTCCCACTCTGGCAAACCCGGTGACGATATTCCTGGCGTAGTATTCGTGGACCTCGAGGAATTTTGACTCGTCAACGATTTCAGTTATTACGTCACGGATGTCGTAGGACTCCTTGGGATTATCTGGAACGGCGGTTCTAAGCAATTCCACGGGTTTGGGCGAAGGCGTATCACTGATCGAGGGTTCTTCCATGCAGTTCTGTGGAATATATGAAAGCAATTCTCGGACTGCTTTCATGGCCTTTTCATCGTTTTCTGCGACGAAATGTGCAACGCCGCTCTTTGAATTATGCACCATCGCTCCACCAAGGTCTTCCTTCTCGATATCCTGACCGGTAACCGCTTTGATTACCTGCGGCCCGGTAATGAACATCTGTGATATGTTGTCGACCATGAACACGAAATCCGTTATTGCCGGAGAGTAAACAGCTCCACCTGCGCATGGTCCTGCGATTACCGTGATCTGTGGAATCACACCGGAAGCGAGGGTGTTCCTGTAGAAGATGCCCCCGTAACCGTAGAGCGAGTCAACTCCTTCCTGTATCCTGGCTCCGCCGGAGTCGTTGATGCCTACAACAGGAATGCCCATCTTCATGGCCAAATCCTGTAGCTTCATGATCTTTTTTGCATGCATTTCTCCCAGAGAGCCCCCCTGGACAGTGAAATCTTGGGAGAAGACAGCAGTCTTGCGGCCGTTTACATCCCCAATACCGGTTACGACTCCGTCTGCAGGGAAAGACTTCTCCCCGAGGCCAAAATTAGTTGCCCTGTGCTTCACAAACGCATAGATCTCTTCGAAGCTTTCAGAATCACAAAGCAGGTCAATTCTTTCCCGCGCGGTCAGTTTTCCTGCTTCGAGTTGCTTCTCAATCTTATCTTCACCGCCACCTAGTTTGACTTCCTCTAGAGCGCGTCTGTATTCTTCGAGCCTGTCGCTCATCTTAGTCCCCCCTTAATGTGATCCTTCAACGAGTTCGACAAGGACGCCCCCTGTTGTCTTTGGATGGAGAAATACTATACGAGTACTGCCTGCCCCTCTGGAAGGAGTATCGGAAAGAGGAGTGTAACCTTTCTCCTTGGCTGATACTATGGCCGCGTCGACATCATCTATGTTAAATGCTATATGATGTATTCCTTCACCACGTTTTTCTATGAATTCAGAGATCTGGCTGGAATCGCTCAGGGGCTCCAGCAGCTCGATAGTGGTCTCGCCAATCTTCACAAAAGCTACTTTCAGACCACGCTCTTCAAGGACTTCTTCATTGAGGACTTCGAGTTCGAGAAAATCAGTGAAAAACGAAACCCTTTCACCGATAGATCTCACGGCGATACCGATGTGGTCAATTTTTTCGGTTTTCAGATTACTCACCCTCCCTCAGTTTTTGAAGGCATTCTATGAGCTCTTCTAGTTTAACACCTTCGGTGGCTGCTTCTCTTACAGCGAAAAGAGCGGCGTTCAGTTCTGCGTGTTCAGTCCTTTTCTTTCTGCTGTTTTCTATCTCGCCATTCTTCTTCAATTTATTGAGCTTGCCTGTTATCAGATCAGAAAGCTTGTCGATATTCTTCCCTTCTACAGCTCCTGTCATAACAATTTCGCGCTCAATGCCGGCAAATTCCAATATCGATTTTACACGTCTTGCAAGCTGTTCAGCGCCTGGCATATCCATCTTGTTGACAACGTAGATGTCGCCTATTTCCATTATGCCAGCCTTCATTATCTGTATATCATCACCTATCCCTGGGGCAAGTACCAGCACTACTAGATCGGAGAGATTGACAATATCCGTCTCCGCCTGACCGACACCGACGGTTTCGACTATGACAAACCCGTAACCACAACGCCCAAGAAGATCGACAGCATCGTAAATACCAGGGCTGAGGCCGCCGACCAACCCCCTGCTAGCCATAGACCTGATAAACACCTTCCCGGATCGTGAAGCTCGACTCATCCGTATTCGGTCTCCTAACAGTGACCCTCCCCTGAAAGGACTCGAGGGATCTATGGCAATTATGGCAGTCTTTGCTGACTCGGAAAACCGGAGACTGAGATGATCGACAAGTGTGGATTTTCCTGCGCCCGGGCTACCAGTAACACCGACAACGAGCGAGTGTTTCTCGGGAAGTGAGGATATGAGCCTTCTGGCGGAGATTCTGTCAGACTCGACTACCGAGAGCGCCTTCGATAAGCTGAGTTCATCGCCATTAGTCAGAGAGTTGCTGTTCATTTATCACCTGCGACTTCTCTTATTCTCTTTTCAAGGTGATTCAGAGAAGTGCCGGGTCCAAAGACCTCAGCTATACCTTTCTTCTTGAGCTTCTCCGCATCGCCGTGAGGAATAATCCCTCCTACAACAACCGGTTTCTCTGCTATTCCTTTCTCTTTCATCAGCTCCAGGATTCTCTCACATATACGCATATGAGCTCCCGACAGGATCGAAAGTCCGATTACGTCAGCATCTTCTTGCAAAGCTGCGTTCACAATATCCGAAGGGCTCTGACGCAAGCCCGTGTAGATGACTTCCATTCCAGCGTCTCTCAGCGCCATCGAAACGACCTTTGCACCCCTGTCATGACCATCCAGACCAGGCTTGGCTACAAGAATTCGTATTCTCTTCACGTCATTCACCTCTATCAGATTATCACAGATTCTGTGTACTCTCCGAATATGTCTTTGAGAGCACTGGTGATTTCGCCCAGCGTCGCGTAATTACTGACTGCCTCAATAATCGAAGGCATGATGTTCTCACCATTCTCTGCCGCCTTCTGCAATCGCGATATGCTTTTCCTCACCGAATCGGCATTCCTGGTCTCTCGCAGCTCTGCAAGACGTTGGTGCTGCTTCTTCTCTACCAATCCATCCAGCTCAAGTATGTCCTCGGGCACTTCAGCATGCTCCGAGGTGAATTTGTTCATTCCTATAACGACCCTATCGCTGCCTTCAATTTCCTTCTGGGTCCTGTATGCGGTATCGAGTATTTCTCTTTGCACATAACCTTCCTCTATAGCCCTGATCATTCCACCAAGCTCATCAATCTTCTCGATATAGGAACTCGCCTGCTCCTCGATCCTGTTGGTCAGATATTCAACAAGGTAAGAACCGCCCAGCGGGTCTACCGAGTCAGTCACACCTGTCTCGTGAGCGATTAGCTGCTGGGTCCTTAACGCTACTCTCACCGATTCCTCCGTGGGCAATCCGATCGCTTCATCGAAGGAGTTTGTATGCAGCGACTGTGTTCCTCCAAGAACTGCTGCTAATGCCTGATAAGCCACGCGTACGATGTTGTTCTGGGGCTGCTGTGCGGTCAGCGTCGATCCTGCGGTCTGTGTGTGGAAACGCATCATTAGTGCTCTCTTGTCAGCAGCACCGAAACGTTCCTTCATGATCCTTGCCCATAAACGGCGCGCTGCCCTAAATTTGGCAATCTCCTCGAAGAAGTTGTTATGTGCGCCGAAAAAGAAAGAAATACGCTTTCCAAAGACGTCCGGATCAAGATTTGCGTCTATAGCAGCCTTGACGTATTCTATTCCATCAGCCAACGTAAAAGCAACTTCCTGAACCGCATCTGCTCCTGCTTCACGTATGTGGTATCCACTGACACTTATCGTGTTGAAGAGCGGGAGGTTTTCCGAACAGTACTCGAAGATGTCAGTTATTATCCTCATGGACGGTTCGGGCGGGAAAATGTAAGTTCCCCTTGCAATGTACTCCTTGAGGATGTCGTTCTGAATGGTCCCTTTTAGCTGTTCTGGTTTGACCCCTTGTTTTTCTGCGACGGCGACATACATCGCAAGGAGTATTGCAGCTGTAGAGTTGATTGTCATTGAAGTGCTCACCTTAGCAAGAGGTATGCCGTCAAAAAGCGTCTCCATATCACCCAGGGAGGATATTGCGACTCCTACTCTCCCGACTTCACCGTCTGACATCTCGTGATCGGAGTCAAAACCGATTTGAGTAGGCAGATCAAACGCAACAGACAGCCCGGTCTGCCCCTGACTGAGCAGGTACTTGTAGCGCTTGTTGGACTCTTGTGCGGTTCCGAATCCTGCATACTGCCTCATGGTCCACAACTTGCCTCGGTACATGGTGGGTTGGACGCCTCTGGTAAACGGGAACGATCCGGGAAAACCAAGATCCTCTAGATAATCAGCATTCTCGACGGAATGTGGAGAATAAAGCCTTTCCAGTGATTCACCAAAAGATGTTTCGAACCTTTCGCTCCTCTCCGGGTGTTTCCCAAGGGCGCGATCTACTTCCTTTTCCTGCCACTGATCCAATTCCTCTCGTATCTGCTTTAGTTTTTTCTGATCGAACACTGAGATCCCTCCCTTATCTACGCTTCAAAATTAAAGCAAAAACTCCCGGTAGTCAACAACGGCTTTCTGACAAAAGCATCTGTAATGAATGAAGAGGTAAGATATAATCTCTCCAGGGGTGATCTAATGGACTTTGACAGATTGACAGACCTTGTTTTCGTGCCTGGAATTTCCGGACGCGAAGAAATGGTGAGGCAGAAGATAATCGAAATGTTGCCAGGTAAAACTGAATACAGCGTCGATGGTCTTGGTAATCTTGTTACTGTTGTTGGCAACAGCGATAGGAGCATTGGTTTCGCTGCTCATATGGACGAGATTGGGTTGCTTGTGACGGGAATAGCAGAAGACGGCACCCTGAGCTTCAGAAAGATAGGCGGTGTATTGGATGAACTGCTTCCGGGACGGCACTTGGACATTGTCACATCAGAGGGTATAGTGATCGAAGGTGTGATCGGTGTAGTTCCGCCGCATCTGAGAGGCAGTGATGGCGAGAACAAGCAGCCTCATTCTATAGATGTAGGGGCACGTTCACCTGAAGAAGCCCACGAAATGGGAATTCGGGTAATGGACTATGCTGTGTTCAGAAAGCAGGTTTCCATGCTGAAGGACGAATACATGGCAGTCAGGGCGCTGGACGATCGATTTGGCTGTTCGCTTCTTCTCGACCTTGCTGATTTTCTTACAGATAACGAACCCGGATGCAGGGTCGTTCTGGCCTGGACCGTACAGGAGGAGATCGGTCTGTACGGAGCTCACGCACTTTCCAGCGAACGCAGAGTAGACGCTTTCTTTCCCATAGACTCATTTGGTTGCTGCTCGCGTCTTACGGGACCGGTAAAACCGGGGAAAGGACCGGTTCTTCGCATGTCAGACAGCAGGTCCCTGGCATCGTATGACCTTGCCCAGAAGCTGATCAAACTGGCTGAACGGAAGGAGATTCCCCTTCAGTATGGAGCTACTGGTGGGGGCACAGATGGCATCCCATTTGCTCAGAAAGGAATCAGGATGGTTCCCCTCGCACTTGCAATGAAATACTTGCATTCAGAGACCGAGTGTATCTCGGTGGATGACTATGACAACCTTCTGAGGCTTATGCAAGAGATCTGCAAGGACCCTGAAGGTGTTCTTGAGTGACGAGTTCCACAATAAGGAAGTGGGTTGTTGGTTCAGGCGTACTGACTCGCGTCACAAAACCTTCGAGGTATATCGGTCAAGAACTGAATGCTGTCAGAAAGGTCAATGATTGCGATGTCAGTATACTTCTAGCTTTTCCCGACATCTACGAGGTTGGAATGTCCCATCTTGGACTGAAGATTATCTACTCTGCCGTGAATTCTCTGGAGTGGGCGAAAGCTGAGCGAACATACCTGCCCTGGAAAGACATGCTCAGCGAAATGAAGCAGAATGGCGTTCCGCTCTTCTCTCTGGAGAGTTTCTTGCCAGCGCGTGCTTTCGATGTTCTTGGGATAACACTGCAGTACGAACTCAGCTACACCAATGCTCTTGCCCTTGTGGAACTGGCCGGAATTCCGGTTCTTCAATCAGCTAGAGGGAACGAACCACTGGTAATCGGCGGTGGCCCATGTGCTTCAAATCCCGAACCAATGTCGCCATTCTTTGATGCATTTGTGATCGGCGACGGAGAAAAGACCATTCAGGAAGTTGCACAGTCGATAAGAGAAATTCGGAAAACTAGAGTGAAACCAGATAGAGAAGAAATCTTGAAGAATTTGTCAAACGTGAGAGGAGTTTATGTTCCTTCGCTGGGTAGGAAGAAAGTGACTAGAGCGGTGATCAGTTCACTGGATGAGTCTTTCACAAAACCCTCTTCTATCGTTCCTTTTACAAACGTGGTCCACAATCGCGGCGTGCTCGAAATCATGAGAGGTTGTACCCGCGGTTGTCGCTTTTGCCAGGCCGGGATGATATACAGGCCTGTACGAGAACGTTCGGTTGATGATTCCTTGAACGAAGCACTCAGTCTCGAACAGTCCACAGGATTTGAAGAAATGTCTCTGATGTCCTTGAGTACAACAGATTATTCCAAAATTGACGAGCTTACCGAATCGTTGTTGCCGATCCTTAAGGAAAGAAGTGTGGCAATTTCGCTTCCCTCAAGCAGGATTGATGCCTTTGGAATCGATTTAGCCTCGAAGATCTCATCGATACGAAAAACGGGACTTACCTTTGCACCCGAAGCGGGGAGCGAAAGGCTCAGACGTGTCATCAACAAGAATGTAAGTGAGAACCATCTGATCGAAACGGTGGAATCTGCAAAAAAACATGGCTGGAGAAGGGTGAAACTCTATTTCATGATTGGCCTGCCGACGGAAACCGATCATGATCTCTGCGAAATCGTGCGATTAGCAAAGCGGGTGAGGAACCATGGAATCAAGCAGCTATCTATTTCTGTCGCCATATTCGTTCCCAAAGCTCATACTCCTTTCCAGTTTTCCCGACAGCTCTCTGTTCAGGAAGCAGAGGAGAGATCGAGAAAGCTTTTCGATATCAGGAGGTTTGCTTTCTTGCAGGTAAATGATCCACGAAAGAGTCTTCTCGAAGGAGTTCTCAGCAGAGGCGACTTGGACCTTGGCCAGGTAGTCTTGCATGCTTACAAGCGGGGAGCTTTGTTTGATGAGTGGCACGAGGAATTCGATTACGGAAAGTGGGAGTCAGCTTTCAAGGATTCAGGCGTCAAGCCCGAAGGATTCTTGAGGGCCAGATCGGCGGTCGAAGAGCTGCCCTGGGATCATGTAGACATGGGCATATCGAAGAGTTTCCTTCTGAGCGAGTATTTTAAGGCACTCAGAGGGGAGATCACTGAAGACTGCAGATGGTCGAAATGCTCGGTATGTGGTGTATGCAATCTGCTAGAAGCACGAAGCAACAAAGAGACTGGTCATTAGGCGTAACCAGGAGAAAGGAGATCTGTCGGAGAGGGTATCGAAGAGAAGCACCTGTAGTTGTTTTGAATAGCTGGTTCAGGATCAGGTCACAGAACAGAACTTCATCGCACTCAGTTTCGAGGCTTCGGTTATATCGCCTGCTCCCATAAAGATTACGACCGCATCCCGCAGATCTTCCAACCAACTGAGAATGTCGCTGTAGTTGCGCGCATGCACTACAGGAGTTCCGTAGCGGTTCAGCCCTTCAACGACTTCTCTTTCATCAATTTCGTGAGGTTCGTTCTCATAAGCTTCATAAAGCTTGAAAACACATACAGCATCGGCCTCTCTCAAAGAAGCAGCAAACTTCCCGTTTTCGCGAACAAGCCTGGAGTACCTATGCGGCTGAAAGACTGCAACTATCTTTCTGTCGGGAAAGAACTCTCGTGCCCCGGATATTGTGAACGCTATCTCATCCGGCGTATGCGCGTAATCATCTATCAGCTCAAGGTTTCTTGCTTGGTTCTTACCCCTGAAAGAGAAACGCCTGTCAACAGGCATAAACTCTAGAAGTGACTTTCTGACAGCATCCAGATCTAATCCCATTTCGGCTGAAATTGAGATCGCTGCAATGGCGTTGTAGGCGTTGAACTCACCCGGAACCCGAAGAATAAATGATCCAAGAGACCTGTTCCTGTAGTACACTTCAAACTCCTGGGTAGCGGAACCATAAAACCTGTTACAAAATCTGTAGAGTCCGCTGTCACGACCAAAAGAAATGCTGGAGCCGTTGAAAACCGACGAAAGAACCAGATCATCGGAATTGTATACAAAGAGGCCGCTCACATTATTCCCGAAATGCCAGAAGTGGTCTCTCAGACTCTGCGTTCTGTTTCTGTAGTGCTCCAAATGATCGTTGCGGACATTTGTTACGACAGCATGACCACACTTGAAGGAAGCAAAGAATCCATCGGATTCATCAAGCTCCGTAAGTAGCGGACCAAGACCTCTTCGATAGTTTCCCAACTCGAGCGAATCGTTTATCCCACCGAGGAGAACAGAAGGATCTTTGCCGGCATCAATCATGATTTTGGCAAGCATCGCGGTGGTAGTCGTCTTTCCATCTGTCCCCGTGATGCACAAGGCATTGCTGCGCAGAACAACCCTTTTCAAGGCTTCCATTCGGTACAAGACAGGAATGCCGGATCCTATGGCTCTCTGTACTTCGGGATTGTCATCTCTTACGGCTGTAGTTCTAACGAGGATATCGGGATCATCCCAGTTAGTAAAGGAATGCCCAACATAAACATGATAGCCCTTGCTTCGTAGGAAACTCGAACGCTCATTCAACTCGTTGTTAGAACCGTAAACTTCGTGCCCCTCAGCCCTTAAGTGCATCGCCAGTGAACTCATTCCGATCCCGCCGATGCCAACAAAATGGTATCTCACCTTATACCCCCCGGAGCAAATATTCTGCAATGATTTCAGCTGGCTCAGTACCGGTATCCGGGACTTTCTCGGTCCTTCTGGAGTTCTTGACAAGCTTTGTGTAGATAATTTCTTCCGTCGCTGCATTTTCGAGTATAACACAACCGAGTCTCGCATTTGCAAGTGACAGGGCGTTGAAATACTGGTGGTTGTCGGCAGCCAGCGGCCATGGAATGATAATTCCGGGCGTTTTGTAGCGCATCAGCTCGGCAATGGTCGTAGCTCCACCTCTTGCAATTGCACAGTCAGACGCTGCTATATAATCATGCAATTCATTGACATAATCATATGATCGGACAAAGGAGTACCTGTGTAAGCCGTTTGTCGTTGAAGAATCTCCGGTTGCGTGGAGGAACTGGAAGGCATCGCTGTTTCCTTCAATTCTGTCATAGAGTCTCTGGCAAAGCTGATTGATCATGTCTGAGCCAAGGCTTCCGCCCATAACCACGAAAAAAGGTAGCTCTGGATCGAACCCCAGTTGCTTAACAAGCTCATCTCTTCCTCTTGTCGGGAGTCGAACAGGGTTGCCAGAGACGACTATTTTCTGAGATTCCAAAGGGATTCTGTCGACGCTTTCTTCAAAAGACACGAAGAACCTCTCCGTGTGTTTCGCGAGTTTTCTGTTCGCAAGGCCAGGCAGGGCGTTCTGTTCGTGAATGAATACCGGTATTCCCAGCGATTTCGAAGCCTTGATAACCGGGTAGGATATGTATCCACCCGTTGAAAATGTGAAGTCAGGTCTGAACGCCTCGAGTGTCCTCTTTACATGAGATACCTGCCGAAAGTGCTGCCGAAGTATTCCGAAGTTCTCGATTCTTGCGATAGGTCGACTGAGACCCTTTAGTGATAGAGATGTCCTGTGTGCTTCAGGAATATCGCTTTCTACATTGATATCGTCTATCCTTCCTGCTGCAGTGAAGTATATGATCTCACAGTCTCTCTTTTCTTTCACAGCTCTGAGAACGCTCAGTGCAGGATAGTAGTGCCCTGCCGTTCCTCCTCCGCAAGCGGCAATCCTAAGAGGGTTCGGCACTTGTCTCCTCCTTGTCCGAGAGGATACTGAAGACCAGGCCAAACCCAATCATTAATGAGATCAGGGATGAGCCACCGTAACTGACGAAAGGCAGAGTGATTCCGGTCGGAGGGAACAATCCAAGATTGACAGCGATATTCACAGAAGCTTGAAGCAGCACGTATAGAGCAAACGCAGATATGTAAAGCTTTCCTGCAGTCGAGTTTGCTCCCCTTATCCCGGCGACGATGAGCTCTCTTCCGAAACCGACATAAGCAATCAACAGGATTAAGACTCCTATAAGCCCCAACTCCTCTCCAATGACAGCAAAGATAAAATCGGAGTAGCTTACAGGTATGTAGTATTTGACTATGCCCAACCCAAGTCCGGTGCCTGTCATTCCTCCTGAGGAAAGGGCCATGAGACTGTAGGAGATCTGCTCGTGCTCCTCCCCGCCGAAAGAAGAGAAGAACGCAGTTATTCGCTCGAGCTGGTATGGCTCAATCAGGCCATACAAGAATCCCACGACAACCAGTAGGATCATCAGCGAGACTATTGCAATGAGATAGCTTACCTTCACTCCGCCAATGAGCATCATCATAAGAGTCAGCATAAAGAGTATGCCTGCAGTTGAGAGATCAGGCTGAATGAAAACGAGACCAATCAGGGGAAGTGCAAGAGCAAATGGAATGAGCACAGAGTTGATTATCGTCTGCTTCTTCTCCTTCAGATCTGCGAAGTATTTTGCCAGAAGAAGCAAGAGAACAATCTTGGCAAACTCTGAAACCTGAAGGGAGAAAAAGCCAAGGTCTATCCACCGCCTGGATCCTCCCCGTCCCGGGAGCAAAAGGACCACTCCAAGCAGGGCAATCATCAGAGGATAGTACGCAGTGAAAACATACTTGAAGTGACGAGATCCCCTGAAATAAACGACTGCAAACGCCCCGCCGAGACCGACCCCAAAAGCGACAAGCTGCTTGAAAAGGAAGTCTGATGCAGACAAATAGGGATTCCTGGCTTCCATACTTATTCCCGCACTGTATATGAAAACAAAGCCAAAAGCGAGAAAAACGCTTGCATAAATGGCTAGCGCGAAATATGACCTTCTCACTCGATACTCCTCATCAGCTCGCGTACAACGCGTATGAAATGCTTCCCGCGCTCTGCGTAATTGTCATATAGATCATAACTCGATCCACCGGGACTAAGCAAGACATAGTCTCCGCGAGTCGCCACCTTCATGGCGGCCAGTACAGCGTCTTCCATGACTGGCGCTTCTACGAAACGAACGCCAGCGGTATTCATTGATTCCCGCAGCATCTTCATCTCGTTCCCCAGGACGACAATTGACTTAAGTCCTGCAAAGCAGTCCATCAGCTCCGAGTAGGATTCCTTCTTTTCTCTCCCGGAAAGAATGAGTATGGTTCTTTCCGGGGGAAGACTCTCTAGAGCAGCGAGCACTGCATGACCATTTGTCGCCTTCGAGTCATCAATGAAAGAAACTCCCCTGACTGCTCCTACGCTCTGCATCCTGTGTTCAAGGAATGAATAGCCTCGCATCCTCTCTGCTGCATCGTCGACAGAAAGACCGGCAAGATGGGCCAA
>PWXG01000016.1 GCA_003561215.1 Thermotogales bacterium
AATGCAGAATGTTTGTTCGTCGTTCGCGCAGTTTCTTGCTTGAATAAAGACGACAAAAACTATATATTATGAATATCAACGCACTCATATGCTGCTGATGGTGGCGACTTTTGAAGGGGGGATAGCCTGTGAATCTGGATTACGAACAATACCGCTTGATCGTTGAGTGGTCTCCGAATATGATCTGGCGCTCAGGTACTGATGGCTTGTGCAATTACTTCAACAAGACCTGGTTGGAGTTTACGGGCAAGACGCAGGAAGAGGAGATGGGTAATGGATGGGCTGAAGGTGTTCACCCTGAGGATTTTGATCGGTGCCTGGATATCTACATGACGAATTTCAAGAGGCGTCAGAGTTTTGAAATGGAATACAGACTTCGTCGGCACGATGGGCAATATCGATGGATAAATGATATTGGGGTTCCCTTCTACGATGGCGCAGGGGAGTTCCAGGGCTTTATTGGAAGTTGTGTCGATGTGACCGAAGAGATTGAAGGAAAGAAGTATAAGGAAATGGCTATGTATGATGCTCTGACAGAAGTCTATACGAGGCAGTTCTTGCTAGAGCTGCTCAACGAAGAACACAATAAGGCGAAGGTCTATGGCAAACCAATCAGTCTTATTATGATGGACCTTGATAATCTGAAGCCAATCAATGACAATCATGGACATCATGTTGGAGATGAACTCTTGAAGTTGTTTGCCAGTACCGTTACTAGATCGATAAGAGAGAAAGATCTGTTCGGAAGGTTTGGGGGCGACGAGTTCTTAATAGTATTACCGGAAACTGCCATTGAATCTGCCACGGCTATTGCGGATCGTATAGTCAGCAATCTGAGAAAAGCGAATTTGAAATATGAGGGTGTCGACTTACGAGTATCCGCCAGTCTTGGATTGACCGACTCCTTTGGCCAGGAGACAGTAAAAGAGCTCTTAGTCAAAGTAGACAAGGAGTTATATACTTCAAAGAGTCGTGACAGAGGACTGAGATGATGGCAGAAGCAAATCTGGCACAATTCGCCATAGAAGCGAGTGCCCAGGAGCAGGGCGGAAGCTAGACAGCCAATTTGGCTGTGAAGCGGATTGAGCGAAGAACGCTCAAGAAGCGAAGCGTGAAAGAAAATCACACGAAGCTGATCGGCAAGAACAGCCGAGAAGCCGAACGCAGAAATACGCTGCGTGAAGCGGAAAATCAAAGACAGGTCCGAAGCGGGTCAACGAAGATCATGTCGAGAAGCGGATTGAGCAAAGAACGCTCAAGAACCGAAGCGTGAGAGAACACCACACGAAGATGATCGGCAAGAATAGCCGAGAAGCCGAACGCAGAAATACGCTGCGTGAAGCGGAAGACCAAAAGAAGGTCCGAAGCGAAATGGCCAAGATCAGTCCATGAAGCGGAAGGCAAGGAGACGCCTGAAGCGAAGCCACAAAACCCGTGGCGAAGCTGAGAACCAGAAAGGTTTTTTCGCACCATTCGTAGAACTATGGTTCCATCGCACATTGCACCGCGGAATTTTCGTCTCCTGATCTCAACTTCAACTGCACTCGGAAACCTTCAACTGCCCCTCAAACCGTTCTTGATTTTAGTCCCATCCTTGGAGGGGTGGCGCGGAGCGCCGGGGTGGGTGAACCTTAGCAGCAAAACATGATGAAGAAAAATGTGGTCAGACTCCATTCTTTTCACAACCGCGTGAAGAGCTATTTTCACCGGATAGAACGTCAAACGTGTTGCCAGGAAAGGCCTTGGTATAATATGGGAGTAATCTCACGAAGGTAGACAACAGCGAGCATCAGAGTGCTCATGCTTGGCCTATACATAGACGGGCCAGGTCACGTATCTGGAGGTTCGGCAATGAATATCGAAATTCGAAAGTTGTCACCGGAACTAACGAAAGAATACCTGCACTTCTTTGATACCACACCACATGCCACTACCAAAGGAGAACATAAGTGCTATTGTGTATGGTGGTGCAACGCTGATATTGAGGGTGAAGATTATTCATCAGTAGAAAAGAGAAGAGACTTGGCGGCCAAATACATCAGTGGGAACAATATCCAGGGGTATCTTGCCTATTATGAGAACAAGGTTGTGGGGTGGTGCAACGCCAACACGAAATCAGATTGCTACAAATGTTACTGCTGGCGTAATTTCATGAGTTCAGTCCATACTGAGGAACCTTCTCCTGAAATAAAAGTTAAGTCCATATTCTGCTTTGCAGTTGCACCTGAGATGAGAAGAAAGGGCGTAGCAAAATTACTATTAGAGCAAGTTTTCAAAGATGCAAAGGCAGACAGTT
The DNA here is from genome assembly GCA_003561215.1 of Thermotogales bacterium. Lineage (GTDB taxonomy): Bacteria > Thermotogota > Thermotogae > Petrotogales > Kosmotogaceae > UBA9910. The sequence continues at coordinate 2,297 of PWXG01000016.1, forward strand.
TTGATTTTGTCGAAGCTTATCCCAATAAGGAATTTGTTGATGAAGCTGAGGACTATATGGGACCACTTGCACTGTATGAAAAATCGGGGTTCACCGTGTGTTATGAAACTGAGCAGAAGTTCGTTATGCGAAAGTCTCTGAAATAGACCCGAATATTGAGTTATTGATAAACAGACTCTGTTCTTTCTGACATTCTTCGATAGTCTAATGCTGATCTGCACGTTGCACCTGATACAACTACTAGCCTTCTTGGTTTCTCCTATATGAGACAATTATGAAGAGTGGCAGTCTATGCTGTTGTAAGAAATGAAGGATTGGGATTGATGTTTATGGTAAGCTGAGGTTCATGCGTAACATGTCTTGAATCATCCGGTGTCTTTCATCAGTAACACTTCCTCCAGGGCACGGGTCTACATAGCTTCTGCTTTGTAGCTGATATAATCTGAATATTCTACAGGAAATGCGGGGTTATGGAGCCTTGTGTTTTTGGCAATCAGAAAGCCTTGCTGCAGATAGACCGAAGGAGGTGCTGATGCTTGAGAATCAAGGTTGTTTTCGTCGTTCTTCTCATACTGATAACTTTCTTGCTGAGTACTGCCGGCTGTTTTCTGTTCAAAGACTTCTACTATACCTTAACAGTTGAGGTTATTGGGAGTGGCCATGTGCTCAGGGACCCTTCAGGAACAGAGTATAAGTATGGGACGGAAGTAAAGCTGACTGCGGTTCCAGGTCACGGCTGGAAGTTCGATCGCTGGTTTGGAGATGTGCTCTGGCACCGAACAGTCAATGACATTACCTACGTGATCATGGATAATAACAAGACCATCAGAGCGTATTTCGAATGATCTGACCGACCCGCAAAGGTAGAAGTGGTTCGGTTGGAAAGATCAGACTCAGTTCTTTCGATTTCTGCCATCACCTTTGAGTCCATATGATTTGCTCACTCACTTAGCCTTGATAAATCGTGCTCTTATTGCTACTGAGACGGACAATGGGGGGGAGTATGCTAGGAAGAGTAGCTAAGTACTGTCCTGTGTGCAAACAGAAGGTAGTTGTGAAAAAGACCGGCACTGTTGAACCTCATTGGCTTGGGCGTTTAGCAGTTGCAGCAATATCTGGCGGTATCAACGGTTTCATAATTGTTACTGTCGCTAACAGAATTCATGCTTTCATTCTCGTGCTTATCTGTACGACTACGCTGTTCTTAGTGATACCCACTGAAGTAAAAACCCCCGGTCCAGGCAAGTGTCCAAACTGTGATTATGAGTTCGAAAGAGAAGGCTGACTTCGAAGACAGCGCAACAGACAGTTGATGAGTTTTCTTACGATTCCCTTTGACGAGAAAGACAGCCTTGAAAGCTTAATGGCGTACAGGACAATTGATGATGGCCGAAGGCGAGATTGTCCAACCTATGACGAATGGTGTGAATGCAGATTCGTGAACTTCCCGTTGTACTGATGCCTTTTTCGTGCGGTGTAAATCAAGCAGCCTAACTCTAGTGTCTTATGCTCTTGCTATACTCTCTCTACGTGTTCTTGAATCTTGTACACTTGCTCTTACAATGCTCACATTTGCTCGCCTTCTTTTCTCCGTTCAGCTTTCTTCAGTATCGAATAGGGCATTATGGTAAGGATAGAAA
>PWXG01000040.1 GCA_003561215.1 Thermotogales bacterium
GAGGCTGCTTTTGTTGCAGGAGCAAGTATCCTGAACGACATAACGGGCTTATGCTCGGAAAGAATGCTTGACCTAGTCTCTCAAAATGAAGCGCCGATCGTTATCATGCACATGAGAGGAATTCCTGAAAACATGCAGAATAACCCGGAATACGAGGACGTTGTCAGAGAGATCATGGCGTTCCTTGAGTCAAGAGCAGTGAAAGCGATTGAGCACGGAATCAGCAAAGAAAGAATAATCCTGGACCCTGGTATAGGCTTCGGGAAATCATACCGGGACAACATTGAGATTCTTGCGAATATTCGCAGGTTCAAGGAACTCGGGTTTCCCATTATGATCGGACACTCCAGGAAATCCTTTATTGGCAAGATCCTCGATCTTCCAGTGGAAGAACGTTTGGAAGGAACTCTGGCAATCACTGCTTATTGTGCAATGAACGGAGTTGAGTTTGTCAGGGTCCATGACGTGAAGGAGAACATCAGAGTGATCGAGACAGTTGAAGCAATCAAGTCATGACACACTGTGCCCGAACTGGATATACCAAAGAACCTGATTGGACGTGCACACATACCATGTCCCTGGATAGATGCAATCACGGGGACTCGCCGGGAGTGGTTTGAGATAGCTCGGAAAAGAATATCGATAGGTTTAGCATTCTTCCTGGTGTTACTCTTCTCCTTTCTGATTTACACTAACTACTCTTCCTACAAGAACTACCTGCAGTCACAAGAAAACCTTCAGGAGATCGAGACAAGGTACAGGCAACTACAAGAGCAAATTGAAATAAAGGAAAAGGAACTCGACGCGCTGAGAAGGCTGATAAGCGAAGATGGTCTCTAGAAAACGTGTGTTCGTCACCACATCGCATGGTGCCGGAAAGGATCACAAAGAGAAGGCAAAAGCTTTTGCTTCAGAGCATGGCTACGATTACGTTTCGAGACAGAAGATTGAAGACATATCAAGACTTGTCAATGACGCATATGTGTACGTGTTTTCGAAGAACAGAATCCTTTCGGTTTTTCATGAAGGAACCGAGCTGTTCTTTCATCCTTCCGTGGCAAAAATCCGAATGCTCAACATTCAGCACGGTCAACCGGACCATCTCATATCGAGTCTTTCGTTGGATTCGACCACGACAGTTCTGGACACCACATTGGGCCTGGGTACTGAAGCACTGCTGATTGCAGCTTTTCTAGAATCTGGTTCAGTCACTGCCCTTGAGAAGTCTGAGCACGTATATAACGTAGTCAGAATAGGTCTCGAGTACTACCCGTATCGCAATCGATGGATGGTCGAAGCCGCTTCGAGAATCAAACTTGTGAGAAGCTCCTACAAAGAGTATTTTGCTGATAGGGAAGATGCCTCATACGACGTTGTCTACTGTGACCCGATGTTCGAGAAGCCTAAAATGAGGTCGAGTTCGATAAACGCACTCAGACCTTTCGCCTCCAGCCATCCTCCTTCAGAAAGTGACATTGTCCAGATGAAGAGAATTGCTAGAAAGCGTGTGGTGTTCAAGGTGCGTGAAACAGACAGGCTCTTTGAAACCCTTCTCAGCATTGGTTTTGAATATGAGAGACGCACCAGCAACGACATCTTTTTCCTGGTGGCTGAGAACACTTGAACGCTATCATGATTCTCGGGCCGACAGCCGCAGGCAAAACGGAGCTGCTGTTTCAGCTAGCCAGGGACTATCCTATCGAGATTATCTCACTTGACTCCAGGCAAACATACAGGCACATGGACATCGGCACGGCCAAACCCACCCCTGAAGAACAGGAAGAACTCCCTCATCATCTCATTGACATCTGTAATCCTGACGAGAGATTCGATGTATACAGGTTTAGAGAGCTTGCAATGGGTGCTGAAAGAAAGATAAGGGAGCAGGGCAAGATTCCTGTCTTTGCTGGAGGATCCGGATTATATGCTGACTCGCTTCTGAGAGGCCTGGTGAAGAATGTGCCGAGAAACGACCAGGTTCGTTCCGCCCTGGCCAAACTGGAGACAGACTACCCGGGATTGATGCGAAGGCTCTTGCTCGTTTTCGATCCAGAAGCAGCAAAGCGAATTCATCCAAATGACGTCAAGAGAACACAAAGGTATCTTGAAGCATTTTTTGTCACAGGAAAGCGATTGTCAAGGTTACAGCAAGAGGAGACAATTTCTGATCGATTCACTGTTATACTAGTAGACAGAGAGCGCAGTGAGCTTCACTCGCGCATTGCTGTTCGTGTAGATAGGATGAAGCATGTCGGACTTACTCAAGAAGTCATAAATCTCGTCAAAATGGGTTTCAGCTGTAATTTGAACTCGATGCGGACAATAGGCTATGCGGAGATATGTGAGTATTTACAGGGGATGCATGATGAGGAAAAGGCTTTTGAACTAATAAAGCGAAATACCAGGCGTTACGCTCGAAGGCAGATAATCTGGTTCAGACGATATAAAGGCGCACTCAGATTGAACCTATCAAATATACGTCAGTCGGAGATTAGTAGACTTTTTGCGGGAGTATTTGATTCATTTTGGGGGGATGACCATGGCTGAAAAGTACAATCTGCAGGACAGATTTTTGAACCTTCTTCGAATCAACAAGATTGAGGTTAAAGTGTTTCTGGAAGGAGGGTTCCAGACAAAGGGGCTTGTGAAATCTTTTGACAACTTCACAATTCTGTTGGAAGATGGGCAGGAACAGACACTAGTTTACAAACACGCAATAAAGATGATGAATCCCAGAAAATACGTCAAACTCACGCCATCGAACAAGAAGGAGGACTAACCATAGGGAGAAAGGCAATTCTACTTGTAGGGTACCTCAAGACTGAAAGTAATACCCTCTCTTCGACCATCGAAGAAATGGAACAGCTTTCCAGAACCGCAGGTTTTCTTGTTGCTGAAACCGTTGTTCAGCGTGTCGATTCGCCGGGGTTTGCTTCTTACCTTGGAACCGGTAAGATTCAAAGGATCAAGAACCTGGTAATAGATACGGGAGCATCCGCTGTAATAACCAGGCACAACTTGAAACCTTCGCAAATGCTTACCCTTGAGAGAGCTCTTGGAGTAGAGATTGTCGATAGGACCCAACTCATTTTGCAGATCTTCAGTGATCACGCAAAAACAAGGGAAGGGAAGCTTGAAGTAGAGCTTGCGCAACTGAAGTACGAGCTTCCGAAGCTAACCGGTATGGGGCATTCACTGTCGCAGACCGCTGGAGGCATAGGCACGCGTGGACCCGGAGAACAGTTACTGGAAAAGGACAGGAGAAAACTGTCGAGGAGGATCCGCTTTCTTGAAAAGCAGCTAAAGCTTCTAAGAAAGGATCGTGAACTCACTCGAAAGAAGCGAATGCTTTCTGATATTCCAGTTGTATCTTTTGTCGGCTACACAAATGCCGGTAAATCCACAATCGTCTCTGCACTCAGTTCTTGTGAGTTGATCGTGGAGGACAAGCTTTTCTCAACGCTTGATACTAGAACAAAAAGAGTGAAACTTCATACAGGACAAACTGTTCTCGCCACCGATACTGTCGGGTTCATCAAGGACCTCCCTCATTATCTGATGCAGTCCTTCAGATCGACACTGGAAGAGGCAGCATTTGCAGATCTGATCGTGAAAGTCGTCGATGCTTCGGATTCTTTTGTGCGCAACAAGTTAAGGACTGTCGACGAGACGTTGAAAGAGATCGGTGCCAACAGCGTGCCTTCGATCGTCGCTCTCAACAAGATCGACAGATGCGCCAACAGCTGGTTGGAAGAACTGGAAAGGGCTTTCCCGGGGGCTGTATTGATAAGCGCACAGAAGCTGTACAACCTGGAAGAACTCGAGAAAGCGATAGACGACTTTATGCGAAAAGAGTTTGTTGAGGAGACGATTGAGATAAACCAGGACTCCGTACCGACATTCATGCGTTTCAGAAATCATCTTACCGTCATAAAAGAGGAATACCTTGGAGAAAAAGTCAAGATTCGATATTCCGCTTCAGAAAAGACGCATAAGAAGTTGGTTTCCAGTCTGAAGGAGGTAGGATCATGAGATTCCGTCTTGTGCTGCTCGTAATTATTGTTGCTTCAGCGATTGTCTTTGCTCAATTGAGCTTCCCGATTCCGAGAGCCGTAGACGTAACCGGTTATTTCGGCGAGTTCAGAGGAACATCCAGAGAGCTTTCGTATTCCGGCCACTTCCATACAGGCATTGATGTTTCTACCGGCGGAAGGATAGGAGTAGATCTGATAGCTTCGGAACAAGGATATGTCTCCTCGATAATGATCAACCACCCTCTTTACGGTACTGCCCTGATCCTGGCATTACCTGAGACAGAGAACATCATTACAAACGAGAAGGGAGTTGAGCTTCTTTTCGCTCATCTCGATAGTGTGGGAGACTTCTCAACAGCAGCGGGAAGACGACTTGGCGATATGTACAGCAAACTCCGTCAAGAATTCGGGCAAGAGTTCGTTGAAGCTGAATTTGACCCCAGAGAGTTCCGGTTCAGCAAGGGAGATATTATCGGTAAGACGGGCGATACGGGAGATGTACCGCCACACCTTCACATTGAAGTCAGAGACATGAGCTCAGAGCTTTACATAAATCCAGGATACTACTTCAACCTCGGAAACCCTGATTCAGAAGTTCAGATACTGGAGATCCGGGCTGGAGGAAGGAGTTTTCGGCTTGACGCAGGTGCAAATCCCCTTGTCGAGATCACCGAAGGGACGGTACTCAGTGTCAGAACTCATGTAAGACTGCGTCACAATGTAAGTCCAAGGAGAATTGAGCTTTTCATAGGTGATTTGCTTGTCTATCAAATAGACTTCTCCCATTTCACTGAACATGAGAGGTACACAGTCGACAATGTATACACAAACTCTACCAAGACAGTCTACTGGTTTCTTCTGAGAACCCCTTACGAATCGAATCTCGTCACTGCCAACCGCTGGGATTCGGTGGACCTTTCGGAAATCCAGCAAGCAAGGCTCGTCGTGAGGGATCATTGGGGGAACACCGCCGAGCGAACCTTCAGAATAGTTTCACAGAGGTGATTTTGTGTTCTTCAAGAAGAAAAAGAAGAGTATCTCCAAAAACCCGTTCTACAATAGCGGGGAGAATCTAGTGATCTACTTCAGGTGTGACAAATGCAACGAAACCTTCAGGAGTCATTTGAGAAAGTACTACGATATTGCTGTAGATTATGCAAAGGGCGGAAGTATGTACAGCCTTCAGAAGGAATACATAGGAAGTAAGTGCCAAAATAGAATCCAGATCTCAGCAGTTTTCAATAGAGCATTCAGACCCCAGACGTACGAGATTACCGGGGGGTCTTTTATTGCAGAGGAAGAATTTGAAAAGCAAAGCTAGTAGCTTTGGTCAAGGAGGAAACAGATGAAGAAATGGTTATTCACAAGTGAAAGTGTAACGGAAGGACACCCTGACAAAGTTGCAGACCAGATCTCGGACGCCATACTGGACGCTCTGCTTGAACAAGACCCTAATTCACGAGCAGCTGTAGAAACTCTTCTCGCAACCGGCATTGCCGTGATCGCGGGAGAGGTAACGACAAGGGCATATGCCGATATAGCGAGAGTAGTGCGCGATACTATAGTGGATATCGGCTATACAAGAGCGAAGTATGGATTCGACGGTGAAACCTGCGCTGTCTTTACGAGCATTGAAGAACAGTCTCCCGACATAGCGCTTGGTGTAGACACGTCTTATGAAGCCAGGCATGAACGAAAGAACGACTACGACCTGATAGGTGCAGGCGATCAGGGGATGATGTTCGGATATGCCACTTCGGAGACCCCCGAAATGATGCCTCTTCCTATTGTTCTTGCTCACAGGCTGGCTTTTGCTCTTGCAAGGGCAAGAAAGACCAAGACCGTTAAGGGGTTCAGACCGGATGGAAAGAGCCAGGTTACAATCCAGTACGAGGGAGACAGAGCTGTTGGGGTCAAAACAATTGTAGTGTCTACACAACATGATCCCGAGCTTTCTACGCTTGATATCGAAAATGCGGTCAGAGAGTACGTGATCAAGCCCTCCATACCGGAGAGTCTCATGATGAATGATATACAGTTGTTCGTCAATCCTACCGGAAGATTTGTAAAGGGAGGTCCTGCGGCAGACACCGGACTCACCGGGCGGAAAATAATCGTTGATACCTATGGCGGCTGGATTCCCCATGGGGGCGGTGCTTTCAGCGGGAAAGACGCCACCAAGGGGGACCGTTCCGCTCATTACATGGCCAGATATGTTGCGAAGAACGTTGTCGCTGCCGGCCTTGCAGAGCGCATGACTCTTCAACTCGCATATGCCATCGGAGTGGCGCACCCGGTTTCCTTCATGATTGACACTCATGGGACAGAGCAGGTTGACCCGGAAAGACTTGAGAAGACGCTCATAGAGATGTTTGATTTCCGTCCTGCGGCGATAATCGACCATCTTAAGCTGACCAGGCCTTTGTATAAGAGAACTGCTGCATATGGACACTTTGGAAGAACTGACTACTTGTTTTCGTGGGAAAAGACTGATGCCGTTCAAGAACTACAACGAGCTTTCAATTTTTCGGATCGCGTGATAGAATCAACTGGAACGGAAAGGAGGACCTGATAAGTGCCTAACAATGCATCAGCAAAGAAAAGGGTAAGGCAAGCAAGTGGAAGAAGACTCGAGAATAGGGTTGTGAAAACGCGCTATAGAGGAGCGACAAAGAAGCTTCTCCTGGCGATCGATAGTCAAGAACCAGCAGATAGAGTTGAAAACCTGCTTACTGAAGCATATTCTGCCCTGGATAAAGCTGCGAAGAAAGGGGCGATTCACAGAAACCAGGCATCCAGAAGAAAAGCTAGACTGGCAGCCAGAGTGAAGTCCTATTCGAAGCCGGTAGAGTGATTGGCTTTCCCTACAGACAAGAGGGCGGCATTGGCCGCCCTCTTGTCTGTACCAAGCAATAGAAGCCCTTCCTACGTCTCAAAATCCTTCAAACTATGCTTTCCGAACAGTATGTTTTCTTCGGTTTCCTTATTGAAGATGTGTGCCATGGTCATATCAAGAACAAGATCCATCTTGGAACCAGCTGCGGCCCGCGTTTTTGGATCTACCTTGGCTACGACTTCATCATCACCGATTCTTGCATGAATGAGAGTCTCGCTCCCCAGAGGTTCGACAACCTCACACTCACCTTCAACAGTGAACTCTTCCGATACATCCTTTGCGAACATTCTGTCGTACATGTCTTCAGGTCTAATTCCCAAGAGCACTTCTTCATCCTTGTATTCTTCAAGAGCCTTGGAAAGCCTATCGGGTATGGCTACTTCGAGAGCTTCTTTCGCGAACCAGATCTTGCCGTCCTGGCGTCTGAGCTTTCCGTTCATGAAGTTCATTGCGGGGGTGCCGATGAAGCCGGCAACAAACAGATTCCTCGGCTCGAAGTAGACAGTATAAGGATCTCCTATTTGCTGGATGATCCCGTCCTTCATGATGACTATCTTGTCGGCCATCGTCATTGCTTCGACCTGGTCATGAGTAACATAAACAATCGTGGCTTCGAGATTCTGATGTAACCTCTTCAATTCGGCTCTCATCTGAACCCTTAGCTTGGCATCGAGGTTGGAAAGGGGCTCGTCAAACAAGAAGACCTTGGGGTTTCTCACGATTGCACGCCCGACGGCCACTCTCTGTCGCTGCCCTCCAGAAAGCTGTTTGGGTTTTCGATCGAGTAGCTGCCCAATTCCTAGAATTCTTGCTGCTTCATCCACTCTCTTCTTGATCTCTGCCTTAGGGGTCTTTCGGAGCTTCAATCCGAAAGCCATGTTTTCGTAAACACTCATATGAGGATACAGAGCATAGTTCTGGAAAACCATTGCAATATCACGGTCCTTAGGTTCAACATCATTGACAACCTTATGTCCAATCTTGATCGTTCCTTCCGTGATCTCTTCCAGTCCCGCGATCATCCTCAGTGTCGTAGTCTTCCCGCAACCAGAAGGACCTACAAGAACCACGAACTCCTTGTCCTCGACTTCTACGTTCACGTCCGCGACCGCTCTGAATCCGTTCGGGAAAACCTTCCCAATCTTCTCAAGCAACACTTCAGCCATCAATACACCTCCATCATTCTTCGTCAATCTCGACAATAAGATCCAGAATACTCTTATCGAAAGCCTTTTCACCAACATCTATCAGGTAAAGATCAAATACCTGCTCCAAGAACTTGTTTACCCTCACGTACTTTTCATAGTTCATTATCACTGCTGTCGGAATACCATTCTTTGTTATAATTGAGTCACCGCAAGCTGTTTCATCGATCACCCTCGAAAGGTGGGCCTTGGTATCCGCAACGGAGTAGAAGTTGAGTTCGTGTAGATGTGGCAACTTATCACCTCAAAAACATTATAGAGCATGACCATAATAATAGTCAAGCTTCTTGGAGGAAACTATGGCAAGAAGACTGTTCATGAAACAGCCGAACATGCGAAGAGTCCTCTACGCGCTTGTACCGATCATCATATTTGCCGTAGGTAATTTCGGACTAAGGGTCCTTTTCATGACCTTCTTGACCGTTTTGGCCGCGGTGGTGATTGAGTACCTGTTCGAATCCAGGAAAGGAAAACCCGTAAGTGAAGCGGTCTTTGTCACAGGAGCGCTTTATGCACTGATAATTCCTCCGGCGGTACCTTTCTGGATCGCACTGGTGGGAATTGTTTTTGCAGTGGCGTTTGCGAAGATGGCTTTTGGAGGATTCGGGAGGAATATCTACAACCCCGCAATGGTTGGTAGGGTATTCATCTATATCAGCTTCCCAGTAAGCATGACCGTACAGTGGACACAGGCCGCAGAACAATGGGGGCAGGGGTTCTTCGCCTGGCTCGTTTCTCCTGAACTACTTAGTGGAGCAACCCCCATTGATCTAATACGCTTCGGCGAGAGCGTTTCGAGGGTTGACATGTTTCTGGGAAACATTGCCGGGTCGGCGGGTGAGACGGCCAAGTGGTTGATAATACTCGCTGCAGTTTATCTTGTGATAACCAAAACAGCTTCTCTGAAGATTATGGCATCGACAGTATCCAGCGCAGTTGTATTATCTGCCATTCTTTTCCTTGCAGGAGCATCTTCGGTGGACCCCATTGCTTTTGTCACCGGAGGAAGTCTTCTATTTGGTACAGTTTTCATGGCAACAGATCCTGTGAGCGCTCCGAGAAAGAAGAGAGCAAAACTGCTCTACGGTGCGATAATCGGAAGTTTGACCGTGCTTATTGGAACGTTTTCATTGTTCGGAGCAGGGTTCATGTTTGCGCTCTTAATTGGTAATACTTTTGCACCACTTCTGGACAGAATAGAAACAAAGAAGGTGAAACGATGAATTCCAGGATCGGTGGCGTTTTATACACCTTCGTGATATCCGCCCTGTTTGTTACGGCCCTGGCTACGCTGAATGTAGTCACTAGATCTCGGATCATTGAGAACGAGGAGATTCGGCTTCAGTCATCTATACTACACGCTGTGGGGCTTATCGATCCAGAAATGCCACCGAAGCGCTCAGAGATTGCTCAACTGTTTTCAGAGAACATCAACGTAATCGAGCATCCAGAAAGGGATATTTATGTTGCAGATGATACAGACAAGAGGATGATTGCTTTTCTCGTCTCAAGTCCTGGCGTCTGGGGGACAATCACTGCTGCTGTGGCTTTAGAAGAGGGATTTGCGAGAATAGCGGGGATAGACTTCTTTGAGCACTCAGAAACACCTGGTCTCGGAGGAAGAATTGACGAAACTCAATTCAAGGATCAATTCAGAGGCCTGGTAGTTTCGGATGAACCAGCTGCAAGAATATCTGTAATAAGAATTGAGGAGGCCTCGAAGGAGAAATCACAGATAAGAGCCATAACGGGAGCTACGGGGACATCAGAATCGATTCAGGGACTTATCAACAAAGCAATCAACGATGTCCTGCCTGAGGTCGTTAGAATACTGGGTGAAGAAGATGGCTGATAAGAAAGGTTTTGTTGAGAATCTCTGGAAGAACAACCCTGTTCTTGTTCAGATTCTTGGTATTTGTTCGGTTCTCGCAGTTACCAACGATCTCATAAACACCTCAATTATGGCCATAGGTCTTGTCTTTGTAACCGGTCTTTCTTCACTGACCGTTTCGTTCCTTAGGAACCGGACACCAAGAAACGTCCGGATGATTATCCAAGTTCTGATAATCGCGTCGTATGTTGTAATGGTTGACACCTTCCTCAAAGCATACCTTCCAGATGTCAGTCGCGCTCTGGGGCCCTATGTTGGTCTTATCATAACGAATTGCATAATAATGGGACGAGCCGAAGCTTATGCACAATCTCACGGCCCAATGGATTCATTTATTGACGGAGTATCATCAGGTATTGGCTATGGTCTGGTGATCCTGATGATCGCGTTTGTGAGAGAGTTGCTTGGTTTTGGCAGTATCTACGGCGTGAGGTTGCTACCAGAAACCTCAACTACCTGGACCATAATGATAATGCCACCTAGCGCCTTTTTTGTTATGGCCTTGATCATCTGGATAGCCCGAACCCCGTTCAACAAGAAACCGGGGAAGCGGTGATCTGATGGGTGTAGGACTGAATCCTTTCGTGATCATGATAGCAGCAGCACTAACGAGTAACATGATTCTGAGCAACTTCCTTGGTATGTGTTCTTTCATAGCAGTCTCCAGAGACCTGAAGACTGCAAATGGACTGGGGCTTGCCGTTACTTTCGTTCTGACATTTACATCGGTGCTGAACCATTTCGTTTACTACTACGTCCTGGTGCCACTTGGCCTTGAGTATCTGCGTTTCATAGTTTTCATAGTGGTGATTGCTGCATTTGTTCAACTTCTTGAGATGGTCATTGACCGCTTTTCCCCGGCGCTGTATATAAGCCTTGGAATATTCCTGCCCCTGATTACGGTAAACTGCGCGATACTCGGTGGTGTGCTTTTCATGATAATCAGAGATTACTCAGCCATGCAGGGGCTACTCTTCGGCTTCGGGTCTGGAGCGGGATGGTGGTTAGCAATCATTGCACTAGCTGCGATCAGGGGAAGATTGCGAGAAAAAGACATTCCACCACAGCTAAACGGGACGGGGATCACCCTGATAATAATCGGCATTATGGCAATGGCGTTCATCGGGTTTTCCGGAATGGTCCCCGTCAGATGATGAGGTGAGCACCATATGATCGCCGAAGTGATGGTCACAATAGTTGTCATAAGTGGAATCGCTGCCGTTCTATCGGCTCTTCTGAACCTTTCTGACGCCCTTGTCAACAATTATGGAAGGGTCAAGGTTACGATAAACAAGAAAAGGGAGATCGAAGTCGACGGTGGTGCTACGCTGCTTTCAACGCTAGCATCTGAGAAGATATTCGTTCCTTCTGCATGTGGAGGAAAAGGCAGTTGCGGGTTATGCAAAGTCAGGGTACTGACCGACATAGGACCGGTCTTTCCAACGGAGATCACCTATCTGAACAAAGAAGAGGCAGAATCTGGAGTAAGGCTTTCATGCCAGATAAAGGTGAAGAAAGACACCAATATTGAGATACCTGAAGAGCTGTTCAACATAGGGGAGTTCAAAGCCAGGGTAATCAGTCTTTGTGACGTGACGTACGATATCAAGGAACTGAACCTTATGCTGGAAAAGGATATTGAGTTCAAGGCGGGACAATATGTGCAGCTAATTGTTCCGCCGTACGACAAGATAAGGGAATCCACAATGCGAGCGTACTCGATTTCATCTCCGCCCTTTCAGAGGAAGGTTATCCAGCTGCTTGTAAGATTGGTTCCCAATGGCGCTGCTACAACCTATATTCATAAGCACATGAAGAAAGACGAACAGCTGACTATACTGGGTTCGTTTGGAGAATTCTATCTGAGGGAGTCGTCTGCAGACATAATATTCGTGGCCGGAGGCTCCGGTATGGCCCCGATCAAATCAATTGTTCAAGAAATGCTCAGAACCGGTATTGAGCGAGAAACATACTTCTTCTTCGGAGCTCGAGGTGTTGCGGACCTCATGTATACAGAGCTTTTCCGGAGAGTTGAAGCAGACCATGAGCATTTCCACTACGTCCCAGCGCTTTCTGCACCCGAAGAAGACAGCGACTGGAAAGGCGATACTGGTCTGATAACAGATGTACTCGATTCGTATCTCACAAGACAGGGGGATCGTGAAAGAGAGGCATACCTGTGCGGTAGCCCAGGAATGATTGAAGCATGTGTAAACAGCGTTCTCAAGAAACATGGCGTTCAAGAAGACATGATCTTCTTTGACAAGTTCGGTTAGCTAGTATTCGGCACAGCATTGTCAGAAACACGGAGAGGTGGTCCTATGAAGCAAGAACCCGATCTCAGCAGAATCCAGGAACTCATGAAGTCAGGAAGGCTTTCGGCGGCAGGGTTTCTTGGTGACGATACTCGTCCATTATCTGACATAATGGAGCAAGACTTCCTTGAGCTGAAAAAGCTTGGATTGACTCATCATGGAGTCGCAGATCCCCTAGAGAGAATCATGAAAGAAGGAAGAAAGGGCTTTGGTAATCCTGTGCAAGTAGGTGAGACCTTGACTGTAACCGTCGACGAAAACCGGGGTGTAGTTCCTTGCCCATTCCGTCATGGTCACCTCTCGAGGAAGATAGACGCTTTGGTGAAGAACAATAAGAACTCAAGAATACTCAGATATTCAGATCTGTCTATTCACCTTATAAGAGAACACGGGTTCTACCAGGGCAAAGGCTCTCCCTACAGACTTGAACCGAGAGAAATCCTCGAGGTGCTGGGCGAATTCCTCAAACGCGAATAAGCTGCAGCGGAAGATTAGTTTCCGCCTGCACTGGTCTTCTGATCATGAGTACTCACTACATACATAAGATCTCTTGCAGGAAGATGCCCGAGTGGATCAAAAGTACGGTAATCCGAGTCGAGCACTTCGAAGTGGAGGTGAGGACCTGTCGACAGCCCTGTCGAGCCGATCCTGCCGATCAATGAACCGGTAAGAACTCTCTGACCTTCGTAGACGCTGATGTGACTCATGTGTGCATACCTGGTCTTCATCCCATTGTCATGGGCGAGTTCCACCATCAAACCATATCCACCGTTATCTCCTACGAATGTCACTACTCCACTACCAGCTGCGAATATCGGGGCTCCTTGGGGTGCTGCTATGTCAAGCCCTGAGTGGAAAGACATTTCCCGGCTTATCGGGTGGGTCCTCCATCCATAGTAGGAAGAGATGAGTCCGTATACGGGCCAGCGGTACGCACGCGATACGGGGATGTACTGGTACATATTAATGATGGAGCCAGGAACGAAAATTGTCTGGCCCGGGTGAATCAGATCCCTTGAGGACATGCTATTTGCAGCCAAAAGGCGATCCACAGGCGCAAAAAACAACTTCGCAATGTAGGCCATCGAATCTCCCGGCTTCACAGTATAAAATAGGCCATCTGGCTGAGGGAAGACAATGGTAGATCCGGCTCTGAGATTTCGAGGGTTGTTGATGTTGTTGAAGTCAAGAATAGTGGAGATGTTTATCCCGTGGTCCCTTGCAATGTTGTATAAAGTATCTCCGGGCTTTACTTTGTAGCTGATAAGCTGATAAGCAGGTATCTGCAGAACGAAAACAACTAACAGAAAGATAAGCAGCAACTTCTGCTTCACCTATACCCACCTCCAAGAAGACAATAAAGAAAGATTAGCAATAACGATTATACCAAAAATCAGGCAGTAAGCGAACGAGGGGCCAAAGAAGCCCATCAGAAAAAGCCAAGCCTGCACTGGGAGCTAAGAAGCCTCTTCCATGTTTATGGCGTTACTGACAGTGCCTTCAGTTCATCGATCCGTGAGGCTCACTGGTCACTCAACAAGAGAGACTACCCGCTCGAAAGTCAGGGGTGTATTCTGTAGTAGGATCGTACGCGAGGATCTTCAGGTGATGAACTCAACAAGGAAAGACACAAAACGACGTCTTTTTTCCTGCAAAAGCGCTTCATTCAAAACCTTGTCCAGCAAATTCGCGTCTTTCTTCTCTGATCTTATATACTCTTTCTATTAGAGAATGACCATAATCGATGGCCTCTTCATTCATTTTGTGGAATTTCTCCCTGATATGCTTCTTCATAGCTTCTCTTAGGGCTTCCTTGGTTACGTAACCCGTGGCTTTTGCAACTATCCCCAGTCCCACAAGATTTGCGGGAAGAGGCGTGCCAAATTTCTGCTCGGCCAGTGTGGTAACAGGTTTAGTGACTATTTTCCTGGTTACTCTAAAAGCTTCCTTCGGGATGCTACTCACGAACGAAGTGTCTACGATAAGAACACCGTTCATCTTGAGAAGCGGCACATGAGCCTTTATGCCCACCTGATGCATTGTGTAGATTACGCCAAACTGATTGGCCATGGGGTAATCGATGGGTTCAGAACTGTAGAGAACGTCACAGTAGGAGAGCCCACCTCTGACCTGTGCTCCGTAAGACTGAGTCTGAACGACCCAGTGTCCCAGACTCACAAGAGCATCGGCGAGGATTATCCCCATGACTATGTTCCCCTGACCACCGATCCCTGAGATCCTTATCGATCTAGGATTCCTGACGGCCATATCATCACTCCTTCTGACTCATCGCCAGACTCTGTTTCACCAGACGATCGTATCTTTCGGTATAGGTCTCTTTCTCGATATTTCTGAACTCACCGACCACAATCTTCTCTGTAAGCTCCTCTTCCTCCATTTTCTTAGACTTCTCGATAGTCACTGCGTTGTCCTTGAAAAACTGCAGAAGGCGTGTGGCCTCGGGCATGGCATTGTATCGCCCATAATAGGTGTGGCAGTTTGTAAGTATTTCAACAACGGCGGCTCCTCTGTGTTCCAGCGCTTTCTGAATAAGACGTACCATCTGGTTATAGTGGAATACCGTCGATCGAGCAACATAAGTGGCTCCTGAGGTAATTGCCAGGTCTACAACGTCAAACGAATCCTCCACATTGCCTCTGATCGATGTAGATGCTACTTTTCCGAAAGGAGTGGTCGGGGAATACTGTCCGCCGGTCATGCCGTATATGTTGTTGTTGAACACGATCATTGTCATATCCATGTTACGTCGACACGCATGAACAAAATGATTGCCTCCTATCGCAAGCATGTCTCCGTCGCCACCCATAACTATGACATTGAACTCGGGGCGAGCAAGTTTGACACCGGTTCCGAAAGCTACTGCACGTCCGTGTAACGTATGCATCGTGCTGAAGTTCAGATATCCCGTAACTCGAGAGGAACACCCTATTCCGGACACAATTGCAACCCTGTCAGGATCAAGCCCTTCCCGATCGACAGCATCGACAAAGGCCTTCATCACTATCCCATTACCGCATCCAGGGCACCATACATGTGGTAGCCTGTCCTGTCTCAGGTATTTCGCCAATCTCGAGACCGCCATCAGATAACCTCCTCGATTCCACTGTCGAAAAACGTTACAATAACACCTGTCTTCTCGAACAAGAACTCGGTCAGGGGATCGGGATACCCCTCAGAGTAGACTACTCTGCTGATACCGGCGTTAATAATCAGACGTGCACAGACGGAACATGGTTTGTGAGTTAAGAAGATTGTAGCTCCCCGTGTTGAGATCCCAAATTTCGACGCCTGGGATATTGCATTCTGCTCAGCATGGGCAGCATAGCATATTTCCTGGTTTTCTCCAGGCTTGATACCAAGTGCATCCCTGATACATTCTATCTCGTTACAATGGGGGAATCCGGAAGGTGGTTGATTATACCCTGTGGCCAGAATACGATTTTCTTTCACAATTACTGCACCGACCTGTCGATGATGGCAGGATGATCTCTCCTTGATCAGATGCGCCAGCTTTATGAAGTAGCTTTCCCAGCTTTCCCTTGTCCTTTGTTCCGTGTTGGTCACACGAAAGGTCTTCAGAAAATCCTCAATCTGCTTGCTTCTCATAATACTAATCAAGAAGCTTTCGTAGGAGGACAATGTGCTTCTTCTCTTCTTCAATTATCTTTCTAATTGAATCACGTGCATCTTTATCATTAAGGATTTCAAGGATTTCGTAGTAGAAAATCACCGTTTCCTTCTCGATATCCACAGCGAAATCAATGACCTCTTTCACAGGCGCAGCTGAAAGTGTTCCAAGAACACTTTCAGCGTTCGGGAACACCTTATGCCTGCTAAAGCTCTTCAGGTATCCACTTGCTTCATCCCAGTTAATAAGATCCTTCTCTTCCTCCCTAAATCGTCTAAGCAGATCTTCGAAGGTCTCAGCATGATCCTGCTCCTGTCCTGCAAGGTATCTGAAAACGGCGGAAACCTCCTCTTTTGCAGCAGCATCAGCAAGCGAAGAATAGAAATCCCTTCCTTCTCGTTCAATATCCACGGCAATTCTAAGTATCTCGTGAGCTGAAAACACTAGTGATCTCCTCCCTGTATTCGCTCAGACCAGCAAACAATCGTCCTGTCAGATCCAGCCCTTCGGATGTGAACCTTACTTTCGAGTCTTCGAAAACCATATTGGGCCCGAAAACCTTGACGAGGATCTCCTTGATCCGAGGCACGTTATCGGCTTTGTCCTTCAGGACTTCCGCGAGATCAACTCCCTTGACCAGCCTCAAGCCCATGAAGAGTGTCTCAAGAAACTCCTCGCACGGGGTGTTGCATTTTGAAGAATCGCGCGGGAAGTTTCGCTTGCCGAGCAAATCATAATAGTCTGCAATATCTGAAGTGTTCACATACCTCGTTCTACCGAAATGTCCGCCGGCAGCAATGCCTATGCCTATGTAGTCTGCGTTCTTCCAATATGCCAGATTGTGCAGACACTCGCTGCCCTTTCTCTGCCATGAAGAGACCTCGTATCGATCGTAACCCATTGCACACATCTTTTCCAGGATCCGGTCATGCAGTTGATTTACCCGCTCTGTGCCCAACAGTTCAATTCTACCACTGTGATAAAGCCTCATCAAATCGCTGTCACCATCTTTATCGAGCATGTAATAGGATACATGGTTCGGTCCTATCGCTTTGATAGTCTCAAGATTCCCACATACGCTCTTAATACACTCACCGGGGAGTCCAAGTATGAAATCAAGATTCACATTGGAAAACCTTTCTCGAGCCTTGACCAGTCTGTACAGAAGATCCGCGGGGGCCTCTCTGTTTGCGCTTCTTAGTATTCTCCTCTCCGAACTCTGTATGCCAACGCTCAGCCGGTCAACCCCAAGAGTTTCCCAGCAAGAAAGGTTTTCATCGATTAGCTCCTGGGGGTTGCATTCCAGTGTGAATTCGACAGGAGAGAAATCCAGCTGCTTCTGCAGTCTGTCAAGAAACCTGTGGAGCTTTCTTCCGGGCCATAACGATGGGGAACCACCACCGATATACATCGTCTTCACAGTGCCAACATCATATTCTGCCCAAAGGCTTATCTCTTTGAGCAAGTGTTCTTGATACTCGTCAACTGAATCTTCGTTGTAGGGAACCGTGTCAAAATCGCAGTAACTGCACTTCCTCATGCAGAAAGGAAAATGAACATAAAGGGCATTATTCATTGCAGACTTAATCGCAAGAAAAAGGAGTTGATCTTGAATCCGTCCATCGTTAATCCCAACGAGAGTGAGTTGTCTGTTCCCAGTTTGGTAACCATGAACTGAGACTCCACTGTGTCAAGCCTGACACAAATGGCAGGAGAGACAACGATTTTGAAGCCATTCAGAGCGGCGACCATGTTTCCTGACATGGCAACTCCCACTTTGAAGCTCTGGTAATTCATACCTACACCGAGCCCGTAACCGATCTCTCCCAGACTGTCCTGTGTGGAAAGATCGACCGTGGCCATCACAACTGATCCGACTGCTCTGAGCCTGAAGCTCCGCTCGAACTCGTTGGCATACAGGTAAGCTCCAAAATCAGTGAATCTGAATCCTGGTGATATATAGCTCAGCACATGGGCACCGCTATTCAGGTTGCCCAGGGGAATTCTGTACCAAGCCCTGGTATAGAGAGAATACTCTCCACTGGTGCTCACCATCGACTCAAGGTAGGTATGAGAGAATACGGGCGGCGTGAAGATGCTCGATGAGTACTCAGCCAGAAGACTGATGCCGGTAGCCCCCAGATAGATTCCTCCATGGAATCTTCCTTCATGTGTCTTGATACGGAAAAAGCCGCGTGTGTACTCATCCCAGGTGTCGGTGTATGTCATACCAAGTTGAGCGTCACTTCCGCTCACTCCCAAACTCAAAGAGACTCCTCCATATAATGGCAAAGCCATTCTTGTGGACCAATCTAGGTTTGCGAGACGGAAGCCTGCCTCAAAACCAAAAACCATCCCTAGACCAAGAACGAGGAACGTCACCACAGCCAAGAATCTGATCTTACTCATTTTCCAACAACCTCCTGGCTACTTCGTTCACAATTGAGGGATCTGCACGTCCCCTGGTCTTCTTCATAACCGCTCCTATGAAATAGCTGAGAACACCTTTCTTCCCCGAACGATACTGGTCGACTGCTTTGGGATTTGCACTCATTGCTTCGCGGATGGCCACTTCAATCTCCGCTTCGTCATCCACCTGATGTAGACCTTTCTCTTCAGCAATTTCCGAAGGCATAACGCCCGTAGTAACAACGTCAGGGAAGATCTCCTTTGCATTGTTCGAAGAAATCTTGCCCGAATCCAGAAGATCAAGAAGATCTGCCATGTGCTCAGGTTTCAGAAGTGTCTGTCCTATAGTCAATCCCTGTTCCTTGAGTATCCTGATCAGCTCACCCATCATCCAGTTCGCAGTTTCCTTGGGTTTACCCGTTAGGCCGGCGGCCCTTTCGAAGAAGTCAGACAGTTCCCTGTCTGCACTCAACACGGTAGAATCATGCTCAGGCAATCCGTATTCAGCAATGAATCGATCCGTTTTCCGATCAGGCATTTCCGGAATCTCCCGCCTGGTTTTGTCTATGAGGTTTTCACTGACTTCCAGCGGGGGAAGATCGGGCTCGGGAAAGTATCTGTAGTCACTTTCCTCCTCCTTCGTCCTCATAGATATTGTCGTCCTGGAAGCGAAATCCCAGGTCCTGGTTTCTTTCGTTATCTGATGACCCTTTCTCATCGCCTCGGAAATCCGCTCAAATTCGAACTCTAGAGCTTTCTCTACAAACCTGAAAGAGTTTATATTTTTCACCTCAACTCTCTGAGAAGACTTCCCATCCTCAGTGTCTACAACAGAGATGTTTGCATCGCATCTAAGGTCACCCTTCTCCATATCCCCGGAACACACACTCATATATCTGAGGATATCGCGAATCGTCTCCATGGTCAGACGTGCTTCACGAGGAGATGTAATATCCGGCTCCGTAACAATCTCTGCGAGAGGGATACCACATCTGTTCAGATCGACGAGTGTTCCACCGCGATCCCTTGAAGCAGCAATGGATGATGCTCCTTCATGAATTGTCTTACCCGCGTCTTCTTCAATGTGGATTCTGTTGATACGAACACGGCGTTTCTGCCCATTGCCGAGTCTCACATCTATGAAACCTTGCTCGGCAAGGGGACGGAAGTACTGCGTAATCTGGTATCCCTTCGGAAGATCAGGATAGAAGTAGTTCTTCCTGTCGAAAAAGGAGCGCCTGTTTATTCTGCAGTTAAATGCAAGCGCTGCCATCAGCGAAAGCTTCACTGTTCCATTTCCGAGTATCGGCAACGTGCCGGGTTGACCAGTACATACAGGACAGACCGCAGAATTCACTGTCTCCCCGAATGTTTCGGCGGAACATGAACAGAATGCCTTTGTAACGGTCAAGAGTTGAGCGTGTATCTCAAGACCGATGACTGCCTGAAGCATTATGCAGACCACCTTTCCGGAATGGGCGCGAGTCCATGTTCGAAAAAAGGAGAGATTGATTCCACGGCAGCTGCCAAGTCGAGCACCTCCATATCTTTCATCCTTGGGCCGACGATCTGAAAACCTACCGGCATTTTATTGACCGAACACGAAGGAACCGATGCAGCAGGTAGTCCCGAAAGGTTTGCCGCAATCGTGTATATGTCCATAAGATAGAAAACGAGAGGATCGGTGATCTCTCCGATTTTCGGCGCTATCACAGGGCATGTTGGGTTGATCAGATAGTTGTACTGAGAGAAGATATCTGAAAGCTCCTTGTTCAGCAGTCTTCTTACCCGCAAAGCCTTGCTGTAGTAGGCTTCGTAATAGGCAGAACTGAGAGTGAATGTACCCAGGAGTATGCGCCTTTTCACCTCTTCGCCAAAGCCTTTCTCCCTGGTGTGCTTCACCAGCGCTGCATAGTTTGGCGAGGGATCGGAGAAGCCAAATCTGGCACCTTCGTATCGTGCCAGATTTGAGCTCGCTTCTGCTGGAGCAATCAGATAGTAGACAGCCACAACGTATTTTACGGAAGGAATGGAAACTTCATCCACTATCCCCCCTTCTTGCCTGATTCTTTCTACCATATCCATGAAGGAATCATACACGCGTTTTTCCAGGCCTTCGTATTCCAGAATCTCTATGGGCACCGCGAACTTCTTCCCCGCAATCGAAGGCTCGAGCTTCCGCAAAAAAAGACTTCTCGTTCCTTTCAGGGTGGTCGCATCACGGGAATCCTCTCCTGCAATTATGCTCATAATGGTTCTTGCATCTTCAACGCACCTGGTCAAAGGTCCGATCTGATCCAGTGAAGACGCAAAAGCAGTGAGGCCGAACCGTGACACAACTCCGTAGGTCGGTTTGAAGCCAACCGTACCGCACAATGCCGCGGGTTGTCTTATAGAACCTCCGGTATCGCTGCCCAGCGCAAAAGGCACGAGTGCAGCACTTACAGCAGAAGCACTCCCACCGCTGCTGCCTCCCGAGATTCTCTCAGTATCCCAGGGATTTTTTGTAACACCTTGTACAGAGTGCTCGGTAGATGAACCCATGGCAAATTCGTCCATGTTTGTCTTTCCAACAAGAAGCGCCCCTGCTTTTTTAAGTCTCCTAATTACAGTTGCATCATAAGGAGACTCATAGTCCTGAAGAATTCTGCTTCCACATGTTGTCCGAAATCCGACAGCATGCATATTGTCTTTCACAGCGAAGGGAATGTTCTTCAAGGGCCCGTTTGAGGGATTCTCCAGAGCAGTTTTGTACTCAGTGAAAGCGTTTATCTCAGGATTCAGTGACCTGATGCGCTCAAGGTAATCTCTGTCCAGAGGATTTCCTGCGTCTTCTGCAAGTTGTTCGAGTTTTTTCCTAAATGACCTGTTATCCAAGCCTGATCACTCCTGTTTGTCTATTGTATCACCCCTTTGAGATCGACATCCATACTGAACGAGCAGAAGAAATGGAATATAATGAAGGTGGAGGTGTACACACTGATAGAATATGTCCATTATGCAGGTGTCGTTTCTGAAGAGCAAAAAGAGATGATCGAAGACATCGCCTATTTTGAACAGTTTGGCAATTACTACTTCGAAGAAGGATGTGAAGGGAAGAACCTTTCGATTCACGTGTTCATAACACCTCAGGAAGAACTACCGAACTGGTTGTCTCAGACGCCGCTTCAGAAACTGGAAAACCATGTTAGCCCTGAAGAATGGATCAGGAAATGGAAGGATTCTCTTCGACCGATTGCACTCACAACAAGATTGAGGGTTGTGCCCGTAGAAGAACCGCCTGAGAACAAAGCAGAAGGAGCGCTATACCTGATACCCGGGCTTGCCTTCGGCACGGGAACTCATGAGAGCACAAGATTGGCTGCCAGATTGCTTGAGACCACTGATCCTCATGGCAAGAGGGTTCTTGACGTTGGCTGCGGTTCGGGCATCCTGTCAGCGGCCGCAGTTCTCCTTGGAGCAAAGAGTGTTCTTGCAGTCGATAACGACCCTCTTGCTGTGGAAAAGGCTGAGGAAATCGCTGGACTGAACCGTATTCAGATGGAGGTAAGGAAATCAGATCTTCTGTCTTGCCTGAAGACAGAAGAGGAGTTCGACATTGTTGTCGCAAACCTCACCGAACAGCTTCTCTGTGAAATCTACCTGGCAGTTGCCTTACATCTTGTTGAGGACGGTAGCTTCATCATCTCGGGAATAATGGAAGACAACGAAGAAAAAGTTCACAGAGAGTTCTCTGGATTGTTTGCAGTTAAAGAGACGCTGAGAGAAGGTGGCTGGATAGCATCAATTCTGACAAGAAGGTAATCGAATGGCAGCTTGGACGCAATGTAGACAGCGAATTCTCGATCTGCGCAAGATGCACCTGGAGCTATCCTTCAAGTATCTTGACGTCTCCTATTGTTAGGGGAAAACCGTTTCCGACTATTCACTGGCTTACCTGTCCGTTCTTGCATAGGGCAATATCGAGACTCGAAGCGGCGGGTCTAGTAAGAGATATCGAAGAAAGGTTGGCCAAGGAGGATGATTATAGAAAGGCATATCAGGATGCCCATCACACAACTGCCATACTTATAAGGAAAGAGCTTCATAGAATCGGGGCAGCTCGATGGTTCTTCTCAGCTATCCGTGACAGGGGGATAGGAGGGGTTTCCAAACTCTCTCATGTGAAATGCCTTCATATGCATGTTGCTAATCTGCTATGCGGTGTAGACAACCCTGTCGGAAAAACTGTTCTGGAAATGCTAAGACATTGGGAGTGTCATGAAGAGATTCTATGTAAAGGAGCTGTAGAATTTGAACGGGCAACTCCGGAATAAGGTCGACCTCCTTCCGCGTTCTCCGGGCGTCTACATATTCAAAGACAGCTCCGGACAGTACATCTACGTTGGCAAGGCAAACGATATTCGGAAGAGGGTCCAATCGTACTTCAGGGAATCGACCTGGAGAAGAAACGAAAAAGCAAGACGCATCGTAGAACAGGCAGACTTGCTGGACTTCATCGCTGTAACCACGGAGAGAGAAGCTATTCTACTCGAAGCAAACCTAATTTTCGAGAACAAACCACTTTTTAACGTCCTTCTCAAGGATTCCAGGACTTATCCGTATATCTTCATCTCTGACGATGAATTCCCCTACATCTCCATCACAAGGACAAGGGAACACAAAGGTACATACTACGGACCATACACAACCGCAAGCCTCATCAGAAGGCTTCTGGAGTTGCTGCTTAGGACATTCAAGGTCAGGAGTTGCTCCAGAGATCTCGGAAAAATCAAGAGGCCGTGCTTTCTCTACCATCTTGGCATGTGCTCCGCTCCTTGCGCAGGGAAGATTTCGAGTAGAAATTACAGGGAAGAGCTGCAAAGGCTTTGTAGTTTTTTGGATGGCGATGTTGCGGAGATCCGTGAAAAGCTTGAAGATCGAATGCTCCACCTCGCCAAGCTTAAGCAATACGAACGTGCCAGGGAAATAAGGGATATTCTTTCTTCTATGGACAGAGTATACTCTTTTCAAGCTGTTGAAGGCACTGAAGTGCGTTCGACTGATGTCCTCGCTATATCTTCCGGACTCGCTGCGTTACTGGAGGTGAGGGGAGGAATGCTACTGGGGAAACTGGTTTACGATTTTCCCCAGGGATCAGTTGTGGATTTCGTCACCCAGTTTTACTATGCAAAAAAACATCGAAAACCTTCGCGTCTTATAGTCGCAAGTATGAAGGCAGGGCATATCAGGGCGCTTGAAGAAGACTTTGACTATCTTGGAGAACCACAGACCGAGGAAGATAGAAGGCTTTTGAAAATCGCTTATGAGAACATAGACAACGAGCTAAAGGTGAGACTTGCCTCATCATCTGCCCTGAAGCAGTGTCAGAAAATCCTTGGATTATCGAGGCTACCAAGACATATAGAAGGCATAGATATATCTCACACACAGGGTATGATGACAACCGGTTCAGTGGTAGTCTTCGAAAATGGTAGCCCGAAGAAGGATGAATACCGAAGATACAACATAAGACACCTTTCGGAACCCAACGATTTTGATGCTCTTGCTCTGGTCGTTAGACGAAGGTACTCGAAGCATGAACTCCCGGATCTACTACTAATAGACGGGGGAGAACCCCAACTCCGCGCGGTAAAAAAGGCCCTTATCGATATAGATGCCGAGACGGTTGATTTTGTAGGAATCGCCAAAGAAAGGGAAGAAATCGTTTTTCCAGACAGACGTGACAGAATCCACTTGACTGCTGATCACCCCGTCCACCGGCTCCTTGCTGCCGTGCGTGATGAATCGCACAGGTTTGCGGTTAACTACCACCGAATTCTTCGAGAAAGAAGGATCTCTCGATCGGCACTTGATGATATTCCCGGCATTGGTCCAAAAAGAAAACAGAAACTCATAAAGGCTTTTGGAAGTGTGGCAGGCATCAGAAAAGCATCACGAGAAGAACTACTCGAAGTCATTGGCAATAGACAAGCTGTACAGGAGATAATCAAATGGACAAAAGAAACGGTGGGATGACCCCACCGTTTCCTTTCAGCTTACTTGACTTTTTCTTTTAGCTCCTTGCCTGGACGGAACTTAGGAACCTTACCCCCCGGTATCTGTATCGGCATCTTGGTCCTGGGGTTAACGCCTTTCCTGGGCTTTCTGGACGCAACCTCAAAGGTACCGAATCCTACCAGTTTTACTTCCTCATTTCTTGCGAGACTCTCGCCGACCAGCTCCACAAATCCATCCAGGATGTCAGTAGCAAGCTTCTTTGTTACGTTCTTTCTTGCAGCGAGTTCGGCAATCAGTTCTTTCTTATTCACGTTATCACCCCCCTAAGCATAAACTAGTCTATGACATTATTCTATCACTTCTGCCAGGGGAAATGCAACTGTTGACCCTCTGAAACTCCTTGCTGAATTGACGTTGTGATCCCTTTTCCTGTAATTGTTTTCAAAAGTGTATTACCGAAGCCTTATCGATCCTTTGCGGGACTTGTCATGCTGTTATCACAGCTTCGCGAATCTTATTACAATCAGACTGATTTGAAAGATCGTTGAAAGCCCTTCATAGGAAAGCTTGCCTCTTACCTGAGCGCAACGTCACTTCTTCCTGGAGCAGAATTGAACACTTCGCGGGAAAACACGTGTTGTGAGAGTCTTGAGTAGAAAGATGATCAAGTCTGTGTTGTTTGGAAAAGCATCATACTGAAGAACACACCATGCATCCTCCTTCGAAACACTGACCCGGGTCTAACAAAGCTTCCAGCTCCGTCCGAGCTACCTCACGGCACACGGTTAACCCGCTTATGGCTGCTTCCTTCCGGACCTGACCAAATTCACGGGGTTCCGTTGCGTGAGACTCGGCCTTCAACACCTTCCACTTTGCCGATTACCGAACCAATGTGCCTCTGGAGGCGTTCGGCCTCGCGTATGGCGGCTTTCGAGTACAGGGAACCGCCAGCTCCCCGCCTAGCATGGTGTACACTGATTATAAACTGGAACCACCGGACATTCAACCATAAGAGATTCTTCTGAAACGGAGCTTGTCTAAAAATCTGCAGAAGAAACAATCCGCACTCTGTCTCTTGGTTGAACAACGAGCACCTTGTTCGTTGAGAGCCGCTTTTCGGTATTGTCGGCGTGAACGTCCGTATATGATAACATTATGAGTGAGCCGAGGAAGGAGAGATTACTTTGAAATGCCCCAACCTGAAAGAAAACCAGGAGCTTTGCAACTGCACTTACTCCGGATGCCCCAGAAAAGGAAAGTGTTGTGAGTGCTTGCATTATCACAGAAAGAGAGGAGAGCTTCCTGCATGCTATTTCAGCACGGAGGCAGAACGGACCTGGGACAGATCGATTTCTTTCTTCAAGAAACAAGATTGACTGCTTCAGCTTACTCTCGAAAACCCAGTCAGGCAGAACTGGTCTTGTGTCCGTAGTTGCCGAGCTTTCGAAAAGCAGCGTCTAGTTGTCTGGCTTCTATAAGCCTCGAACTATCACCTTTTACTGAGCATGCAAATCTGGCAGCAATCTGTCCTCTGAGAATTGACTCTTCAAGCGAATACCCATGGAAGTATCTGCTTGTCAGAAATCCCGCTGCCAGTGAATCACCAGCGCCTGTTGTATCAACTACCGGAGGCCCGAATTCAACTGAAGGAAATCGCCTTATTCCCTCTTTTGTCCCCAATGCGCAACCGTTCTTTCCCATCCCTGCGACGATGATCTTCTCAGAGTCGACAGAAAGGTACTTCTCGATTATTGGCTCAGGGTTGTCTTTGTTGACAGATGAAAAAAACAGTACATCAGCATACTCAATGAAGTCCCTTCTGTAATCATCTTCAGGATCGACTATATCCTGGAGATCACAGGAAATCGTAAGTCCCAGCTCTCTGATACGCGGAAGCAAGTATCTCGTCCAGTTCACCATGCTCACATGTGCAAGTCTCGCCTCTACGATGACTGCGGTTGATTTCTCAGTGTCGGGTATGGTCGTCATGGACCCCTTGCTGTCGTAGAAGCTCCTTCTCCTACCATCACTGTACATGAAGTTCACACTTCTCTTGGTACCGCAAGGGTCAATTAAGAGTGCTTCGGTGTTTATCCCCTGTGATTCAAGGCTCTCTCTTACAAACTTGCCGTTATGGTCGTCACCGACAAATCCAATTACCGCTGTCCTGCAACGCAGTCTTGCAAAGCTTATGCTTGAATACCCGCCCGAAAGTCCTACACAGTCAAGGTTCTCACTGAATTGTCCTTCCACGGAGAAGTCAATATCAGTCCCTGAGAAAAACACGTAGGTGTCTACACCTACAGCTCCAACGACGGCAACATCAAAACGTTTCATTATCTCTTTTCCTCCCAGGCGATTGTGATGTGGTTCGAACCTAGGTTATCACATCCATATCACTATGGTAACCTGAGAAGATCGCAATCGCTCTATGTATCTGAAACATTGAACTCATCAGTCATTGTGACAGCGACACCGATTTCGGGTTACAATTGGAGAGTCAAACATTGTACGGGAGGCGATCTTTGTGTCCAAATTCTGGCAGGATGTAGTTGAACAACCTCAGGCAGCAAAAGATCTCATAGATCACGTCGGCGTCATTCGGGAGAAGGCAAGAAAACTGACTCAAGGAAGAGTGCTTTTCGCTGGAATGGGCGCATCTCTCCATGCATGCAGGCCCGCTGCCCTATTTCTGAAATCCAGGGGATTCGGTGCAGAAGTCTCCGAGTTGTCGGAGCTTGTATGGTACGAAACAGACTACGCGGTGAAAAAACATGAAACGGTAATCTTCGTAAGCCAATCTGGGGAGAGTGCTGAACTGATCAATCTCCTGGAGAAACACCCTGCTTTTCTGGAGAAAGCCATTCTCGTAACTAACAATCCTGAGTCAAAATCCGCAGCGCTCTTTTCGCGAGACAGGGTCTTCGAAATCCTTGCTGGAAAAGAACGCGCAATGGGTGCTTCAAAAACTTTCGTAAACACTGTTCTTCTCCTGCTCATTCTTGCTGCCGAATGGGCAAGCGAGGAACTCCCGTTGAGTCGGTTTGTCATATGCGCTGAAAAAGCCGTCAAAACAGATGCAGATACCCTGACTGATTACCTGGAGACCAGCAGGTTGCCCATAATCGTTGGACGGGGTTTTTCTCTGGGTGTTGCTGAAATGATTAGACTCATGTTCGCAGAAGTTCCAAAAATGAATATGGCAGTCTTCTCAGGCGGAGCCTTCCGGCACGGTCCTCTTGAACTTCTTGAGAGCGACCCCCTAGTCATCCTGCTCAATCCTGAGGGAAAAACCTCAGATCTCATGGAAAAGCTTGCGAATGAGTTATCCGGCAAGTGTCGAGTCTCGATGCTCACCAATGCTGAGAAGGAGCGCACCTCACAAATACTGACATTGCTTGTCGGGGAGGGTCTTACCGAAGAGCTAGCGCCCCTGGTATTCCTCATGCCTTTTCAGAAGGCAGCGGAGACATTGGCAAAAAAGGCCGGATATGATCCCGGAGAAGGAGTGTATGCAAGCAAGGTCACCAGAGTGGAGTAGGCTATCGTGAATTCCTCAGGAGCAGGTTCAGTGCCTTTAGTCTTCTGTGACCTGCGGCACATATTATTCTTCTGATTCGCTTGTGAGGTTCTTTATCTGGTGCCGTACCGTTTTCTATCTGCCGAAGAACAGAATCCAGCTCATCATAACCGATCTTCAGTATGTCCTGATCAGCCATCCCGGGAATCAGATCTGCCGAAGGGGCTTTCGTGATGATCTCTTGGGGTATCTCCAATTCCTTCGCTATCTCAATGACTTCGCTTTTGAAGAGGTGCATTATCGGCTCTATGTCGACCGCTTCGTCACCCCACTTAACGTAGAGTCCCATGTAGTACTCTGTCTTGTTAGTTGCCCCAAGCACGGAGAATCCCCGACATTCTGCTTCCAGATAGAGCTTACACATTCTCATCCGGTTCTTTGCCCTGTAGAATGCAAGCCCCCTTCTGAATCTGTCGTCACCCCTGTTGAGCAAGTCCATGATAAAGACGTCTTCTTCCTTCTCGTATTGGCTCCATTTCTTTTTCACATATCTTTCCTGAACAGTCCTGGGAAAAAGACCGGCAGGTGGCTGAAGCTTGTATGCTCCAAGTGCTCTGAGTGCTCTCGTTATTGGTTTCCTCAAACAGTTTATTCCAATTGACTCACACACCCGAAGACCGTCAAAAACGGCCTCTCTTGAAGAGTCTCTTTCCGGGAGCAAGACGCCCAGAACTCGGTCCTTTCCCAAGGCTCTTGCACTCAGGGAAGCAGATACTGCGGAGTCTATTCCTCCGCTGATCCCAATGACCACACCTGATGCTCCTAGCTTCTCCACGCTTTCGTCTATGAAGCTCTGAATCTTGAGGATTTCGTTCATTAGACCTCCTGCAAAGAAAACTTCATGGAAGAACTACTGTAGAAGATCAGTCAAAATGATCAAGAATGGCATGATGCATCGCAACAGCAGCATCTCCTGCTGCCGTGGCTATCTGACGCACTTCTTTCTCAACCACATCACCGATACCATAGACACCTGGAACACTAGTCTCCATCTTGCTGTCAACAAGAACATATCCATAACGGTTCAGATCTACTTTTCCCCTGAGAAGAGAGCTATTCGGAGTAGTGCCGATGAAGACAAATACGCCATCAATATCCACCGATATCTGCTCACCGGTATCCGATTTTTCAACCAGGAGCCGCTCTACCTTCTCATCGCCCTCAATTCCCCTGACCTTGGAACCCAGAACAAAATCAACCTTTCCACTTGCCTTGACTCGGTCCTGCAGCATTTTGTCTCCAGTAAGCTTCAGCAGATCCTGTATAATGGTAATCTTTCTTACGATCTTGAGCAGGTAAAGTGTTTCGGCCATTGCGCTGTTTCCGCCCCCCACAACTGCGACATGTTTGCCTGAGAAAAAGTGGCCGTCGCACGTTGCACAATAGGAGACTCCTTTGCCGGAAAAGACGCCTTCGCCCGGAACATCAAGCTTTCTGGGATTTGCTCCCGTTGCAATTACCAGCACCCTCGCTTCAATCATCTTCCCTGTCTCAAGGATGACTTTCTTCAGTTTTCCTTCAGCATCTATACTCGTAACTTCAGAATTCAAAGAATCAGCACCAAAGTGTCTTGCATGTTCCGCCATCCTCTCAGAGAGCTCTACACCCGAAATCGTCTTGAATCCCGGCCAGTTTTCTATCGTCTCGGTATTGTTCATCTGCCCGCCTTCAATAGCCCTTTCAATGACCAAAGGACTGAGACCCCCCTGGACTGCATAAATAGCCGCAGTTATTCCGCCGGGACCTCCACCTATTATGATAACGTCATAGTAGTCCTTGATCTTCTTTGCAATATTGAGACCTCCGACTTCAAACGCGTTCATGTGATCACCCAGTTACCGCCTTCATGATTTCTGTGAGGTACTCTTCTTCAGGGTGAGCCCCGACAAAGCTCCTTGAAGAATTGATCACGACCTGAGGAACGGAGCTGACCCGGAATTTCTTGGAAAGCTCTTCGAATTCGCTTGCCTCAACCATGGAGGCGGTGATCTTCGAGCTGGCAAACGCGAAACCAAAAGCGGTTAGTACAGCCTTTGGACAATAAGGACAAGATGTTGTAACAAATAC
Organism: Thermotogales bacterium; assembly: GCA_003561215.1. Lineage (GTDB taxonomy): Bacteria > Thermotogota > Thermotogae > Petrotogales > Kosmotogaceae > UBA9910. The sequence goes on from PWXG01000040.1 coordinate 30,047, forward strand.
CTTTATGTCCACAGGATCATCAATTGAATCCAAGCGTTCCAGACTCCTTTCCGAAATCTCGGGAACAGCCCCCGCTGAAAAATCCACGAGCGTCTTGAGGAATGTCCCGAACTCGTGACCTGAAGGAATCCCGTAAAACCGAATTCCTTTGTCATCCCCTTCGGGGGTCAATGGAATCATGGCTGGAGTCATCTCGATTCCGTGATCATTGGCTTCTGTACTTCCCGCAGTGATTTTGTCGTAGGAGATCTTGTCGGTGAGTTCGACCAGTTCGTCAAGCAACTTCTCAATTGTCTCACAAAACTCACAACGTTTGCTATCAACGAAGAAGAGAATCCTCACTTCGCTTCTCATATTACCAAATATTTCCTCAACCTGTTTTCTGATTTCACCATCCAGCAGTTTCTCAGACATGTCTTCCTCCTTCGATATACCCTGTAGGGGTATTGTAGTATCCCCAGGTTACTCTTGTGTTGACCCAGGGTTTCTGATTGATTCGTTGATCCAGGAAAGCACCCCGAGTGTTGCAAGAAGAACCAGCGCCCACAGAACAAACGAAAGCCACTCATCAGTACCCAGTGTTCTCGCATTATTTACTACGGCGATCGAGAAAGACATCACCATCGACAGAAAGATGATTTCTTTAGCAATCACCCATTTCGCTTTGCAAAAGAGATAATGCCAGTGGTACTCCCTGCGAGCATATCCGAAGGAAAGAAAAAGCGTTCTGAAGGACTCATCATATACCCGCAGGAATCTCCCCAGAGCGGAGAGACTGGAAAAGAAAGCAATGAAGAAGAAGACAACCAAGAATTCCCCCCTGCTCATGAAGCTCACTGAAAGCAAGATAAAGAAAGCTGCAATATAACCGTTGACTATGGTAAAAGGCATACTGATTCGTTTCTGACTACTGAGCACTTGAAAAATAGAGGCCACCGCAAGTGCAGTGGCCGATACAGAGATCAACAAACAAATCAGAAAAAGTCTGATGAGCTCAACAATCGTCATGCACCTTTTCCGGTTTGCCTGCCTTTGTCAGTTTTGTCTTTAGGTTCTGTTCCGGCAGTTTTCTCGTTGAACATCTCACCAATTGCGCCTATGCTGCTCAACAGCTTCGAGGCCTCAAAGGGCAGGAAGATCTTGCTTGCCCTTCCGTCTGCGATGTTCTTAAGTGCATCAAGATACCTGATGGTGATAAGCTCGCTGTCAGGCTTTCCTTCGTGTATCGCGTTGAATACGTTGAGGATTGCGTTTGCCTGACCCTCGGCTTCTGCAATCAGCTTGTATTTTTCTGCTTCGGCAACGCGCTTGACGGCTTCAGCTTCACCTTCCGCTTTCAGTATCGCGGACTGCTTGTCACCTTCTGCTTTTGTAATCTCTGACTGCTTGTATCCTTCCGCTTCAAGAATAACCGCACGCTTGGTTCGCTCCGCTTTCATCTGCTTCGACATCGCGTCCATGATGTCCTGAGGAGGATCGATCTTTTTGATCTCAACCCTGGTAACTTTTACGCCCCATTTGTCGGTCGCTTCGTCCAGAACATCTCTCAGCTTGGTGTTGATTCTCTCTCTTGAAGTAAGGGTCTGGTCAAGCTCCATCTCACCAATGACGTTCCTCAGATTTGTCTGAGCCAGTTTCGTGGCTGCGCTTTCAAACTCGCTAACATTATAGACCACCCTGAAAGCGTCGACGATCTGGTAGTAGACAATAGCATCGACTGTAACAATGACGTTGTCGTTGGTGATGACCTCTTGAGGCGGAACGTCGATAACCATTTCTCTGAGATCCAGTTTCACCATCCTCTCAAAGAAAGGAATGATAAACTGCAGACCTGAAGAAGCTTCCCTGTTGTACTTCCCGAGCCTTTCAACAAGTCCTCTCTGAAAAGGCCTGACAATCTTGATACCGGTAACCGCAATGACTAAGATTACAACGGCAAGAATAATCCAAATAATCATCGTTCTACCTCCTGTTCGTCTCTCTCATCGAGAGGACGTACGTATATTATGTTTCCTTCGATCTTGTCGACAACCACGGAAGAGCCTTTGGGCAAGACGACCTTCGTCTTGACAGGATAAGCTCTCCATTCCTCACCTCTCACCTTTACACGACCCGTTCCGGTAGAGGTGTTGACATCTTCGGTAACTACTCCTGTGCTACCAAGAATCTCGTCAATGAACAACTTCCTTGGAGAATGGGCAGTCAGGCGCTTTGCTATCGGCCGGGTGAAAATAACAAGTAAAGTGCTTACCGTAGCGAACACGGCTATCTGGATACCCAGATGCCCGCCAAGTATCGCTACTAAACCGGCTGCAAAGAACCCGATGCTGAACCATAAGTAGAAGAAAGTGGGCGTGACAATCTCTAACACGAGCAATATCACGCCAAGTATTAACCAACCCGTATAACCCATCGATGTCCCCCTTTCTCAGGACTAGAGTTCAAAGTACCGCTCTGGATGAACTAGCAATACCTGGATACCCTTGTCAGCAAGAGCCTCTTCAGCTCGTTTTTTCCATTTGCTCACCTGCGAGGAGTACCTGCTAGATATATGATACAATATCAGCCTCTTAATTCCCCGCGTCATCTTCACACTTTCGATTATCTCATCAAGCGCCGCATGATTCTGATTTCGCCTGTCCTCGGTCACCAGAAAGGTGCATTCGTGAAGTACAGTCTCGCTTTCGTTCATCTCCTCAACAGGCAGAGCGTAACTGTCACCACTTATGGTGATCAGCTTCTTCTTGTAAGTGTCAGTTATCGTATCACGACCTTCTCGCAGCGCAAGTTCTGCTAACTCTTTCTGTGACAATGAGGAGTACTTTGGCCTGAGCTTCCTTCTTTCTTCCATTATGTGATATCCAAAGCTGATTTCCGAAGGGGTGTGCTTGACCCCGAAGGGCACCATGCTTCTCGAAAAGCTGCCCGCCTGTCTCAGGAAGACTTCCTGGCCAAGAACAAGTGGGAATATCTCCATCTCATATCTCAACGAAGGGTTCATCTGCATTATGAAGTCAATAAAGGCTTCAATCTTCCTGTTCCCTGAGGGGTAATGGATTCTCAGAGTTTTTTTCCTGTCACCCATCGCATTGTTTCTTGTGTTTACCAGACCCCACAGACCCGCGATATGGTCAACGTGTCCATGTGTGAGGAATATGTCCCTGATAGCAAAAACACTGTTACCGAGAATAGTTGAGATACCTTCTCCGACATCAACTAGTAATCGCTCCGGTCTGTACAGGATCCAGGTCGAGTACAGAGCCTTAGAGTATATCCTGAACTCCAATTCAGCCTTCCTCGATGTTTTCGAGTGTTACTGAGATCTTACCCTTAACGCTTCCCGGGAGTTTCACGTCTATCTTGAAATCCCCCAGTTCCTTGAGATTTTCCTCAAGCTCGATGTGCTTCTTGTCAAAATCTATGCCGAGCTCTTCAGAAATGTGGTCGGCCAGGGCTGTGCTTGTCACAGCTCCAAAGAGCTTGCCGGAACTGCCTGCCTTGACACGGATGTGAAATCTCCTTTGTTGAAGCTTCTGGAGGAGCTCTTCACTCTTGCGTCTTTCTTTCTCTTCTTTGCTTCTTTGCTCTTCTTCCAGGAGTCTCAGTTTGGTCATTTCCTCTTTCGTGGCTTCTTTTGCGAGACCTCTAGGAATAAGGTAGTTCCTTGCGTAACCGTCGGCCACGTTCTTGATCTCACAGGTTTTTCCCAGTTTCGGCATATCCTGGAGCAGGATGATCTTCACGAGAATCACCTCATCTAAGAAGCCGGGAGGCTTCTTGCCTCCCGATTATGTCATTCCTTTGTGTAAGGGAGCAAAGCCACGTGCCTTGCGCGCTGGATGGCTTCTTTCACCAGTCTTTGGTGTTTTGCACAGTTTCCTGTTATCCTCTTGGGGATTATCTTACCCTTTTCTGTTATGAAGTCCCTGAGCATTGATGTGTTCTTGTAGTCGATATATTTGGTCTTTGATGCGCAGAGTCTACACTTTTTTCTAGTTCTTCTCCGTCTTTCTCTCATCTACTCTCCTCCTAAAACGGCACTTCATCACTCTTGGAATCGTTCGAATCGTTTCCAAAGAAAGTGATATCATCATCACTATCACTGTCATCGGGTTTGGTCTCTTTTTCTGTTGAGGAATCGTCGTATGTCACACCCGCTTGTGCTTTGGTTTCCATGAAACGAATAGTATTGGCGAGCACCTCGGTCGTGCTTCTTGGCTCTCCGTCCTGAGTCTTCCAGCGACGTATTCTTAATGAGCCTTCTACGAGTATCAGTCGCCCTTTGGCCAGATAATTACCGCAGAACTCTGCAAGCTTGCCGAAGGTAACTATTCTGATGAAATCGGCGGTATCGTCTTCTCTTGCACTTCTTGTGTTCCTGTCAACTGCTAAGGAAAACGTCGAGATCTGCGTCCCACTAGGACTGAACTTCATCTCAGGATCACGTGTCAACCGTCCAACAAGTATGATCTTGTTATAGCTTATGCTCACCAGCTATCACGCCTTCTTTTCGTCTGACTTGTCTTCTGGTTTATCTGGCGGGCTGTTCGGAACAACTGAATTATCAGGAAGTGCTTCTTCCAAAGCCTGGTCAGTACTTTCGGTGGGTGCCTCTTCAGGAACAGCAACAGCCGCTTCTTCGGGCTTGTCTGTCTTCTTTGGTGAGGGGGCTTTTTCCAGGTCTTCTCTTCTGAAAGTCTGCCACCTGAAGATTTCCGGAGTGACGTTGTAGAGTCTTTCAAGTCCAAGGACGGTCTCAGCGTCTGCATCAAACAGGATTACCGAGTAGTCTCCTTCAGCAAATCCCTTGCGCACGCGATAGGCGAGCTTCTTGATTCCCCATCTGTCAACTGATCTGATTTCTCCGCCTACACGCTCTTCGATGTAAGCCTTTACCTTCTCTACAATTGATTCTCTCTCTTCTTCATCGATTCGCGGAGAAACGATGAAGAGAGTCTCGTATATTCTTCTTCTACCCATATTAACCTCCCATGGCCATTGGCTTTGTCCACGGACAAAGCGGGATTGTTGTCAAAGGGAAGTATAACACAGCACACCGTTGTTATCCAGCGCAAAGACATCCGGGAAGCTGATCGCCAGGAACTGGCGAAAAGAGGAGCCGCAGGGATAGCGGCGAAGCGAATCTGGCAAAGATCGCCAGAGATGCGTAATGGCCAGGAACGGGCCATGAAGCGGATTGAGCAAAGAGCGTTCAACCCGCTTCGTGAAAAGCAGTGTTATAATGATCCTAATGACCGCTTCATCATATTCGCGGAGGTGAACTCCTTGCTAGATCCAAAGATCGCCCACGCTGTTCTCGATGCTGCGTTGGATAATGGCGCGGATTTTGCGGAACTCTTTGTAGAATTGAGGTACTCCACAGAGATATCAATGCTGAACGGCAAGGTCGAAAGCGCTGTATCGGGAACTTTATGCGGAACAGGTGTCAGGGTCTTCTCTGGTACTACGAGTGCCTATGGACACACGAATGACCTGAGTATTGATTCGCTCAGTGAATTGGCTGCAAGACTGGCAAGATCCACGGGCAGTTCTTTGTCAAAGAGAGAGACTAAGACACCCCACAGACCTGATATCAAGAACCGTCACATGATCCTGCTTAGTCCTGATGCTGTTGAACCTTCTGAGAAAGCCGCGATCATGAAACTGGCTAATGAAGGAGCGCGAAGCGTCTCGGATCTCGTTGTCCAGGTTCTTGTATCTTATATAGATAGCGTTCAGACTGTTTGGATCTTCAACAGTGACGGGCTACAGATCGACGACCGCAGAGTCAGAACCCGCCTCACTATACGTTCTGTTGCCGAGTACGAGGGCACAAGAGAGACAGCTCACTACTCTCCTGGTTCGGGTCTGGGAATCGAATTCTATAATACCTTCGATGTAAGGGAAGCCGCCAAGAGACCATCCAGAATGGCGAGCAAAATGGTTAGGTCCAGACATGCGCCGGCGGGAAAGATGCCTGTTGTCATCTCGAACGGTTTTGGTGGCGTGATATTTCACGAGGCCTGCGGCCATGCGCTCGAGGCTACAAGCGTTGCGAAGGGCGCTTCTGTCTTCTCCGGGAAATTGGACCAGAAAGTCGCCTCGGAATGCGTTTCGGCCATGGATGATCCAACAATTCCTAATGCATGGGGATCAGCAAACATTGATGATGAAGGCAAAGAGACAAGGCCTAATTTGTTGATAGAAAGAGGCATTCTCAAGTCCTACATGGTGGACAGGCTCAACGGCATGAAGATGTCCATGGAATCCACTTCGAGCGCTCGAAGACAGGACTACACGTACCCGCCTACTTCGAGAATGAGCAACACGTTTATCACCGCGGGCAATCTTCTTCCGGAGGAGATCATAGCCGCAACAGAATATGGTCTTTACGCCAAGAGTCTTGGCGGAGGTTCCGTAACCCCTTCGACGGGAGAGTATAACTTTGCAGTTACTGAAGGATACCTCATTGACAAGGGCAGAATAACCGAATCCGTAAGAGGCGCCACTCTTATTGGAAAAGGGCACGAGACTCTTAAGAAGATTGACATGGTCGGATGTGATCTGTCTAGAGAACAGGGGATGTGCGGCTCTGCTTCAGGAATGATCCCTGCAGACGTCGGGCAGCCCACAATCAGGGTCTCTGAATTGATTGTTGGAGGTCGAAGCTGATGATTCATGCTGACTTGAAGCAGAAGATACTCTCGTTAGCTTCCCGTAGAGGGGCTGAGATGAGCGAAATCTTCTATAGGAGCTCGAGAAGTTTTTCGATAAGTGCATATAACGGAAAGATAGAAAAGAGTAGTGACTCAATCTCTGCAGGAATAAGCTTGAAAACAGTTAGAGAAGGCAAAGCCGGGTTCGCGTTCACTGAGGTTATTGACGATACTCACTTGGAGACTCTTGTGGAAAGCGCCATCGCCAACATGGCGCTCAATAATTCCGATTACTCTGAGGAGCTATATGCTGGTGCAAAGATACACGACGAGTCCTCATATTACAGCGGACTGTATGAGCAGTTGCCGGTAGAAGAGCCTCTCGACACCGTCCTTGAGATGGAGAAAACTGCACGTGAGTGCGATCCCAGAGTTGTTCTCGTTCCGGAGAGCAGATTTGGATTCTTTGTTACAGAGACGCACATCTACAACACTCTTGGACTGGAAGACTACTACAGGGAAGACGGAGGCTACATCTTTGTGGTAACGGTCGCCTCTGACGGCAAACAGCACAAGACCAGCTTCGCTTATGATCTGGCAAGAAAACCAGAATCGCTCGGTCATGTTGAAACGGCGAAGCGAGCAGCATCCGAATCAGTGGAGAAACTCGGAGCAGAATCTCTCAAGAGCGGCAAATACGATATCGTTATCAGGAACGATGTCTTCGGTTCTTTGCTCGCGACATTTGTTCCCACAATGTTTTCCGCGGAAATGGTACAGAGAGGGCTTTCACCGATCAAGCGTTCTGCCGACAAGCCAATAGCCTCAGACCTTGTATCTATACTTGATGAGCCGCACCTTTCCGGAAGCCTTAGCAGCAGACCTTTCGATGATCAGGGCGTCCCCACCAGAAGAAAGGCTCTCATTGACAAGGGTTTACAGAAATCACTTTTGTATGATTTGAAAACTGCAAGAAAAGACAAGGTCCAACCGACAGGCAACGCAATCAAGAACGGTTATAAGGGCCAAATCCAGATCTCACCGATCAACATATCTGTGGAAGCTGGCAAATATGACCTTGATGAACTCCTCGCGAAGATGGACATGGGAATCCTTGTAACTTCTCTCGAAGGGCTCCACTCGGGTGCAAAGCCCGTGTCAGGGGAGTTCTCCCTGGGAGCACAGGGATTCCTCGTAGAACATGGAAAGAAGACGAGGAGTGTCGAACAGATCACACTCTCTTCTGATATCCTGAGCTTGCTCAGGCATATTCAGGCTGTCGGAACTGACAGAGTCTTTTCTATTCCAATGCCCAGAACCACTTTTACTCCATCGGTACTCATATCCAATATGGATATCGCCGGTTCGCACTGATCATTGTTCAATCCTTGTTAACTGGTCATGTGAGTCACAGATGTATAATCAGGCTGGTGATGATATGCCGATATACAGGTTTGTGTGCAAAGAGTGTTGTGTCGAAAAGGAAATACTGATGAAGTTTAGCGATAGTGTGCCTGAATGCGACAAATGTGGTGGAGAACTGATAAAGCAGGTCTCCATGGTTTCTGTGAAGCGTTCAGAGGGGCAGCTGTCAGCCTGTAGCAGTTGCACTTCCAGCGACTGTTCCAGATGTTCCAGTTGACGATAGTGGAGAAGCTCCGCTTATAGCTTCGTTCAACCTTTCATCACTCCTATTGGCTCGAGCCTTTCTAAAGGCAGTACCAGTTCTCTCTGCATTTCCATAACTTCTTCGATGTTCTTGTAGGTCTGCCGGGCTTCCTCAACAACCGATTTCCTGTCAGGTGATACGATGCTGATATTCATCTGCTCCAACTCTTTGATGACGTCACGATACTCAATTCTGTCATGAGCTTCTCTTCTTCCCATGACCCTTCCAGCTCCATGAGAACACGATTTGAAGCTGCTGGAGTTTTCTAGTCCTTGTCCTACGTAAGAAGCACTTCCCATAGAACCGGGGATGATTACCTTGCCCGATGCCCTGACTGCTCCTTTTCTGTGCACCACCACTTCTTCTCCAAAGTGCTCTTCTATGCTCGCATAGTTGTGTATGGTCTCAAGGTTCTCGCTGACTTCAAAAGAGTCAAAGAATCTCTCCATGATATCGAGCAGCTCTTCCATCATGATTCTTCTGTTATCCGAAGCGTAGTGCTGGCAAAAGGTCATCGCCGAGTAGTATGCTCGGCCCTCATTGCTACCGAGAGAAAACCATGCAAGTCCAGGGGGATGTTCCTTGCGTTGCTTCTTAAGTAAATCCTGAGCGCGTCTATTGTAATGATCTGCAACAGCTTTTCCGAGATGCCTCGAGCCGCTGTGAATCATCAATGCAATCTTCTCTTCAGAGGTCTTCTGGATTTCTATGAAGTGATTTCCACCACCCAGTGTCCCTAATTGGAGACTTGCGTTAGCCCTCTCCTTCTGGATCACGGGGTCTTCAGGCATCTGATCCCATACAGTTGACTCCACAGGTCTCTTCCTCTTTCTGAAACCTGCAGGTATTGCCTTCATTAAAGTGCTCAACAGGTTCTTGATCGACTTTCTGACCCTGGCAACTTCCAGATCCGTTATAGCCAGAACGACACCACATCCGATGTCAACACCGACAGCATTGGGAACGATTTTGCTTTTCAGGGCAACTACACCGCCAATCGGCATTCCAAAGCCCGGATGAACATCGGGCATTATTGCCGCCCACTTGAAAACACCCGGTAGTTTGCAGACGTTAGTTATCTGCCGCATCGCTTCCGGTTCAATCCTGTGAACAGGGAACCAGGATTTAAAACCGATATCCTTATCGTATTGCACACAAATCACCTGGCTTTCCCGTGGCGATTATTGCGCGTGCCGGCGGTTTCTGTAGAAAACTGGTGAACTCTCTCAAGAATGAGAAGAACAGGAGATTCTATGATGGACAACTGCCCAGAGTAAGCAAACCGATACTCCAGGAACGATCTGAAAGTACATCCTTTCAAAGGTTCAGCTCGTTCCATTCATCTTGAAGAATCCCCATGACGACTTCATCATAGTACTTACCATCCCGGAAGATCCTCTGTCTCAGGACTGCTTCCTTTCTGAAACCGCATTTTTCGTAAGATCTGATTGCCCGAGGGTTGAACGAATAGGTCCTCAGTTCAATACGGTGTATGTTCATCTGTTCGAAAACAAATCTGAGAAGCACTCTCATTGCATCAGTACCGTATCCTTTATCCCAGTATTGGCTGGCAATGAATATTCCAACGGTAACACAGCGGTTCTTCCAGTCTACTTCGTTTATACCGCAACCGCCGATATATGCAGTGTCTTCCTTTCTCTCTATGGCAAAATTATAAGTGTCCTTTCCGGCTTCTTGCTGTTCATACCACTTTTCTTCATCTTCAAGGCGTAAAGGAAACGGTACGCCTGGAGTCAGATTCCTCCTCACCTCGGGATCGTTGACATATTTCCACGCCAGGGGAACATCCTCCTTGTGGTATTCTCTGAGCCTTATCAATTCTCCTTCAAACACTCTCTCACCTCCACCGTTTCCTGCGCGTAGTATAACATGCCGCACGTAACTTAATTGTCGAATTCTGTCGGATTCTCGTGGTCTATAATGGTATAGTACTGAATGTCATGACAAGAATCGCAAAGGGGGGCTAACGTGAAAATACTCATAGTATTCATCACTGTTGTGATACTCGCAATGGCCTCCTGTTCTACCGTGGTGGTCGTCGAGAATCCCATGGAAGAGTCTATTCCGGAATACATCTCTGTACGACCACCGACTCTGAAGTACTCGATTATCGAAACCCTTTATGAGATCTACAGAGCGAATGTGCTCATTCCCGATCAGATCGCTTCTGCATATGCTTTGCCCATAGACGGGTACAAAGAGCATTACGAATGGCTGATTAAGACTTATGAGGATATGGACGAACAGACACAGTCTTCCATTACAGAACTCTTCGAATCGGTACATCCATGGACGCTGATGAACCTGACAACGATGCTGTCTGACGGATCAACGATAGGTGAAATCGTGGATATTCTCACTTCAAGCGAAGCGGACTATGAAGCTTCTACAAAGAAACTCATCGGCTCTTTACTCCAGCGATTCTACAAGGATTACTTCCACTCATATTTCTCTATGAGCACAGCCACTTTTCTTCCACTGGCAGAGAAGATGACGACAGAAGCGTTGAAGAGAGAGAACATACTGAGCTTCATCGAGGAAA
>PWXG01000210.1 GCA_003561215.1 Thermotogales bacterium
ATACGCTCATCAACATCGGAGATGCCTTGCTGGAAGGTCCTCTAAGAGATCCGCGGGCCGGATTGGCCGCAAGCCGCTACATGGAGAGTGCAATAAGGTTTCCGCGTATTCTCATGCCTTCAAATCTCCACGCCGGACTTTTTTTGGTTCTGGCGATTGCCGTCTTCATCTTTCTGGCGATCAGATTCAGTAAGCTAGGGTACGAGATCAGGATTACAGGAAGCAACATCTCTTTTGCTGCATATGGCGGGATCAAGGTGCGTTATGTAGTAGTCATTGCGATGTTGATTAGCGGGGCTTTAGCTGGACTGGCTGGCATGGTGGACATTCTGGGAGTCCACGGAAGAGCGATCAGGGGCTTTTCGACAGGATACGGATGGAACGGTATAGCCGTAGCCCTGATTGCCAGAAGGCACCCCCTGCTGGTGATCCCGGCAGCGCTGTTTTTTGCATTCTTGACGAGCGGTGCAGAAGTGAGCTCCTTTTTCACCGATATGAGCCCGGAGATCGCAAGGATAATCCAGGCAACTGTCTTCTACCTGGTTACAGCAGAGGGTCTTCTTGCCTTCATGAAGAGAAGAAGAGAGGTAACAGCATGATAGGCAGCTTCATGCATACGACTATAGTCATGATGACACCGATTCTGTTCGCAGCTCTTGGCGGTCTGTTCACTAACTTGAGCGGGATGCTTAACATTGGACTGGAAGGCATGATGCTCATGTCAGCATTCATTTCGGTGTATATCGCTAATGCCACGGGCAGTATTCTGGTCGGGATACTTGCCGGGGTAGCTTCTGCGTGTGTTCTGGCAGTTATTATGGCCCTATTCAGTCTAAACCTGAAGGCGAATGTCTTTGTTGTAGGTCTTGCAACCAACTTGATGGCCGCAGGAATGACCGTCTTTCTTAGTAGTTGGCTTGTCGGAACACGGGGCACGATTGTCTTCCACGAAGCCCCACGGTTGAGCAGGATAGAGATACCTTTGCTGAGAGATATTCCGCTGATAGGAAGGATGCTTACAGGATACAACGTCATGGATTTCCTTGCCCTGGGACTGACCGTCATCTGTTTTGTTCTTATCTTCAGGACTTCCTACGGTTATCACCTGCGCTCTGTCGGAAAAGATTACAAGACTGCAGAAAGTGTCGGAATATCCGTATACGGGCACAGATTTGCGGCCTTTGTAATAAGCGGCATCCTTGTCGGCCTTGGTGGCGCAGCACTGTCGCTACCTTTGAGAGCATTTGTTGGAGGTATGACAGGAGGCAGAGGATGGATCGCACTCGTTGCCGTCGTGCTCGGGAGAGGGAATCCTTTTGGTGTGCTCGTTGCTTCTCTTGTATTCGGGGCTGCCTCTGCGTTGTCGAATACGCTTCAGGCGGTAACTGACATACCGCCAAAACTGTTGCTGGCAGTACCGTTTGCTGTGACACTTGTTGTCATGATTGTTTACGCAATCAGGAGGCCTGGTTCACTTGAACAACGATGAAAGCTTCTTTCACAGGTTGAAGGACATGATGCCGTACATGAAACCCACGCAGACGAAGATCGCGGGTTTTGTGACAGACAATCCGAGAGTCGCCATGAAGCTGACAGTGACGGAGCTGGCATCTGCGACCCAGACTGCTGCCTCCACAGTTGTCGAGTTCTGTAAGAAACTGGGATACACTGGATTCCGTGAGCTGAAAATCGCTCTAGCCCAGGAACTCGAGCTTGTGGAATCGATGAATCTCGATTTTGAGAGGGTTTCAAGGATTGCGGGAAACCTTGTCGAGTTCATCTATAAGAACACTTCGGACTCGCTTTCCTCCGTGGGTGCTTCTGAACTTGAATCAGCTGCGAGGACGCTTCTAGACGCCGACAAAGTAGAGGTGTTTGCATTCGGCTTTGACGCTGTTGCCGGCTACGATTTCTTTGTGAAGCTCAAACAGCTGGGGTTCCAGTGCAATTTCTTCGAGAACCCTTTCATGCAGAGTATATCTGCTTATCACATGACCTCCAGGAGTGTCGGCATTGCTATTTCGAGTAGCCATTCTTCAAGAGATATTTTGGACTCTATTCAGTATGCGAAGAGAGCTGGTTCGATGGTGATTGCCATAGCCGCGTCAGGCTCGAAAATCGCCGGAGCCAGTGACATCGTGCTTCCGACCTACTCGAAGACGAAAATCCTTCCCGAAGGCGGAATTCTTACTCGCTACATACAACTACTGATGGTCGATTCTCTCTTTCTGAAGTTGCTCGAAATGGAAAAGGTCAGATTTTCAGATTCCTACAGGCAATTTGAGGAGATAATCAACTACAAGAGGAGAGGCGATCGTGGAGTCATCTGAAGTCGTTCTCGCAATCGATATTGGGACTACAAACAACAAGCTTGCCCTGTTTGACAGCAGCGGGCATCTCATTTGGAAAGATCAGCATAGATGTGACATCAGTAATACTGACGGTTGTCACGAGGCAGACCCGGAGTCCTGGTGGGAAACAATATGCCGATCAGTATCCGGGATCGAAACAAATCTTAGAAAGAGAGTTTTCGCTATTTCTGTTATTGCTCAGGGTCCCACTATTGTACCGGTCAATCGCAGCGGTAAACCCCTGGGACAAGCGATTACGTGGATGGACCAGCGCGGTTCCGAATATCTCGACGAGGCGCTTCGCGCAGAACCCGACAGGCAACTGGCAAGGGTCTTATGCAAACTGATTGACCTTAGTCGTAATGCTTTAGAATCAACGGTTCTTCTGCAACCCGCCGATTTTGTGAATCTGAAGCTCACTGGCACAATAGCCAACGCGTCATTTAGTGCACCTGGTTTTCTGCCCTGGCGCACCGATTCTCTTTCAGCACTCGGTCTTGACAGGTGCTTTGAGGTGCCCAAATTGATTGAGTCTGGGAATGCTATTGGGAAGCTGCGCAGAAGCGTTTCCAGTGAGACAGGACTACCTAATGACGTCGTAGTAGTTGCAGGCTCTCCTGATTTTGCAGCAGCTCTTGTAGGAACGAACACTGTAAGGGAAGGAGATCTGTGTGATCGAGGAGGAACATCGCAGGGTATTACACTGTGCAGCAAAGCGAGAGTAGAGATTCAGGGGCTTCTCACGACCCCGTATTTTCTGAAGAATCACTGGAAGATCAGCGGTTTGATGAGCACTACAGGAAAATCACTTGAATGGTTCCAGAACAAAGTGGTCGAAAAGACTATCTCTGAGAAGGACCTGAAAATCGATAGACCCACGAGAATCGTATTCTTACCTTATCTTAACGGTGAAAGAAGCCCTTATTGGGATAACGACGCTCGGGGCATGTTTTTTGGACTTGATCTCGAATCGGACAGTAGATCTCTGGCTGTATCAGTTATGGAAGGAGTTGCATATGGTATGGCCCAGATCATGGCCAGAATGGAATCAGCGAAGTGCAGTATTGAAAGAGTGCGCACAACCGGTGGTCAGGCCCTGAGCAGAGTGTGGAACGAGATTAAGTCAGACGTGGTGGGCAAGCCAATAGAAGTACCCGAAATCACTGAGTCAGAACTACTTGGTGCGGCCATGTATGCAATTTCACATCTTCAAGGGCGTCCGATTGTGGAGGTAAGCAACAGCTTGTTCAGAATCAGCTACACCGTTGAGCCGAACACCGCAAAGCACAGAGTCTATAAAGAAATCCAGTTGATCTACGATTCTCTGTACGAAGCGAACGCCGGGCTTTTTCACAAACTTTTCGCCATAAGTGATTCATCATCTGGTAGAATCTTCGACAAGGGCTAGCATAGCTTGATTGCCACAAACTGCCTGCTATTGGTCATTCTGGTAACATCGATGATGTGATACCTGTACGGGTTTATGTATATTTGATTGCGCTGATAACTGGAAATGATATAATTGCGCAGTAGGGA
>PWXG01000025.1 GCA_003561215.1 Thermotogales bacterium
GGGTTGGTAACGTTGATATTAGAAAGCTTGTGGATTTGCATCGGTCTTCCGGGAGACTGTCTACTGTGACTGCAGTTGAGCCTCCAAGCAGGTTTGGGGCCCTGGAGATCGTTGATGGTGCGAGAGTAAAGAGTTTCGTTGAAAAACCACCAGAGTCAGGTTCCTGGATTAACGGGGGGTTCTTTGTGCTCGAACCTTCTGTCCTAGACTATATTGCTGATGATGACACCAAGTGGGAAGAAGCCCCCATGGAGAATCTGGCCAAAGAAGGAGAACTGGGTGCGTTCAAGCACAAGGGTTTTTGGAAACCGATGGATACCCTTCGAGACAAGAATGATCTCGAAAAGCTATGGAGCAGCGGCAAAGCTCCATGGAGGGTATGGGAATGAATACCGGGCTTTTTCTGGGGAGGACCAGACTTGAGATTCGTTGAGACTGGTCTGAAGGGTCTCTTTGTTGTGGAGACACTGTTGAAAGGCGATGAGCGAGGAAAGCTTTGCAAAACCTATAATGCAGATTCCTTTCATCTTGGTGGTCTATTTCCCGATTTCAAGGAGTTTCTCTATACTTTCACAGGACCAGGTGCAATCCGAGGGATGCATTTCCAGTCTCCCCCCTACGAGCAGGACAGGCTCGTCTTTGTCATAAAGGGCTCGATAACTGATGTCGTGCTTGATTTGAGAAAGGATTCGGGCTGTTACGGCAGTTACTTCGATATAAACCTTACAGGTGATAGTGCGCGCGCACTGTATGTTCCCAAGGGTTTTGCGCATGGGTTCAAATCACTTGGCAAGGAGAATATTGTAGGATATCTCATAACATCTGTCTTTTCCAAAGAGCACGATGAAGGGATTCGATGGGATTCTTTTGGATATGATTGGGAAATCGATTCGCCAATGCTGTCTGATAGGGATAGGAATCTTCAGCCCTTTAGAGATTACGATTCTCCATTTTGATTCTGGAGTTGACTAAGTGATGTCACTTGCGGATTTCTATAACGGAAAGAGAGTCTTTGTTACAGGCCATACAGGGTTTAAAGGTTCGTGGTTGTGTTCGTGGCTCAAGCTTATGGGGAGCGAAGTATGCGGCTACGCACTGGAACCGAACACGGATCCAAGTCTATTCCGTATTCTAGAGCTTGAAACAAGAGTCAAGAGTGTGATTGCTGATATCCGGGACCATGAGAAGCTTGATGCAGTGATCTCGGAGTTCGATCCAGAGATAGTCTTCCACCTTGCAGCTCAGCCTCTTGTGCGACGCTCCTACAAAGAACCCAAGCTAACCTTTGAAACCAATGTTCTTGGTACGGTTAACTTGCTTGAAGCTGCAAGAAGCTTAGAGTCGATAAGATCCTTCGTGAATATTACTACTGACAAGTGCTATGAGAACAGAGAATGGGTCTGGGGTTACAGAGAGACAGACGCAATGGGTGGTCATGATCCATACAGCTCAAGCAAGGGTTGCTCTGAGTTAGTGACCAGCTGTTACAGAGCTTCATTCTTCCAAAACACTGATATAGCGCTAGCAAGTGCTAGATCCGGGAATGTTATAGGAGGAGGCGATTGGGCAGAGGATCGACTGATACCTGATATTGTCCGAAGCCTTGTCACTGATAAGGAACTCATAATCAGAAACCCGAAAGCTGTAAGACCCTGGCAGCATGTGTTGGAACCGCTCTCAGGATATTTGCTTCTTGGTCGATTCCTGTACGAAAAGGGCCAACAATACGCTGAGCCCTGGAATCTTGGGCCGCACGAAATTGACTCATTGTGTGTTGAAGACGTGTTAAGGAAGTTCATAGAGATTTGGGGGAAAGGGTCTTACAAAATAGAATCAGAAGGGAATCCGCCGGAAACTACGCTGCTGAGGCTAGATGTGAGTAAGGCTCTACAAAAGCTTGGTTGGCGTCCACAGATGACTTCTGAAGAAGCAATCGGAAGAACTATCGAGTGGTACAAGCAGTTCTATGCTGATCAAGAAGCGGCGAAATCGCTATTAGAGAAGCAGATAAGAGAGTATGAAGAGAAGCTTGGAGAAGCAGGCGCGTAGCATGCAGCACGCGGCTGGCGCAGCAATAATAGTGCCAGTTCTGCCCAACGCGGATGTTGTGAAGAGAAGGGCATAGCATGCTGTGCCCCTACCCCAGAATGGCGAAAACCATCGCCCAAAGTAGTGCATAACACCGTTATGCACTATGAAAGGGTGCGTTCCGATAAAGGTTTCATTCGTATTGTAGTGCATAACACCGTTATGCCCTGGGCTTGAAAGCATTCAGGTTGTTATTCAAGTGAAACTGGCACTAACTTGTTGATGTTGTGGAAACAAGGGCAGAACAGTGTTCTGCCCCTACAGGAAGAATTGATTGTTGTTACCGGTTGACTGTTATTCGTACGACGAACTGCAAGCAGTGTTTTGAGTTGATTGGTGGTGATTGGTTGACAAGAAACAGTATTATTAATCTCTCGCATTTGAGGGTCGATCGGATGGATAAGGCGCGTACGGGATTTGGAGAGCATATTACTTTCTTGTTATCAAGAGGGTGTACAGCACGCTGCAAGCTGCGGGCTGCGGGCCGATCTTGTTTATGAGAGAGACTCTGAGGAAACTACTATCTTTGTTTTCTCGCTATGAGAAGCGAAGGCTGGTTTTAGTTTTTGCTGGTTTGCTTTGCATGGCTTTGCTTCAAGTTGTCGGGCTTGCCTCAATTATGCCGTTTTTGAGTGTTGTTACTGATCGTGGAATGATAGAGGAAAACCAAATTCTTAACTGGTTATTCGAGTTTTTGGGCTTCACGAGTGAGGATAGCTTCCTGTTGTTCCTCGGGTTTGTGGTAATGGGTATCCTTGTATTGAGCAATGCCACATCAGCGGTAGTTATCTGGGCTGTTGAACGTTTCAGCTGGATGAGAAATCACGCTCTTTCACGAAGGCTCCTTGCGTCATATCTAAGCCGTCCTTACGAGTTCTTCCTTAATGTGAACACGGCTACGCTCGGGCGGAATATTCTCAGCGAAACGCACTACGTGATAAGTGGGTTGGTGATACCCATTGTCGAAATTCTTGCAAATCTTGCTCTAGTTGCCTTTATAATAATCTTTCTTGTTCTGATTGACCCGATACTGGCAGCGATTATTATAGTGGCTATTGGTTCTTCATTTACGATTATTTACAGGTTCGTCAGACGCAAGCTAGCAAAGCTAGGAGAGCAAAAAGTAGAAGCTAACCGCAACCGCTTCAAAACTGCTAATGAAGCATTTGGTGATTTCAAGCTCGTCAAACTGCTAAACGCTAAAGACTATTTCATGAAGAATTACTCCGAGCAATCGTTTATCTTCTCTGACAGGGTTGCTACTGCGAATGTGATCTCGAGAGTCCCGCGATATGCGCTGGAGACAGTAGCGTTTGGCGGATTGCTCCTGATAGTGCTCTACCTTATTGCAACTCAGGGTGATATGTACCAGGTACTTCCACTGATAGGACTGTATGCTTTCGCCGGTTATCGTTTGATGCCTGCTTTGCAGATGATATTTCATTCTGCGTCAAGGGTCCGATTCCACCTTGCTTCGTTAGATGTTATCTATGAGGCTCTTGAGGGTTCGCCCAGAGGCAATGCTGAGCGAGTTTCTACAAGGATCTCTCAAGACTCAATTACCTTCAAGAAAACAATTGAGCTTACGGGAATTGCGTTTAAATACCCTGGTTCGTCTGAAGCAGTTATTAAGGATCTTTCACTTACTATCAATGCAAACTCTTCTATTGCTTTCGTAGGGAAGACGGGGTCCGGAAAAACCACCATTGCGGACATAGTTCTTGGGCTGCTCACTCCTCAAGAAGGTGTGTTGAAGGTAGATGGAAACGAAATAACTCAGAATAACGTCAGAC
>PWXG01000271.1 GCA_003561215.1 Thermotogales bacterium
ATTGGTAAGAAAGTTCTGGCCCAACGATTTTTTGGGAATGATACCATGCTTTTTCAACAAGTTGGCAGTATTCACCTGTTCCTCCCTCTGGTCCTTACGTACTATTCTAGAGCTGAATGTATACTTCTTCAAACGGCAACCAGATGAACCAGGGAGCTTTCAGCAGGTTTCGCGGGAGTTCATGGACCAGCAGCACTCATTTGCGCGAAATCGAAGTTGTTCGTTTTTGCTGGCACTTCATAATCGTTGACTCGTCGAGGATGAATCAGATATACTTTTATTGGTGAAAATATTTTTCACATTGTAGAATTGGAAGAAATATTTTCCCAACACTTTCGCCAATCATCTCTTACAAGGAGGGATAAGATGAGAAAGCTGTTAGTACTATTGGTTGCACTGATCGTAACCAGCGTAGTTTTCGCTGATGTGGCATGGGTAAGCACGCAGTTCCATCCGCCGGCTGAACGAGACTTTGTTGAAGGGACACTGCTTCCGAATTTCCGGAGGGAAACAGGAATAACCGCAAGATTCCTGGCGCTGACGTACGAAGAAGCGAGCACGAGAATTCGTGCTGAGCAACAGGCTCAAAGAGTTACGGTGGCCCTATTTGGTGATCTTCAGGGTGGCATTGACCTAATGGGTTCCCAGGGGTTCCTAACTGACCTGACTGATGTAACCTTCCCCGACAGAACATTCATCCCCACTCTGGAGCAATATGCCTATAACTACGGTATTAAGCAGTTTGTGCCGTGGCTGCAGGCCACCTACGTCATGATGGTCAACAAACAGGCCTTTGAGTATCTGCCTGCGGGTCTCACTGAGCACGACGTCAGAAACGCTACTGCGAACTGGACATATGATGCACTTCTGGAATGGGTGAAGTCGATTCATGCAGCAACAGGCAGAAGAATGCTCGGGTTCCCTGAAGCTCCGTTGGGTCTATGGCACAGGTTCCTGCACGGACACATCTATCCTTCGTTTACAGGTGCCCAGGCAATGAGATTTGATAGCCTTGAAGCCATAGCCATGTGGGAATACCTGAGAGACCTGTTTGAGTACGTCAACCCGGCAAGTTCAACCTGGGCAAATATGAGTGAACCTCTTCTGAGAAACGAAGTCTGGATTGCCTGGGACCACACCGCGCGCCTTACTGATGCGCTGAGAGCAAGACCCGATGACTTCGTTCCTATTCCAGGTCCTGCCGGTCCTGCGGGAAGGGGCTTCATAACAGTCCTTGTCGGATTGAGCATCCCCAAAGGTGCACCGAACACGGACGAAGCAGTCGAACTCATGGGATTTCTGACTTCTCCGGAAGTCCAGGTCCAGATACTTGACCGTGTAGGTTTCTTCCCGGTTGTAGAAGAAGCAGTTGGGCACATACCGACGGGTGCGTTGAAATTCCTTGCAGAGGGAGTTGTCGCCCAGAGCGGGGCGGAAGACGCCCTGATGGCTTTCATACCTGGACTTGGCCCACTGGGTGGAGAATTCACCGAGACCTACCGCCTTGCATTCACGAGAATTGTGCGTGATGGAGAAGATATCGTCAAGGTTCTGACTGAACTTGCGCCAGACGTAAGAGACGTCTTCAAGGAAGCCGGAGCACCTTTACCGGAACCAGATATAGGTTACTATAAGTGATTCCAGAAAGGGCTGGGTTGATGCCCGGCCCTTTTTAGTTTCACCTGATTCCTCCAAAGGGTGTGATCCTGATGACCTACAAGAGAGGCTTAACACCATACCTCTATTTCATACCTGTTATTGCGTTCCTGATAATGTTCCTTGGCTATCCTTTGATTGAAACGTTCAGACTTGCATTTACGCACCGTGTCGGTCCGTTGGGTAATTTCAGCAGGATAATCGAGTCAGGCGAGCTATGGATAGCACTGAGATACACGCTGCTTATTTCGGTGGTGGTAGTACCTTTGCAACTGGTATTCGCCTTGGCTTTAGCTTTGTTCATCAACATGAGATTCAAGGGATATCTGCTACTGCTTTACATAATCGCCATTCCGCTTGCTCTGAGTGATGTGTCGGCGGCACTGATGAGTTACTCGATTTTCGGGCCGTCGGGGTTTGTCAACAAGATACTCATAAACCTCGGTCTAACCGATAGTCCGGTCTACTTCTTCGGCTACATGTACGAAACACGGGCCTTCTGGGTAATAGTACTGACTGAAGTCTGGCGTGCAACACCACTTGTTTTTGTTATTCTGCTCGCAGGTCTTCAGTCCGTGAACAAAGAGTATCTTGAAGCCGCAGATGTGTTCGGTTTTTCCCGCTGGACAAAGCTTCGGAAGATAACACTCCCGATACTCAAACCCGCAATACTTTCAGCCCTTCTGATAAGGACACTGTTTGCTTTCCAGATATTCGGTGTTGTGTGGCTTCTGGCAGGAAGAGACATTCGCATCCTCGCCGGTGAAGCTTTTTACTGGCAAACGATACGTTATAACTCGAACGTGGCGGCATCATACGGCCTTGTTATTGCCGTGGTCTCTATAGCGATCAGCTGGGTCTACCTGGTAATACTGAGATCCAGGGAAGTAGAGGGGGCGAGAGCATGATAAAACGCATACTGGTTCTGCTTACCGCCATACTGATCGCGATCTGGTTCCTTTCACCCGTCGTGCTGATCGTGATATCATCGCTTACTCCCTCTGCAGAGTACTACGATCCACAGAGAATTCTTCCGAGATCTCTGACGTTGAGTCACCTGCGCAGTCTTTTCGTGACTCTTGATGGATGGAGAGCTACGTTGAACAGTCTCCAGGTTGCCGGCATGTCAATAGGAATAAGCTTTCTCTTTGGTATTCCCGCCGCATATGCACTGACCAGGTTTGTCTTTCGCGGCAAGAACACACTCAGGCTTGGAATACTTATGACGAGATCCTTCCCCGTATTGATAATTGGTGTCCCACTAGTGGTGCTATACCTGAGAATAGGCATAAGCGACACGCTGTTTGGTGTGGCGCTTGCTCATACTTCAATGGTTCTGCCGTTTGTGGTGTTGATTTCCTCGAGTATCATTGGGGGTGTCTCGGTAGAGTATGAAGAGGCCGGAATGGTGTTTGGACTCTCCCGTTTCGGTTCGTTCATGAGGATAACAATGCCCCTTGTACTACCCGGGCTAGCGGCATCTGCCATATTCGCCTTCATAATGTCTTGGAACGAAGTTTTCGTCGCGGCAGTGTTGACATTGACAAATCGCACCCTTCCTGCGCACATATTGAACACGGCGATGACCGCACCTGACTATTTCAAGTTTGCAGCAGGTACGATTATGGCGGTGCCGGCGATGGTATTCATATTCTTCACAAGAAAGTACCTCATTAGTCTCTGGGGTATTTCACTCAAGTAGTGGAAGGAGAAGGTGGTTCATATGGCTGAAGTCAAGATACAGGGGGTCAAAAAATACTTCGGGGACGTAAAAGCGCTCGACGGAATAGACATGGATATAGAAGATGGCAAATTCGTGGTACTGCTGGGACCTTCCGGTTGTGGTAAGACAACACTCTTGAGATGTATGTCTGGTCTAGAGAAGGTAACAGAGGGCAGGGTGTTGTTTGAAGACAAAGATATAACAAATTACGCCCCCAAAAGCAGGAACGTGTCCATGGTCTTTCAGAGCTACGCGGTTTGGCCGCACATGAAAGTCTACAACAACATCGCGTATCCGATGAAGATAAAGAAGTTCAAAAAAGAGGAGATAAAGAAAAGGGTAACCGAAACGGCGAAACTGCTGGGCATCTCCGAGCTCATGAACAGGTACCCCATTCAGCTTTCTGGTGGTCAACGACAGAGGGTTGCCGTTGCAAGAGCAATAGTGCTGGAACCTGACGTGTTAATGATGGACGAACC
>PWXG01000227.1 GCA_003561215.1 Thermotogales bacterium
ATTGGTAAGAAAGTTCTGGCCCAACGATTTTTTGGGAATGATACCATGCTTTTTCAACAAGTTGGCAGTATTCACCTGTTCCTCCCTCTGGTCCTTACGTACTATTCTAGAGCTGAATGTAGACTTCTTCAAACGGCAACCAGATGAACCAGGGAGCTTTCAGCAGGTTTCGCGGGAGTTCATGGACCAGCAGCACTCATTTGCGCGAAATCGGAGTTGTTCGTTTTTGCTGGCACTTCATAATCGTTGACTCGTCGAGGATGAATCAGATATACTTCTATTGGTGAAAATATTCTTCACATTGCAGATGTCGAAGAAATATTTTCCCAAAACCTTTCACCATCATCTCTTACAAGGAGGGATAAGATGAGAAAGCTGTTAGTACTATTGGTTGTTTTGTTTGTTGCTGGTTTTGCTTTCGCTGATGTGTTGTGGGTAAGCACTCAGTTTCATCCACCGGCGGAGCGGGTGTTTGTAGAAGGCACACTGCTTCCTGAATTTCAAAGCGAAACTGGAATAAGTGCGCGTTTTGTTGATCTCAGTTACGAAGAGGCAAGTGCAAGAATGAGGGCCGAGTTTGAGACCAGAAGAGGAACCGTAAACCTCTTTGCAGAACTTGGGTCAGGTATTGATCTTCTCGGCTCAATGGGAATACTGACTGATCTGACCGATGTTACATTCCCCGAAAGAACATTCATACCGACCCTGGAGCAATATGCCTACAACTATGGCATTAAGCAATTCGTTCCTTGGTTGCAAGCAACATTCTTGATGATGGTTGACAGGCAGGCTTTCGACTACCTTCCCGCGGGACTCACAGAAGACGACGTCAAGAATGCTACCCCGAACTGGACCTATGACGCTCTTCTAGAATGGGCTAAGAATATTCATACTGAAACAGGCAGGAGAATGCTCGGATTCCCGCAGGCACCTGAAGGCTTGTGGCACAGGTTCTTGCATGGCCATATCCATCCTGCATTTACGGGCTCCCAGGCAATGAGATTTGACAGTCTTGCAGCAGTCAACATGTGGGAATACTTGAGAGAGCTTCACCCGCACATCAACCCTGCAAGTTCAGTCTGGTCCAACATGAGTGAACCCCTTCTTAGGGGGGAAGTTTGGATCGCATGGGATCACACTGCGCGACTTATCGATGCGATAAAGCTGAGACCAGACGACTTTGTGCCGGTGCCGATGCCTGCAGGCCCCGAAGGACGCGGTTACATAATCGTTCTTGTCGGGTTGAGCATTCCCGAAGTTGCTCCTAATGTTGAAGATGCAATCGCTCTAGTTGATTACCTAACGAAGCCCGATGTCCAGGTTCAGATACTCGAAAATACCGGTTTCTTCCCTGTCGTCGAAGAAGCAGTAGGCTATATTCCCACTGGTGAACTGAGGCTTCTCGCACAGGGAGTCATTGCACAGAGTGGCGCCCCAGACTCCACAGTTGCATTTATACCTGGACTTGGTGTGCTCGGTGGAGATTTTGTTCAAACCTATCGTGATGCCTTTACTAGGATCGTTCGAGACGACGAAGATATTGTGAAGGTTCTCAATGAACTGGCAGCAGTGATTAGAAACATCTTCAAGGAAGTCGGTGCACCTTTACCAGAACCTGATATAGGCTACTTCTAGAACAAGAGGGGCTGGGTTATTGCCCAGCCCTTTTTCTCTGACCCGATTTCTGCAAGGGGTGTGATGCGTATGACTTACAAGAAAAGTGCAAGTCCGTACCTATTGATACTCCCTGTCATTTTGATCCTTGTGATGCTGCTTGGTGTTCCTGTTATCGAGACCTTCAGACTCGCGTTCTCACATCCGGTTAGTCCATTCGGTAATTTCAACAGGATTATGGCTTCTGGGGAGTTGTGGCAGGCACTGAAATACACAGTGCTGATTACGGCAATAATAGTTCCTTTGCAGCTGATTCTTGCGTTGGCGTTGGCGTTGTTTATTAACATGAGATTCAAGGGATACCTCTTCATGCTTTATGTAATCTCCATCCCACTTGCCTTGAGCGACGTGTCCGCCTCATTAATGAGCTATTCGATATTCGGTCCATCTGGGTACCTGAATAAAATTCTGATTAACCTGGGACTAATCGATAGCCCAATCTACTTCTTCGGGTATGTGTTTCAGAATAGGGCTTTCTGGGTCATAGTGATTACTGAAGTCTGGCGTGCAACACCACTGGTATTTGTCATTTTACTTGCAGGGCTTCAGTCTGTGAACAAGGAATACCTCGAAGCTGCTGATGTATTCGGTTTTTCAAGGTGGACCAAGCTCCGGAAAATTATCCTTCCACTTCTCAAGCCTGCTATGCTTTCTGCTCTACTCATAAGAACATTATTTGCTTTTCAGATATTTGGCGTTGTATGGCTCCTTGCGGGCAGAGATATCCCTGTTCTTGCAGGAGAGGCATACTTCTGGCAGACAATGCGTCACAATCCAAATGTGGCCGCATCATATGGACTCACGATTACTCTCGTATTGCTGGTCATTAGCTGGGCGTACCTTGTGCTTCTCAGATCCAGGGAGACTGAGGGGGTAGCATTATGATAAAGCGTATAGCCGTACTACTTGTAGCGGGATTAATTGCTATTTGGTTTCTTGCGCCTGTAGTACTGATTGTCATATCAGCACTCACTCCTTCAGCAGAATACTACGATCCTGTAAGGATCTTTCCAAGAACAATCACCCTTACCCATATCACGAGCCTTCTGGTAACTTTGGGCGGATGGAGAGCGACTCTAAACAGTATCCAGGTCGCCGGCATGTCAATAGGAATAAGCTTTCTGTTTGGAATACCTGCAGCATATGCATTAACAAGGTTTGTTTTCCCGGGTAAGAACACGTTCAGATTGGGCATCTTAATGACCAGAACTTTCCCGGTGCTGGTTATTGCAGTGCCACTAGTCATAATCTTCCTACGGATAGGAATAGATGATACTTTGTTTGGTGTGGCGCTAGCGCACACAACTATGGTTCTCCCCTTTGTTGTGTTGATTACTTCGAGCATTATCGGTGGTATTTCTGTGGAATACGAAGAGGCGGGCATGATATTTGGTCTTTCAAGGTTTGGTTCGTTCATGAGGATAACAATGCCGCTGGTGCTTCCTGGTCTTGCAGCATCGGCTATTTTTGCCTTCATCATGTCCTGGAATGAAGTGTTTGTTGCAGCGGTACTTAATCTTACAAATCGCACGCTGCCTGCTCATATTCTAAGAACAGCAATGACAGCGCCAGACTATTTCAAGTTTGCAGCAGGCACGATCATGGCTGTGCCTGCAATGATATTCATTTTTTTCACGAGAAAGTACCTCATGAGTCTCTGGGGTATTTCACTCAAGTAGTGGAAGGAGAAGGTGGTTCAGATGGCTGAAGTCAAAATCCTGGGTGTCAAGAAATACTTTGGGGACGTAAAAGCACTCGATGGAATTGACCTGGATATAGAAGACGGTAGATTCGTGGTATTGCTGGGACCTTCCGGTTGTGGTAAGACAACCTTGCTAAGATGTATGTCTGGTCTGGAAAAAGTAACTGAGGGCAGAGTGTTGTTCGAAGACAAAGACATAACAAATTACGCCCCCAAAAGCAGGAACGTATCAATGGTCTTCCAGAGTTACGCAGTCTGGCCTCATATGAAGGTTTATGACAATATTGCCTATCCTATGAAAATCAAGAGATTCCCAAAAGATGAGATAAAAAGAAGGGTAAAGGAAACAGCACAGTTGCTGGGCATCTCCGAGCTCATGAACAGGTACCCCATTCAGCTTTCTGGTGGTCAACGACAGAGGGTTGCCGTTGCAAGAGCAATAGTGCTGGAACCTGACGTGTTAATGATGGACGAACC
>PWXG01000233.1 GCA_003561215.1 Thermotogales bacterium
GCTCTTTTCTCGTGGCACTTCGTTGAGACCTGGAAAGCTCGTTCTCTAAGGGGCTCCAAGGAGTTGTGACTATGGATGAATCTACGATCAGGAATGTAGATCAGATAATCGAACTCTGGTCCAAAACTTATAATACCGAGGGAAAGCCCGACTGGTCTCACATACTGCCTTATTACGATGAAGATATCCTCTTCAGAGACTCGATCCAGGAATTGCGTGGAATTGATGACTTCAAGAGCATGACCGAAAGGCTTGCCAGAAGGTCAAAAGAGCTAAAGATGAAGATCGTTAGAGCGGTCATGGAGCAAAACATGGTCTTCGTCGAATGGGAAATGACAATCCTCTTCAAAAAGACACGCACTTCAGTCCTTTACGGAACGAGTCGATTGCTCCTGAACGAAGAAGGCAAGATCGTTGAGCAAAGAGACTATTATGACCTGTGGGGCGACATTTTCGACAATATCCCTGGGTTCCGACGAATGTACAGACGCTTCATGAGAAAGAAGTTCGGATAGGTGGCCTTTATGGGAAAGCAAAGGAGTGCAGTAGCCAAATACTGGAGACAGTACAAGTGGTCGAACATCTTTGCGATGATGAGGAACAATAGGGCTGATCCCAAAGTCTGTAGTGATGACTTTCAGGGGCGCCTTATGGTAATCACTGGTGGAACATCGGGAATTGGATATGTCACATGCAGGAAGTATGCAAGCCACGGCGCAAGGATCATATCGATAAACAGGAGCAGGGAGAAATCAGAGAGGCTCTGCGAAGAACTTGAACGGGATTTTGGAGTTGAATGTGACTATAAAATTGCTGATATGAGCCGTCTGGAAGATAGTATAAGAGTGGGTAAGGAACTCTCTGAGATGAAAGATACCATAGACGTTCTCATACACAATGCGGGAGTCTATTTGACCAGAAAGACGCTTACTGTTGACGGGTTTGAGATGACTTTCGCTGTGAACTACCTGTCTTCATTCGTCATAAACTATCTAATAAAGAACAAGCTCAAGAGCCAGGAAAGAGCGAGGGTGATAATGGTCAATTCGGAAGGACACCGCTTTGCCGTTTGGGGTATAAAGCTAGATGACCTCAACTGGCAAAAGAGGCGTTACTCAGGGCTTCGTGCCTATGGATCAGCAAAAACGGCTCAGCTGCTCAGCGTTCTGTTGTTTGATGAGTATTTCAAGGGAAGCGGAGTAACAATAAACGCGATGCATCCTGGTGCAGTGAAAACTGGTGCCGGCAAGGAAAACAGCACTTTCTACAAGCGTTTCAAGGGAGCCATTATCGACAGGCTGTCTCGCTCACCGGAAATCTCTGCAGAAGCACTCTATTATCTTGGCATGTCAAAAGAAGTTGAGGGTATTAGCGGCAGGTTTTTCAACTTGACTAGAGAAGAGAAACCTGCACCGCCCGCACTGGATATGGAGATTGCAGAGAAGCTCTGGTCAGAAAGCTTGCGTAAGGGGTGGTATTAACGATGAAAGCTTATGATGCCATTGTTGTAGGCGGAGGAATATCGGGATTGACCAGTGCAGTATATTTGGCAAGAGCGGGAGTCAAGACTCTGCTGTTAGAAAAGAACGACAAGTGCGGGGGACTGGTGAACTCCTTCTCCAGAGACGGGTTCCTCTTTGACGGCGGAGTGAGAGCACTCGAAAGCGCAGGAATCATTTTACCTATGCTGAAACAGCTGGAGATAGACCTGGAAATAGTCAAGAGCTTTGTTTCAGTAGGAATTGAGAACGACATAATGCACATAACTTCAAAGGAAAACCTGAAGGACTACGAAGATCTTCTTATAAGACTCTATCCCGGCTGCGGAGAAGAGATAGACAAAGTTATGTCGATCATCAAGAAGATCATGAAGAACATTGAGGTATTGTACGGTGTGGATAATCCCCTCTTCAAAGATTTCAAGAGCAACAGGTCCGAGCTTGCAAAGGTCTACTTTCCGTGGCTCTTCAAATTCCCTTTCACCCTTAGAAGCATAAACAAACTGAAGATGCCGGTCGAAGAACTCCTGGAAAAGATAATCAAAGACAGTTCTCTGAAAAACATGATAAGCCAGCATTTCTTCAAGAATACTCCGGCCTTCTTTGCGATGAGCTACTTCTATTTGTATCAGGACTACTTCTATCCAAAGGGAGGGGTGGGGAAGATATCGGAAGCGGTGGAGAAAAAGATGCTTGAATTCGGCGGTGAAATAGTAACAGGGAGAGAAGCGAGAGAGTTGAATCCTGGTAATAAGACTATGGTAGATAATTGGGGAAACTCATACCGATACGATCAGCTCATATGGACAGCTGACCTGAAACAGCTTTACAACATAACAAAGGTCGAAGGCCTGTCGGAAGAGACATCAAGAGAGATAAAAACACAAAAGAAGAAACTACTCGCAAAACATGGGGCCGAATCAGTTTTCAGCGTGTTTATTGCGGTTGATGAACCACCTGAAACCTTCAAGGCGATTTCTCACGGCCACTTCTTCTATTCCCCCTCAAAAAAGGGACTTGGCGAGACTAATCGTTTCGAGCTTAAGAAACTGCTCACAAACTGGTCAGAGAATTCAGATGAGGACATCTCCAACTGGCTTGACAGGTTCTGCGAACTGAACACTTACGAGATCTCCATTCCAGTGCTAAAAGACAGTAATGCAGCTCCTCAAGGAAAGACAGGCCTGATTGTAAGCCTGCTTTTCGATTATGAGCTTGCCAGAAAGTTGAGCGAATCAAAACGGCACAAAGAATTCAAGGATGACCTTTAGAAGAGAATGTTAGGGTCCTTTCAGATTCAGTCTACCCGATGCTGAAAGATAAGATTATCTTCTCATTCTCTGCCAGTCCAATTACCGTAGAAAGCTTCACGGGAAGCTCCGAAGGGTCTATCGTTGGCTGGTCTTTCGAAGAGCCAGTCCCCGTAGTTTCGAGCTTTCTGAAAGGCAGCAGCTCTGTGAACACGCCTATCCCGAGTGTTTTTCAGGCAGGAAAATGGGTCTATAGCCCTTCCGGCGTTCCCATGTGCATACTGACAGGCAAACTTGCGGCTGACAGGCTACTCAAAATGAGAAAACTCTCCCATGACGAATAGGCAACTGGATGTGATCACCTATAAGAGTCCCCTGCTCTTCATTTGATTCCTCTCCAAGGCTCATCATTACCCATAAGTCAAGATGAGACGACATCCGCATATTCGAGCACCATGAGTAGCTTAATGATTCCTTGCCAAATGGTCTTCAAACCAGGGAATCCGTCGCTCTTTCTTCCAAGGAAACCACCGATCCTTCCCCGCATGTATATGATCTCATTTATCGTCGGTGGCTCCTCCGGCAGAGGTTTCTTCTTATTTGCCATCTTGTATAGGATCTTCCATTCATTGTCGTCTAGGAAGAACTGAGATCTCTTTTCGTTTACTTCTCTACCCAGGTAAGTGAGCCATAATAAGAACCATGCAACGACGTTGTATATCGCTATTGCAACTTCAAGTCTCTGTCTTTCTTCAAGTTGAAGTTTCTCTACTTTTCACCCACTCTTGAGTGTGTAATGGAACCTCTCTATTACCCATCTGGTCTTGTATATGTTTATTACACGAATCACATCTTCTATGCTGTTCAAAGGGATCGATGTGAGCAATAACCACCTCAGTGGTTCTTCATTCTCCTTCAGTTCAGGAACATCTTCTTCATTTACGATGATCGCTGTGGCTGTCGCTGTTTGACCTTTCCAGTAGGTTCTTCCAGCTATTTCATATTCTCCATACCGTATGCTCAGTATCGCTTCTCTTCCTTTGCGGTTTTTAGTGTTGTCTGCGTGCATGGCTATTCTTCCAGCTTCATCTTCTTTTTTAAGTGCTTCGAATACTTTCATGTTGCTCTTGCTGATCGGTCTGTTCTGGTATACCCGTATTACATAATCATGATTAGAAGGGCTTTGTCTGAATATGACACCAGATGTGTCCGATTCTCTGTCTCCTACGGTTATCACCTGAATATGATCGGGAACGACTCTTTCTGTCTCTTCTGTAGCTGTTATCCACTTCTGGCTTTCTCTTTGTGATGGATGTCGAAGATGCTTTGTTTTGCTCTTCCCAAGCTCTTTAATGTCTCTTACCCAGCTCTGTTGTGAGAGTATTCCCAATGGTTTCCTTGTTCCGTGGTTGCCAGTGTTGTGTGTAGTATTATTCCAGAAGCAGTTACCTGGTCCAGGTAACCTAATCCACCGGTTTTTTTGTGGCTGCTGAAGTTGAGCGATGTTTTATCTTGCGCGGCAAGTATCGTTTCATGCTCCTTCACTCTCTCTTCTGTCTTGCTTATGTGTGAGTTCAGTATCTCTTGCCTGCTCACCTTCGGGTTGGACGTAAACCGGTATGCTCCTTTCACTTCAGCCCAGCTTTCAAAGCTTTCTGGTATGCTCTTTTCGCTGTTTCTGACAAAGCCATCCGAAATCTTTATCAGCCTCTTTCCCAATCTCTTGTCTCCAAAGTCAGCTCCTTCAAACTCATTAGCTATCCCTATCACCATAACCACCCCTCATCCCGCATAATAAGAACTACCCAAAATAGCTCACAATGTATGATGTAAATCTATCATACTTCAAAGGTATTTCCGAATACTTGTGGGCAATGATGAGCCTTGGAGGGGCGGCGCAGAGAGCCGAGGTGGTGTGTCAAAGAGCGACAAAAGCGTATGACATATGACGAATAAGAGTAAAAAAGGATCTAACACCTGAAAACTACTCCCAATATAGTGTAAAGGCGGAGAGTCCTGTGCCCTTTGTTCTGGGAAAGTCGTACAATCAGCGTTTTTGGCCGCTAGAAATTGTAGAGTCTGGCACCAGCATGGCTAGCTCTGGGGATGGAATGCCGGACCATAACATCTGGTGCTACTCATATTCGGACGGGCTGACACACTTCACGTTGTTTTCTAATGCGATTCTTCGGCAGAGCTTGTCACCAGTAACGAGAAGAGCGCTTTCAAAAGCTGCAAGCGAGATGAAGTGATTATCCGGAAGGTCTTGACCATAACAAATCAGAGGATAACCGCGGACAATCCTTACCGTCGAAAGAAAAAACTCTATGAACCTTACAAACCCACGAATAGAGTTATCATCGATCTTATCGTTGTCTGACAACCTTTCAACGAATCGGCTCAGCTCCTCAACAATAAGTGGAGGTTCCACTACTTCAGCATCAAGAGTCTTGACGATTGCTCTACTACAGCTCTTAGATCCAAAAGCAGCAGAAATGACAACGTTTGTGTCAATCACGACCTTCATCAATCATCTCTCTTCTTATCTCTTCGAGGATTCTCAGGCCTTCGTCTTCTGTCAACCCGATCTTCTTTGCTTCTTCTTGGGCTTTCATTAGGTAGTACCTCATCAGATCTTCTTTTGAAACAGGACATATTTTCAGTATCGGCACACCGCGTCGTAAAACCAGCATTTCCTCACTCTGATTCGAGATCTCGTTGAACCTGTTGCGAATGTCCCTGACATTCACAGTCTTCATAATATCACCTCGATACAATTGTATCACTTATGTGGACATCAGTATCACGAATAGTGTTCCAGGGCTTTTGGCGTGGAAACGATAATCAAGACGGTCAGTGGTTACAGGAGCTTCAAAATACTTTGCTTTGTCCTTGGTGTTTGCTCGCGCTTAGAACGGTTAGTCATAATGCGGTGGAGGAGATGGATCGTTCGTTACTCTGACCTGCAAACTCAAACTGCCTTTGAAACCTGCTCCTTACTATACCCGCTCAGATTTCTCATTCCCACTCCTCGGAAGGGTACCGCAGAGCGCCGGGGTCGGTTGCTTCTTCTGACTCTTAGGCAGCCGAAAGTGACTTCTCAATATTGCCAAGAAAGGAGTCTATCAGAAACGCTAGAAGTGCCGCAGGAATAGCGCCTTGCAGAAGGAAGGCGGGGTTTTCGCCAACAAGTCCGGCGATGATCGGCGAACCAAGACCACCAGCACCAATAGTTGCACCAACTGTAGCAGTGCCAATGTTTATTACTGCAGAGATGCGGATCCCAGACATTATAACCCTGAGAGAAAGGGGCAATTCTATCTTCGCCAGCACTTGCAGTTGTGACATACCTGTGCCGAATGCTGCTTCCTTTACCTCTGAAGAAACACTCTGGATTCCGGCTATTGTGTTTCTAATAATCGGCAGAATGCCGTAAAGGAATAGTGCAACAACTGTTGGCCTGAATCCGAAGCCCAGTGCTGGAACTGCCAGAGCAAGTACAGCCACTGGCGGGAAAGTCTGCCCCAGCGAACTCATATTCGTTGCAAGGGGCAAGTATTGCTTGCCAAAAGGGCGTGTAACTACAATACCTATTCCTACTCCAAATATCGTTGCCAGGCCGCTTGAAACAAAAACCAGCCAAAGATGCTCACCTACAAGCCGGAGAAGTGTTCCCCTTGGATGGAGTACCTGCCTTGTAGTTGGAAAAATGAAGGATAGTACAGTTTCCCAAAGACCCGTGCTCGAAATAAGCAAGAGAAATGCACCGGCAAATACTGCAAGAGCAATCCATGATTTGCGTGAAATGGTCTTTTTAGCCATTTCTCGTGATCTCCTGAATCTTGTACATACTTATCTGACCAAGAAACTCCTTTTCTTTGCCGATCACAGGTAAGGCCATGGTACCACTCTCAAGCATTCGGGAGAGCGCTTCTTTTACAGTGCTTTCAGCCGAGAGCATTTCATCGTCAGAGAGTTCTGTTAGCATCTCACTGAGGTGTTTGCCTTCCTTAAAATCTGAAACATGAATCCATCCGATCAGCTTTCCTTCTTCATCAACTGCCCATACAAAACTCTCTTTGACTTCCTTTAGCTGCTCCCAACCTTTTGAGACAAAAAGAGGCTTACTCTGTTCCATGAATTCATTAACAGACCTTCTGGAAAGCCTTTTAAGGGCTCTGTCAGAACCCATGAAGTCGTGTACAAACTTGTTCTTTGGGCTGGCGAGTATGTCTTCGGCGGAATCATACTGAAGAACCTTTCCATCTTTCATGACACCGATTCTGTCTGCGAGTCTTATCGCCTCATCAATGTCGTGTGTCACAAAGACGATGGTTTTGCTCAACTCTTTCTGTATGCGAACGAATTCATCCTGCAATTTGACTCTAGTGAGGGGATCAACGGCACCGAAAGGCTCGTCCATCAAAACAATCGGTGGATCAGCTGCAAGAGCCCTAGCAACACCGACTCTCTGTGCCTGACCTCCAGAGAGCTCTCTGGGAAGCTTGTCGGAGAACACCGATGGTTCAAGTCCCACAAGTTCAAGCAGTTGATCGAGTCTAAGTTGCGTCCTGGATTTCTCCCACTTCAGCAATCTTGGAACAGTTGCGATGTTTTCTCTAACCGTCATGTGTGGAAAAAGCCCAATATTCTGAATAACGTATCCTATACCTCGCCTCAATTCTTTTGCATCAACAGTGGAGATGTCTCTTCCATCGATAAGTATCTTGCCAGACGTGGGTGAAATAATCCTGTTTATCATCTTGAGAGTAGTCGTCTTTCCACAGCCAGACGGTCCAATAAGAACAGTCAACTGGTTGGATGGAATCTCCAGTGAAACGTTATCCACAGCAAGAGTCCGATCATCGTAACGCTTTGTTATACCTTCAAGTTTTATCATCTGTCTTCTCCAGAACACCTCTGGGTGTCACAATACCAATCAGAAGTTGTATCAGTCCGTCAACAAAAAGAGCAAGTAGCACAACCGGTATTGCCCCCAGAAGAACAAGGTCCATGGCAGCTTGACCAAGACCCTGGAATATGAATACTCCCAATCCCCCAGCTCCTATAATGGCAGCCATAGCAGTGTTGCCAACTGCCTGAATTGCTGCGGTTCTAACACCCGCCAGAACAATAGGCAGCGATATAGGAATCTCTATTCTGAAAAGAACCTGCCTTTTGCTCATACCCATTCCAACCCCAGCTTCTACTGTGTCAGCTGGTATCGCCTTCAGACTTGCATAAGTATTTCTGGTTATTGGAAGCAGGGAATAAAGAACAAGTGCTATCATAGCAGGTGCCCAGCCGATCCCTCCAATACCCAGCTGTCTTAAAACTGGGAAGGCCCTCGAAAGGTACGCCAGAGGAGCAACCAGCAGACCAAACAAAGCAACACCAGGAACCGTCTGAATGAAGTTAACAAAGGCAAACACTGGCTTCTCAACCCTTGCAGACCTGTTTGAAAAAACCCCCAAAGGAATTCCTATGATTGCACCAAAACCAACGGCGCCGGCACATATCATCATATGCCTGGCGAATTCCGAAAAAAAACGTTCTCGCCTATTTGCGAACTCCTTCATGATCGAGAGGTCAGCAAGTAGTCCCGAGAGAAGCAAGGCTGTGATCGCAACAACCGGCACGAGCACAAGCAAACCGCGCATTATCTTGTTGTCCTCCAGCGTCCTCATGGCTGCGAAAACAATTACGTATCCTGCCAGGACAGCTAGCCATAGACCACTGGAAGGCGATACTCTTGCAAATGGGCCAGTGGCTTCAGCGAGTCTTCCAGCTGAAAGCCCTGCGACAGCAAACCCTGCCACTGGAAGGAGTCCTCCAGTTATTCCCATGAGAAAAGACAACAAGTTTCGTCTACTATAAAGGGAGAAAATCAGAGTCAGAAAAGTGGTGGCGACAATGGCAAGAAACGCAACTACAGAGACCGTCGCAAGACGAACAGGAATTGGTTCGGAAATCCTCGTCTCACTAACGGATATGAACCCTGGAAAAATCGGCGATATAAACATGATGGCTATTCCAAGAATAGCCATCATGTTTACTGAAAGGTTTCCAGAAGTGTTTTTCATCCAAATTTAGTTGATAAATCCTCTGTTTCTCAAATACTCTTCAGCAACATCTCGTGCGTCTCTTCCTTCAACTGCAATGGAAGCGTTTAGCATCTGTAGAATTTCTAAATCAAGCGACACGAAAACTGGTTCAAGAATTTCTGCGATTTCTGGATATTGATCGATAACTGACTTGTGGACTATTGGAGCTGGTTCATATACGGGTTGAACCCCAAGAGTATCCTCAAGCACAACGAGTCTCAGAGCAGATAATGCGCCATCGGTACCGTATGCCATTGCCATGTTGACTCCATCAATGTTCTGAGCTGCCGCTCGAATGGTTTGTGCAGTATCGCCTCCAGAGAAAGTTAGAAGCTGAGGTCCCGAAAGCTCAAATCCATAAGCCTCCTGGAATGCAGGAAGGGCATCGGGTCGGTTTACAAACTCTTCAGACGCTGCCAGTTGGATATACCCGCCTCGATCCAGATAGTCAGCAAGATCCTCAAGTGATTCAAGGCCCTCCGTATCAGCCAGATCTTTTCTGACAGCCAATGCCCATGTGTTGTTAGCCGGAGCTGGAGTAAGCCACACTATAGAATTTCGCTCCAAATCAAGTTCCTTAACTGTCTCGTATCCCTTCTGAGCGTCTTTCCAGATTTCCGGGTCGGTATCGTCAAAGAAGAAGCCACCGTTTCCAGTGTATTCAGGGTAGATATCAATTTCCTCACTGATTATCGCTCTTCTGACAATACTGGTTGTTCCAAAAGAAGTCCTGTCTATAACAGAAAAACCATCCTGCCTCAGCATAAGCACAATCATCTGCCCTAGAAGAGCACCTTCTGTGTCTATCTTCGATGCGACGGTTATTGGTCCCTTTGCGGCAACAAGAGCTACGAATAGAAGAACGAGTATTACAAGCATCCGCTTCTTCACACAAAAAACCTCCTTTCACAATAGAATTCGCATGGAATTATTCTAACACAATAAGCTTTACAAAGTATTGAAGCCGAACAATCTATCTTTTGCTGACATACCCGTTCTTGCTTACTAAGTACACCATTTCATAAATACGATTACTTATCATTACTAGGAATTTGACGGAGAATATGGCATGATGATGACATAAGGGAGTGATTCATCATGCCTAGAAAGAGTCCATATGTCGTAAAACTATCTGAATCTGAAAGGGATACTCTCGAGTCTATGGCAAGAAGGTATACGTCACCGTATAGGGATGTCATGAGAGCCAAGATCATATTAATGGCATCTCAAGGTCTCGATAATGATGAGATTGCCAAGCGTCTGGACACACCGCGTCAAATCGTGAGTAAGTGGCGGAAGAGGTTCTATGAGGAAGGGTTACAAGGACTTCAAGATCAACCACGAGGAGGACGACCAAGCTCTTTTTCCCCCGGGAGTGATCGTTGAAGTCAAGTCCATGGCTTGTGAGCTTCCTACTAAACTAGGGATACCGTTGTCTCGATTCTCAATGGCTGAACTACGAAGAGAAGTTATTGATCGAGGCATTGTGGCTCAAGTCAGTGGTGCCACACTGTGGCGCTGGTTATCAGAAGATGCCATAAAGCCCTGGCGCTATCGTAGCTGGATATTCCCCAGAGACACCAAGTTCAGAGAAAAGGCGAATCGTGTTTTGAGCCTTTATGAAGGTTTGTGGGATGATAAACCTTTAGGAAGCAACGAATTCGTTTTGTCAGCTGATGAAAAGACGAGCATTCAAGCCAGACAGAGAAGAAGAACAACAAAGGGACCGAGACCACAGCAGAATATGCTGGTCGAGCATGAATACAAACAAAAGGGAGCCTGGGCTTATCTGGCTGCTTGGGATGTTAGAAGAGCGAAGGTCTTTGGGCGTTGTGAATCAAGAAGCGGGATAGCTTCTTTCGATCGAATGGTGGGACAGGTTATGTGTCAAGAACCGTATTGTTCAGCAGAGCGTGTATTCTGGATTGTTGACAACGGTTCCTCTCATCGAGGAGAGAAGGCTTGTGCAAGACTAAAGGCACAATGGCCCACTATTGAGCTGGTACATCTTCCTGTTCATGCAAGCTGGCTCAATCAAATCGAGATATATTTCTCTATTGTCCAGAGGAAGGTGTTAACTCCCAATGACTTCAGTTCTCTTTTAGAACTCGAAGAAAGGTTGTTGGGCTGGGTTTTCTTCTTGTCTTCTAGCAAAGAGAGACGTAAACCGTTATCCAAAGTAGCATCGAGTAGGAGGGGCAGAACACCGTTCTGCCCTTTGCGATGAATAATGCCAAACAAGAGCATAGCATGCTATGCCCCTCGACACAAAGCAACGAAACCTCTTTCAGATTCATCTCTTCTATTCACTGGGGTGATATGATCTGGGTATATAGAGGGGGGTTATATGACTCGAAAGCTGCTTCTGTTAGCTCTAATTCTGCTAATTGTTCTAATAACCGCTGGGTGTTTTTCGAAGGCTCCCGTACGTCCAAACTTACTAGGCGAATAGGATGTGACCCGTTGGGACGCTCCTCCACAGGATGCGAAGTCAGTAGATTTAATCTGTTATCGTCTGATAATCAGTGACCAATCGAGCAACGGCTCGTTTTATGGTGACATGTCCCTTTATAGAATCGTCTATGAGGATGGAACTGAGAATTCGATAGATTATCCTCATTCCGTCTTCATAGAAAACGGATATGTTTGTCCAGATAAACAGGATATTAGCTTTGAATGGTCTGAACTGCAATTTGAAGGTAAAGTCAACGATAAGGCTTTCCCAGATTCTATGTCGGGCACTTGGTCTGTCGGTTGGCTTGCAGGGCCGTGGGAAGCCCAAAAGCAATGATACTAACAACTTCTTAACACAATGGCCGCTCTTAGTAAGTTCTCTAACTCTAACCTCTACCATCTACCTGTTCTCTAAGTCTTCTCACTGCACATTATTCACTGACTCACAGAACCGGCTCTGAACAGCCAGAAGTGTTTGACTTTGCTTTCAACTGCTACAATAGTCTCATAACGTATACTAACTGGAGGGACCCAACAACTGAAATGAAAAAGGAAATACTGAAATGGGAACTCTATGGCATTGTGTTCATAGTAATAGTAGGAAGCGCCTTTCATTTCATCTTTGACTTTTTTGGAGGATGGCCTCCCTTGGCCATCATCGGTGCTGTCAATGAAAGTGTCTGGGAGCACTTGAAGCTAGGGTTCTGGCCAGCGCTGATATTCGCTCTCATACAATACCGCTTTATCAAGAGGACAAGCAAGAACTTCATTCTTGCCAAAGCAATCGGCATTCTTCTCATCCCGGTTACAATCGCAGTGCTCTTTTACGGATATACGGCCTTTACCGATAACATTTTCGCCCTTGACATTACGATCTTTGTTTTGGCCGCTATTATTGGACAGTTGACCAGCTATAAGATTCTTACAACTGCTGCCCTGCCATCGTGGACTAAGAATTTGGGGATGGTTCTTATGATAATCATGATCATAGCCTTTGCTACGCTCACCTATTATCCGCCTGAACTGCCACTCTTCCAGGATCCTCTTACAGGTGGTTACGGAATTCATTAGGGCTTTTTCTTTCTTCACCGGGCAGAGTGTCCCGAAAAATGAGTCCGACACTTTTCACTGGTCATTGCTCGTGTAAACAAGAGGCCCATCCTTTCCGATTCTTTCGATCATGCACAGTATCTTCCAAACACATTTCTGCTAAGGCAAAACAACAGATGTCTAAAGAATAACTCTCCTGGCACTGTTACATAAGAGCATTGATTAAGATATACCAGCGAATATTCTTGATTCTGTAAGGTCGTTCCTCCTCCAACTCATAGACCTCGATGGCTGGGATACTGATAATCTCTCCTATGTACTGGTCAGTAATTCCAGGAATCCCTCCAAGGTAAAGACCGACAGCAGTATACTCCACAACAGCCCGGCCATTGCCTACGGTCAACTGTATATCCTCTAGAACACCATCAACAAGATAGAAATTGGTAAGAAGATACAGCCAGTTGTCTAGGCTCCATCTGTTTCTGGCGAAAACGTAGTCATATGTGACGGCGTAGTGGATTACATCTTCTGTGACATAATCAGAATTGAAAGAAACTCTAGGGTCAACCGGAGTCAGATAGCCCATAACTACTTCTCTAGTTGCTTCAATACCCGGTAACTCATGGTCTGCGCGATATTCGAGAGCATTCAAGGCAGTTACGCAAAGAAATAGGAAGAATGACAAAACAAGTAGGGAAAGATTCTTTTTCCTGCTCAACACCTTATCAACCCTTGCTCTCAAGGATGGACCTCCTCAATTCGGTTTCCTCGTTGGCAGAAGAGTGAGAATGAATATCAAAGGCATTGTATCAGATTACAACAGTAAAACCTAAAGTTTTACATTGTATAAACCATAGATTATATTGTTAGTGCTGCGAAGCAGTTTGTCTCTTGCTAAGTAGGAGATGGTAGCTCTTATGAGTGTTTCATCCCAAAACGATGAGCTAAGAAGATTCTCCGAAAAGGCACATCGAATGTTTAAAAAGCTCCTTCGATTACCGGAAATACACATCATTCCCACTTCCTTCCCAACCGTATCTTGTATGGCGATAAGCAATGAGAGTCCCGAATTAAGGTGCGATTAAGAGCGATCTGAAGGGTTGAACATCAGGCTCACTTTGTAGATTACCCAATAATTCAGTTCTTCGAAAGGAATACGTTTTACAATCGGGTGATGCTTACTGACACACGAAGAAACATGCACAAAACAACTAACAGAAGAAGCATACAGAGAGAGCAATTGCCTGGAAGAACCTGGTCTTTATGATCTTTCTTCAACTAGTCTGTTCAACACTCAGGAGGCGTAATACATTCGATTACTAATCAAGAATGAATCGGTCTTGCTACATCCGTGCTGTAATCCTCTGCAGATTTCATTCTTTGTCTGATGGAGCATACACGTGTTATAGTAGGTGATGATCAATAACACTGGGAGTGAGATTAGTGAAAAGGGTGTTGTCTCACCGATTCTTGTCGGTCTGTTATTCGTGTCTCTTTCCTTGGGGATGTCTCTTGCGGAACTGCTTCTATATGATGAACTAACGGGTTTCTGGCAGGTCATTGAAGATGTGGACCCATCAACAGGTGAGTTAATTACCACTCAACTTGCACTTCATTCAACTCACACACATGAGAAACTTTCTCCAGCCATGGAAGTGCAGGATGTTAAGGCGCTTTACATAAGGCTACTGGACGGCAACATTGATATCTTTGTGGCTTGGAACGAAGATCTGGGAGATTCTGCTGATGTTGTATACAGGTTTGATGACGAGCAAGAAATCGAGAACACCTGGTACAGGTCTATGGGTAGAGTAAGCCTCTTCTTTCCCAGACAAGATCAAGATCCGAAAAGCTTCGTTGAAATGCTGTTAGTGTCAGAC
>PWXG01000277.1 GCA_003561215.1 Thermotogales bacterium
ACAAAACCCTTTCAGTATCTTACACCCTCGAATACGGTACGGCCGAACTCGAGATGCACGTCGATGCCTTCAAGTCCAAGGACCGTGTGCTCATTGTAGACGACATACTAGCCACAGGAGGGACCATTGAAGCGCTGATCAAGATGATCAAGGACCTGGGAGCCCAGGTCGCCGGAGTGATCGCTCTAGCAGAGCTTTCCTTCCTGAAACCACGTAACCGTCTTTCTGGATATGAGGTTCGGACGATAATCACATACTGAAATGACAATGAGAGGTTGATGCAATGCTCAAGTTCGATTTCTCCCTGGCCTTCCAGGAAACGCTGGAATCAGGGCTTTCGTTCTCCGAACTCACTTCTTCATCAGACGAAGCAGTATCGGCACTGGAACAAGTGCTGGATTCGCGCCCTGGTTTCATAAGCCTCCTGGAAGACAGCTCTATCGTGAGTCTCGTTGAACGTCAAAATGACTGGTTAAAGAGCTTCGAAGATTTTGTTGTAATCGGCATTGGCGGTTCCGCTCTGGGAAACGCTGCCCTGCACTCTGCTTTAAGACCCTTGAACTGGAACTCGCCCGGGTTCGAAAGAGGGGGGTTCTGCAGAGTCTTTATAATGGACAACGTCGATCCGGAACTGATTAGCTCGCTGATCGACGAGCTGAACCTCGGCAAGACTATCTTCAACGTCATATCGAAGTCGGGCGAAACCGCTGAATCGATGGCCAACTACCTGATAGTCCGTGACCACATTCGCAAGAATGGTCTTGAAGCAACTAAACACTTTGTTTTCACTACCGACCCGGAAAAGGGAGCTTTGAATCAGATAGCTGAAAGTGAAGGAATTAGAAAGCTCCCGATCCCCGAGAATGTTGGGGGACGTTTCAGTGTCCTCAGTGCGGTCGGATTGCTTTCCGCGTTTTCCGAGGGTATCGACATCAGCGCTCTTCATGAGGGAGCAAAATACGGCCTGGAGCGCTACGCTCGAAACGACTTCAAGTCCAATCCCATGCTGGTGAATGCCCTACTTCACTACCTTTATCTCAGGAAGAAACATAATATCTCCGTAATGATGCCCTATTCTAACAAGCTTTATCTTCTTGCTGACTGGTACAGGCAACTATGGGCCGAATCCCTTGGAAAGAAGTTCGATGTCAGAGGGAAGACGATCAACGTCGGCCAAACTCCTGTGAAAGCACTTGGAGCTGTCGATCAGCATTCCCAGATACAGTTGTATAACGAAGGTCCTAAGGACAAGATTGTGACTTTCCTCAAGGTCGAGAGCTTTTCCAAAAACTTCAAGATACCGTCACTTCACCAGGATGTGGAGTCCCTGTCTTATCTCAGTGGAAAACACCTTTCAGAGCTTCTCAATTCCGAGTTGGCCGGAACAGCACTTGCACTTTCCGAAAACGGCGTCCCAAATCTGACGATCTCCTTTCCCCTTGTCGACGCGTTCCATGTCGGTGAATTTATCGTTTTCTATGAACTAATGACAGCAACAATGGGAGCCCTGCTCAAGGTCAACCCCTACGATCAGCCCGGCGTAGAGCTCGGGAAGAAGATTACATATGCCCTGATGGGTAGAGACGGCTATGACGATATCCGCCAGCGCTACCAGGAACGGGACTCATGGAGGTTCGAAATATGAAGGAAAAGCTTCTCACGCTCAAGGATGAACACGATATTTCCGAGATGTACTATATGGAAGAAGAAGTGCCGTTCTTTGTTATTATTTCGGAAGAAGCCGAGAAGATCATATCATCTCTTGAAAAGGTTCAGGAGTTGGAGGCGGACGTGGTCGTCCTGACGGATAAAGAGAGAAAGAAACTGGAAGAAACTGACAGCGAGATTGGCCGAGTCGTCTCTCGCGTACTCAAGGAAGGACAGAAGCTCATTTGATCGTTGTTGGTATTACCGGAAAGGCCGGGTCCGGTAAGTCTCTGCTGGCCAGAGCGCTTGAGGATCGAGGAGCCACACGGATAAGCCTCGACGAAATCGGCCATGAGGTTCTTGAAAAAGTCAAAGACCAACTGGTGCAAGAGTTTGGCTCGTCCATCGTATCTGACGGGACTGTTGATCGAACTGCACTGAGTTCGGCCGTTTTTTCGTCAGACTCAAATCTTGCTACTCTCAATAATCTTACTCACCCGCTCATTCGAGAACGTGTTCTTCAGCAGCTATCGGTTGTCGAAAACAGTCTCGTGGTAATCGAAGGGGCACTCCTCTTCGACATAGGACTGGCTGAAAGCTGCAACACAGTGGTCTGGGTCAAATCGCCTGAAGCTATTTCCCGAGAGCGGCTCCTGAGACGTGGAATGGAAGAACAGAAGGTCCGGAGCATATTGAGATTGCACAAGGATCTCGAAAAGTACAAAGACCGCTGTGACGTCATCATTGCCAACGACTCAACTCCTGAAAACTTCGTGTGCAGATTTGTTGAGCTGTCCAAAGAATGGAGAATACTGTAGAGCACCACCTTGGCAGTTTTGCGCGCAGCGTACGATAACCCAGTGATCAGTGACTAGTGTGTGGTGAGAAGTGGGAAAACATTTTCAAGAGCAAGTTTTGAGTGCAGCAGTTGAAGGTTAGAGTTTCAAGAGTAGGAAACGACTTTCGAGAATCCCGAGGTCCGATTTCCATCATGCAATACTGATGAAAAGGGCAGAACGATGTTCTGCCCCTCGCAACAAAAACGGTTCAGTCCCCACGAGTCTTTGGATCATCTCGCAACTTCTTTGCTTTTTCGAGGAGCCCGTATTCTTCAGGTCGAACGTCGCTATGTACTCTTTCGGGTCCTCCGCTTCTCGACATTTCTTTCGCCGATTCACTTCTTGTCGCGGAGCGACAATCCGCTCACGGCCTGTTCTTGGCCATTCAGCTTCTCGCCTGATCTTGGCGCTCAATTCTAGGCTAGATCAGAGTTCTTCAAGGTAGTTTCTGCAAGCCTCGACCAGGATGTGTTTGACCTGATTCCAGGTCTTCTGAGCACCTGAGGGCTCTGGAAACCCCTCAATATCTTCAAAATAGCAGAGCGATTTTAGAACTGGGTATGTGTCTATCTCTGGACCGTACTTCTTCAAGAAACTCTGGAGCAGTTCTCTCAGGGTCTTGTGCGTGAGGATTTCTGCAATGTCATAGTAATCCTTCTTTTCGGCCCTGCTGGCTACCGCTGACAGTTTCATACATGCAATATCAACCACTGAAGCAACCTTTATCCCCATGAATGATTGCAAGTCCTGCAGGAGATTATACCTGTATTCCATGAAGCTCGTGCGGACACCATTGATCAGACAATGAAGAGTTCCTGGAGCAATACTGATGTCCTCGAGTTTAAAACCAGAATGCCTGAGCTCTGATGAGATCTCAAGAGCATTAACTCTTTCCGGTGAGAAGAAATCCATATCTTCGCTGATCCTGTGTCCATAGAAGATAGCAATAGCAGTTCCTCCAGCAAGGTAGTAATCACTGACAAAAGGAACCAGTTTGGTTAGTACCTCTAGTGTTTGCGGAGGTAACGCGGAAGCATCGAACATGAGTTGATCTCCTCGGAAGAAATGCTGAGCATCTTTGACCAGAAGTTCGCAGTAATTCTGGAAAGAGAGTTTGTTGCTTTGACTGCTTCTTCTATATCACTCCTGTCATAGAGCTTTAGAAGAACCTTCAGATCATCCATCGTACCGTACTCAAGGACTCTTGATATTATGAACTCTCTGTCTCTATTCAAATCAAGAGAACCCTTATCTACATCCCAGAAAGACGTGTTTCTAAGGATATTTTTCATGCTTATGCCTCCTGCTACAATTATATCAAACGAAAATGGCAGATCCGTTTGAGAG
>PWXG01000258.1 GCA_003561215.1 Thermotogales bacterium
CCTGGCGTTTTCCATGTAAGTGCGAGAGCTGTAGCTGCTCACGCACTGTCTATCTTTGGGGATCATTCTGATGTGATGGCCACTCGGCAAACCGGGTTTGCCTTGCTTGCCTCTGGCAGCGTCCAGGAGGTAATGGACCTTGGAGGGATAGCACACCTTTCTGCAATTAAGACGAGAATACCTTTCCTCCATTTCTTCGACGGGTTCAGGACTTCTCACGAGGTTCAGAAGATCGAGATACTCGACTATGATGACCTGGCAAAGATTGTCGATTGGGAAGCTATAAAGGGTTTCAGGAACAATGCACTCAACCCGGAGCACCCAAGAATAATGGGAACTGCGCAGAACCCGGATATCTTTTTCCAGGCAAGAGAGTCAGCTAACAGGTTCTATGATGCCGTTCCGGATGTCGTTT
This sequence comes from Thermotogales bacterium, assembly GCA_003561215.1. Classification (GTDB taxonomy): domain Bacteria; phylum Thermotogota; class Thermotogae; order Petrotogales; family Kosmotogaceae; genus UBA9910. The sequence continues at coordinate 416 of PWXG01000258.1, forward strand.
CGGGATATATGGAAGAGATATCAAAGCTGACCGGCAGGACTTACAGGCCTTTCAACTACTACGGGGCAGAAGACGCGAAATACGTTGTAATTGCTATGGGTTCGGTAACAGATACCATTGAGGAGACTGTCGACTATCTGCTGTCTAAAGGCGAAAAGGTCGGTCTGATCAAGGTTCATCTCTACAGACCTTTCTCCGAGAGATATTTCTTAGAGATGTTTCCCGAGAGTACAGAGAGAATCGCAGTTCTTGACAGGACCAAGGAACCGGGAGCCCTGGGAGAACCCATGTACGAAGATGTGAAAACTCTCTTCTACAGAAAAGAAAAGGCTCCGCTGATAATTGGGGGACGTTACGGGCTCGGCTCGAAAGACACCAGCCCCTCACAGATAAAGGCAGTTTTTGACAATCTCAAGTCAGAGGATCCAAGGAATGACTTCACTATCGGTATCGTTGATGATGTGACATACAAGTCGCTTGAGATAAGGGAGACTATCAGCACCGAACCCGAGGGCACTATTCGCTGTAAGTTTTGGGGATTTGGTTCTGACGGAACAGTGGGCGCAAACAAGAATTCTATAAAGATCATCGGTGACAAGACTGATCTCTATGCCCAGGGATATTTCGCTTACGACTCTAAAAAGTCGGGAGGAGTCACAATATCGCATCTCCGGTTCGGAGAGAAACCGATCAAGTCTACCTACTACATACAGGAAGCCGATCTCGTCGCTTGTCATAAGCAGAGTTACGTCTATCAGTATGACATGCTGACTGAACTGAAGAAGAAGGGGACCTTCCTTCTGAACACTTCCTGGAAGGAAGAGGAGCTTGACAAAATGCTCCCCGCTGAGATGAAGAGATTCATCGCAGAGAATGACATCGGTTTCTACATAATCGATGCCACAACAATTGCCGAAGAGATAGGTCTGGGAAACAGGATAAACATGATAATGCAGTCTGCATTTTTCAAACTCGCTGAGGTGATCTCGATAGACGATGCGGTTGACTACATGAAGGAGGCGATCGTCGATACCTATGGCCAGAAAGGCGAGAAAATTGTCGAAATGAACAACAAGGCTGTTGACAGAGGCATAGAAGCTCTTGTCAAGGTTGAGGTCCCGGAAGAATGGAAGAACGCTGACGAGAAGAAGAGACACGATGAAGACAAGCCTGACTTCATAACGAACGTCCTTGAGCCCATGAACAGACAAGAAGGGGACAAACTGCCCGTAAGCACTTTTGTGGATGTTGAGAACGGAGCGTTCCCCATGGGGACGTCCAGATACGAGAAGCGCGGTATTGCCGTGCATATACCTGAGTGGCAGATGGATAAGTGTATCCAGTGTAACCAGTGTTCGTATGTCTGTCCTCACGGGGTGATAAGACCATTCCTCGTGGATGAGGAAGAGGCAAAACGTGCCCCCGAGTTCTTCGAAACAAAGAAGGCAATCGGGAAAGGATTTGAAGGACTTCAGTATCGAATACAACCGTCTCCACTTGACTGTACCGGCTGCGGCAACTGTGTGGATATCTGTCCAGCCAAAGAGAAGGCGCTTATTCTCAAGCCTCTTGAAAGCCAGACAGAAAAACAGGTGGAAAACTGGAATTTCGCGATGACTGTGAAAGAGAAGAAGGACCGAATGCCCGTAGAAACACTCAAGGGAAGCCAATTTGCCCAGCCGTTACTGGAGTTCTCTGGTGCTTGCGCCGGTTGCGGAGAAACGCCTTACGCGAAACTGGTAACACAGCTCTTCGGTGACAGAATGCTTATCGCCAATGCAACAGGATGTTCTTCAATATGGGGCGCTTCCGCACCTTCTGTTCCATACTGCGTGAACTCAGAAGGCAAGGGACCGGCATGGGCGAATTCTCTTTTCGAAGACAATGGCGAATATGGATTCGGCATGGCGATGGGTATTCGAAAGAACAGGAAGAAACTGAAGGAACTCATGGAGGAACTCGTAGAGCTCGACTTCTCTAACGAGCTCAAAGAGCCTTTCAAAAGCTGGCTCGAATCTATGGACGACGCCAAGAAATCTAAAGCCGCGTCAATAAAGGTGTTGAAGGCGATCGAAAAGGGTTCCGACAATCCAGTAGCGGAACGCTTACTGGAGGAGATTGCGGTCAGAAAAGACTTTCTTGTCAAGAAGTCCGTGTGGATATTCGGCGGCGATGGTTGGGCATACGACATAGGCTACGGTGGTCTAGATCACGTTATCGCTCAGGGAGAGGATGTCAACATCCTGGTATTCGATACCGAAGTTTACTCGAACACAGGTGGTCAGGCTTCAAAGGCCAGTCCTACTGCTGCTGTCGCAAAGTTTGCTGCCTCGGGAAAGAAGACAAAAAAGAAAGATCTCGGACTTATGGCAGTGAACTATGGTTATGCCTACGTAGCACAGGTTGCCATGGGTGCTAACATGAACCAGACCCTGAAAGCGCTCGTTGAAGCGGAGAACTACAAGGGACCTTCAATGGTGATCGCATATGCTCCATGCATAAACCACGGCATAAAGACCGGTATGGGAAGAACACAGACGCAGGAGAAGTTTGCCGTAGAGACAGGTTACTGGCATCTGTATCGTCACAATCCAGAGCTCAAGAAGGAAGGCAAGAATCCATTCATCCTGGATTCGAAAGAACCTTCTAAACCCTTCAATGATTACCTGATGAGCGAGATAAGATATACAACACTCATCAATACCTTCCCAGAGATTGCTAAGGAGCTCTTTGAAAAGGCGGAAAAGGAAGCCAGGGAAAGGTACGAAACCTACAGGAAACTCGCTGAGGCATAACAAGGAAAAGAGGTGAATCCTTTTGAATGCTTATGAACTGGCACTGGAAATAGAAAACGAAGGCAGGGAATACTATCTGCAACAAGCTCGGAATACGGATGACGCTCAGTTGAAGCAACTGTTCACAATGTTGGCTGATGACGAGGAACGGCATGCTGAAATAGTCAGGGGCATGCAGAAGAAAGACTTCGAGTACAGGGGAACGGAGACTTTCAAGATGACAAAACGAATCTTCAAGGAGAGGTTGGACGAAGACAGACCTTTCGATGTGGAGATTACCAGGCTAGAGGCTTACAAGCATGCCATAGATCTCGAACAGAAGAGCATAGAGCTCTATGAGGATCTTGAGACGAAGACCAACGACGAAAAAGAGAAGGAAATACTCAACAAGCTCAAGAAAGAGGAGCAGAAACACAGAGCCATCCTGGATAACTTGATCGAGTTTATCCGAAAGCCCGAGACCTGGATTGAATCGCCTGAGTTCTATCACCTTGAAGAGTACTAGAACGGGCTGAAGTATCAGCAGAACTCAGACTACACTAATACAACAGAGGACCCTGCGGGGTCCTCTATTGTTCGTAAAGGGGGGGGGTTCACGTTCACACTACTGCACGCATAAGATAAAGGACTTCTCTTGCCCACGAAGCTGCTGATAAGACGATCTTTTCAAGATCTGAGTTCAGTGGATCATAAAAATCCGCATGTCCGACGATGTTGTTGCCTATCAACTCCTTGCGCAGATTCTCCACCGCGACACCGCGCAGTCCTTCGTGAGTATAGAAAAAAGCAATGTTCTTGCCCTCAAGTTGCACTCTCGAGAAGAATGTCTTGAAGGGAGGTGCAAATGTCATAGCCCAAATAGGTGTTCCAAGAAATATAAGGTCGTAATCGTCAGGATCAACGTCAAAGTCTTCCAGTTCAGGTTCACTGTCCATGGTCACAGACTGGTTTTCCCACACGTAATTCATGATCTTTGCGCCATTATCTGAATCTCTGGGTACGAGCTCCAACAATTCTGCATCAACCGCTTCAGCAATGCTCTCAGCAATTGTTCGTGTGCTGTCTTCGTAAGAAAAGAAGACCACAAGTATTTTTCTACTCCGTTCTGTGTTATCCATTTGCTATTCCTCCCATCGATACCGTACAAATATTATCGTATATTAAGGCAGCAAAGTCAACATAATGGGAGTGACTGAACCAGGAATCTGTCCGGAATCGTTCAGAAAGGCTTGAAACTCAGGAGTTCTCCGTCAAGATCGAAGAGTCCGATACTCCCAGATGGGTGTGTTTCCCAGATCGCAAATGTTCCTTTTGTCGAGTCTTTGGGAAGGGATGGACTTCCAGGATTCAGGAAGATCGTCTTCTCTTGTCTCGAAATACTCGCTATATGAGTGTGACCACTGATGACCAGATCATAATCCCGGGGAGAATACTGAATTGCGAGGTCACCATGGTGAACGAGCATAGCTCTATGTGCCAACGCTATTTCAAGCTGCCTGGGCAGTTCCGAAAAGCCCATAAGCATGAGATCTACATCGGAATCACAGTTTCCTCTTACTCCATATATACTCGATTTCTTTTTCCTGAAGGTCTCAGCCAATTTTCCTGGGGCGTAACCTTCAGGAATGCAGTTACGAGGTCCATGGTACAGGTAGTCACCAGCGTGTATTATCAGGTCTGTGTTCCCCGCTTTGTCAAGGACTCTCTCGAAACATTCAAAGTCACCATGCGTGTCAGAAATGATAAGTATTCTCATATTTATGTCAGGATGTTTTTCTCACTACGGTGCTTTCGAGGAACATTTTGTGAATCCGAAGATCATGAGTGAGTTCGGGATGGAAACTCGATGCGAAGGTGTTCCCTTGGCGCACCAGCACGGGAGTGCCCCCATGCTCTGCCAGGATTTCAACGCCGTTATCCCATGTACGTATGATCGGCGCCCTTATGAAGAAAGCGAACAACTCGTCATCGAGGCCCTTTATCTTCAAGCTGGTTTCAAAGCTGTCAGCCTGGCTTCCGTATGCATTGCGCTCAACTTCCACATTCAGCACTCTCAGGGTTGGCTGCTCAGGGTAGTTGTATACCCGTCTGGAGAGTAACACCAACCCTGCACACGTACCATAAACAGGCAAGCCATTTGAAATACTTTCCTTCAGGGCATCCCAGAGGCAATAGCGTCTCATCAGGACGGTCATTGCTGTCGACTCACCACCAGGCATAACGAGAGCCTGAATATCGTTCAGCTGTTCAGGTTCGCGGATGAAAACAGGAGTATGATCAAGTGTCTCCAAAGAATATGCGTGTTCGCGGATATCTCCCTGAACTGCAAGAACACCTATTTGCATTAAGCTCCTCTATCCTGAAGCCTTGTTTCAAGAGATCCGACGTCTAGTCCCGGCATGGCTTCGCTGACATCTTCACAGATTTCTACGAGTTTTTCGGGCTTATCGAAATACATTACAGCACTTACTATTGCTCTTGCCATTGTCTCGGGGGCCTTCGATTTGAAGATCCCCGAACCCACAAAGACTCCGTCACAACCGAGCAGCATCATCAGAGCAGCGTCTGCGGGGGTAGCTATGCCGCCGGCTGCAAAGTTCACGACAGGTAGTCTGCCAAGATCGCGTACCTGGCCGAGAATTTCGACCGGTGCGCCTATCTCTTTGCCGTAGTTCACAAGCTCGGCATCGTTCGTGTTACGGAGACGTCTTATCTCCTCGTTAACTGTTCTCATGTGCCTTACTGCTTCTACAACGTTCCCCGTGCCTGCCTCTCCCTTTGTCCTGATCATGGCGGCTCCCTCAGCGATTCTTCTTGCAGCTTCACCCAAATTGCGAGCTCCACATACAAAGGGGACTTTGAAGGTGTGCTTGTCGACATGGTATCTGTCGTCTGCAGGCGTAAGTACCTCTGATTCATCCACGAAATCTACACCCAGGCTTTCAAGTATCCTTGCTTCTGCTACATGGCCGATTCTTACCTTTGCCATGACCGGTATGGATACGGAGCTGATTATCTCCTTGATCAGCTTTATACTTGCCATACGAGCGACGCCACCTTCCTTCCTGATATCTGCGGGAATGCGCTCCAGGGCCATAACAGCCACCGCACCAGCCTCCTGAGCGATTCTTGCCTGCTCCGGTGTTGTGACGTCCATAATCACGCCGTTCTTGAACATCTCAGCGAATCCCTTCTTCACTGTCCAGGTCCCTTTCTGTTCCATTCGAATTACCTCCTGCTAATCATCTATTGTCGTTCCAGTACTCCCTTGAAACCGTGGAAAGCCTTGAAACATCACCCTTCGTCCTGCCGTACTTTGCACAGGGCTTTCCTCCTACTTCCACTACATCTGCAGTGAAGTCCAGCTTCTCCCTTAACAGGGTGGCTCCCACTCCGTAAACGTCTGCCGGCACCTCGAGACTCTCGAAAAGCTTGATTTTCTCCGCGTCAAATCCGCCGCTAACAACGATCTTCAAGTCTTTCATGCCGTTGTTGTCGAAAGCCTCTCTTCCCTTCCAGACTAGTTCGGGACAAACCCCCAGAGAAGACCTGTCCTTTGGAGCGACGGAAAAATCTCTCAGAGAACCCGATGTGTCGAACCGAACTCCCCATATCTTGCCCTTGCCAGGGCCTATGACAACAGAAGGGTCGCTGTTTCCGCGTTCAAACCTCTTCCCCGTAGACATTTCGTAGATCTTCTCCACGACATGGAAAGTGGTTTCTATAACATCGTTGTCCCAGTCGACGAGGACAATCCTGTTCACTTTCGGATCTATGTGTTCATCAAAGGCTATTGCCGCATCAACAGTGCTCCCTCCATAGGCGGCTATAAGCGCATGCGGAATCGTTCCGAGTCCTTCTGCTCCCCAATAATCAGCGTTTGCATCTGTAGAAACACCAAAGGCACCGGCCTTGAAAGCTGCATAACCGTCAGTCGCCTGTGTCCAGAAGTGGTCAAACCTGGCACTGAAAAACAGTATGGGTTTGTCTCTTGCTGCGTCGACAACCTTTTTCACAGCGGTTGCGGTCGAACTGGCTCTTGCCAGAACGCCCAAAAGGACCGTCTCAAGGTACCCAAAATACCTCGGATCTCCCCTGATTGTCATAATCGGTTCTGATTCAGCTGCTTCGTCTCCGTCATAGAGGGCCTCTAATTCTATATCGCTCCATTTGTCTATCCAGAGATCATCAAGCTCAAGCTTAAGATCCCACTTCTTTGCCGACAGTTGTGTAAGTCCCTCTCTATCCATGTCCCATGCTGCGAACTGAATCTGTTTCTCGATTTCCAGGATCCTTCCGAACAGCTCCTTTGCACGCTTCTCATTGTTATAGAAGCCCGTTCCAAAGCGTAGGATCGCTAATGCTTCGTCAATCCCGACAATAACAGAGTCTTTTCTTGGGAAATACTGGTAAAGAACATCTGAGCTCTTCTCTGCCTTTTTGAGTACCTCGACATATCTTGTGAAATACTTGTCAGAGTAGTAACCATCCCGTATCTTGTCAATCGGGACCTTGAATACTCTAGGGTCCAGCCGGTTCTTCATCTGCGGACCTCTGCGCCGAGTATCTCCTCCATTGTTCTAAGTGCGAAACGGTGCATTTCGGGATCATTCGATGCTGTGGCCTTCTCATGGACCACAGAGTGGTAATCTCTGTTCATCAGTTCTTCAACGGTGAACATCACACAGATGTTCGAAAGCAAGCCACAAAGGTGTACTTCATCAACACCGTGTTTCTTGATAAGGTCTTCAAGATCAGTATTGTACATGGCACTATATCTGTTCTTCCTAATCACGAAGACCTTCTCGTACCCCTCGATAACTTGCTTCACCTGGTCGATGAGTTCAGCTCCTTCTGTTCCTTTGATGCAATGAGGGGGCCATCTCTTGAACTCTTCATCATCAGGGGTGTGGTAATCAGTCGCTACTATGATAGGGAGGCCTTCCGACTGGAACTCCTCGATTAGTTTGACCGCTTCTGGAACGATTTTCTCGATCCCCGGGGTATACAGCGCCCCGTCTTCTTGTACAAAATCCTTCTGGAGATCGACCACAATGAGAGCTTTCACTGTTCATCCCCTCCTATAGTGGATTCTAACTCACAAAGAGTGTTACTTCAATACATGAGAAGAGCCGGAGAACACCTCCGGCTCCTGAACACTTCTCAGAGCTGGATCTTTGCGACTAAATCCAGTCTACAGAGATCTTCGACATGTCTGACTTTATGAAAATCTGGCAGGTAGTAATTGCCTCATCAAGATTGTCCGAAGCGTAGCCCTTATCTCTTTCTACCAGTCCTTCGAAATCCCGCCAGTTAAGGTCTCCTTCGTGCACGATTATCAGGCCAACTGTCTTGGGCACCCGGAAATTCACAGAAGCTACATCACAACGTATGTCAACCCTTGAATCACGGATCTTCGACGGAATCACCGAGAGCCTCGAAAGATCTGTCTTTATCGTTGCAGAATCGAGATTCACATTTGAGAAATCCATTACCGTGTCTGCACCGTCCAAACGTGCTTCCACAGTCACTACGGGCTTGCTGTTTAGCTCCAGATTCAGACGGGATTTAGACAAGACGCTGTCAACTCCCGCTCTAGCCTTGCATTTCGCCCTAACCCGTGCCTTGTCAGAGTTCTTATCGTAGTTCAAACTACCGGTAAAACAGGTCTTGTCGTAGTTAAGTTGTGCATCAAAGCCTTTGTCCGAGTCTTCAGAAGTGCTCATGAGGAGTACCTTCGTCAGGTCCGCCTCGATATCTACTTCGTAATTCTCTGCCTCGAGTGATCTGGATAGAGTCAGTTCCTGCCTGGAAGCCTCAGGAATTCGCTTTGAGTGAAGGATACCTCTGCGGAAAAGCGAGACTACTCCGTAACCGACCATGTATGAACCGATCATCGCAACAAAGAGCTGCCAGAATCCCCAGGTAACTCCCCAGAGATTGAATAACCTTATGATCAGGATTATTGCGAAAACGAGACTTCCCATATGTTGACCACGGAAACGTATGAATACCTTCAACCCGTCGTAAAGGAACATGACAGCGAATACTATCCCAACGGCTAACCAGAAAGTAACCGGAAGGATATCCATTACAGAGATAATTATCAGAACACCAAGGAATAACGCAATGAGTCCGCCCAGCTTCATTGAGCGTCACCTCCAGAACCATTTTCGGGTTTGCGATCTTGCTCATCGACTTCCCTCATGACGATCTGGTCTATCTCTTCCTGACTATAGCCTATCATCTCGAGCATTTGTTTTGCATATTCCTCTGTGAGCTTACCTTCTTTCAGCATCTTCAGTACCTTCCGGGTTTCTTCATCGAAGATCTCTTCGTCAAGGCCCAGTTTGTCCCTCACATCTTCTTCTTGCTGTTTTCTTTGTCGGGGTATCGCTGCGCCTCTGGTCTCAGCACCGCTCTTCACCTTAATCGATACGTCTCCTGATACAGTGCTCATCGACAAGAACTCTTCTGGTGCTTCCTCAGAAGTCACGTAGTGCCTTTTCTCTTTCTTAATTAATGGCAGGTCCGATACTACTTCTCCGCTGACGGCAGAGATAGATATGTCGAGTCTTGGTTTTCCAGCGTATTCGAGTGTTAAATCGCCACTTACGGAGGAAAGCTTCGTCTTTCGCGCCATTGGAGTAAGGTTCCGGACGATCATGTCTCCTGATACGGTCTTGAAAGCGCCATCACGGTAGTTCGAGTCTCGAATGTTGCAGTCACCACTAACGCTGTTGATCGAAATGTCACTGCTAAGAACAGAAGAGATATTCATGTCTCCTGACACTTGTGTGATTTTCAGCGAATCGAGATCGAGATCTCTGACGTCGATTTCACCAGAAGCAGTGGCCAGTGTAACCTGCAGGATCTTCTGAGGCACACCGATCTTGACACTATCCACACGTGGTCCTCTTCGAAACAACTCGTTCAGGAAAGGCACATCTATGACTGTTCCTTTGGGACCTTTCTGAAACTTGAACGTAATGGAACGAGTTCCTTCCTCCACCACGGGCTCGTAATCTTTCTCGTCAGTGTCAACTTCTACCACAATCTTCGAGGTGTTTGACGGGTATACAATCATATCTGCTGATGCAGTGCTTGCAGAAAGCTTTTCTATTTCTTTCACATCGTATTCATAGCTAATAACCATACACACCACCTTCCTATCCCACGGTTTTGATAATTATCGAGTGTTCATCGGTCTCAATTTCGACTGGTTCAGAGGTCTTGAGCGCCTCTTCAACAAGGGCTTCGATATCGATATCGAGAGGTTTTCCGTCGATGTTTATCTTGTGGGCCTTTGATCCCAGAAGCTTGACTCCCCATTTTGCGAGTCTTGCAGGAATGGTTATGTTCACTTCCTTTTTGCCGCGCAACTTGTCGAAAACCTCAATCTTGATCTTGGAGCCATACTTCGTGCTTGCTTCGTAACCACCGACGATTTCCTCGATCAGATCGACTCCTTGCTCCGGACTTATTTTGCCTTCAGAGACCATCTTGAGAATTCTCATTGCTTCATTTCGATCCATCGAAGAACCTCCTATCTCTTTTTCTTGATGCTTCTCAACATCTCAAGTGCTTCATCAGGTTTCAGTTCGCCGGACTCCAGCTTCTCGAGAATATGGGAAGCCTCTTCGCGCTCTTTATCGACCACTTCGTATCCCATGGTCCGCACAACATCTTCAAGACGGTTTCTTGCGGTTGGATACGATATCCCCAGTTCTTTCTGAAGTTCAGACAGATTTCCTTTGTTCTTGATATAGTACTTAAGGAAACTCAATTGATCCGGGGAGAGCTTCATTATCTCGTCAAGCTCGAACCTGCCACGTATTGTTGTACCGCAACTATCACAGCGGTACTCTGTGATGGTCATTTTGCCGCTGCAAACGGGACAGTTGGTCAGGTTGTGTTTCATGGGTTCACCCCCTGCATTTTTTTCACGAATCAATCATGTATGTTGATTCTTGGTTTGATTATACAATTATCAATTCCAAAAGTCAAGTTTCTTATTAAAATATCTTAGTAGAAGCCCTAATTTTTATGTTCGACATTCACCAGGAGTCATGGAACAGGTCGCGGCCCGAATAGGGCCGTTCCGATTCTCACCATGTTTGCTCCTTCCTCGATGGCGACTCTGTAAGAATCAGACATCCCCATAGAGAGAACGAAAGGATCGTTGTTACTGGAGTAAGAATCCCTGGCGTTTTCGAAAAGTTCCTTGGTGAGTCGGAAATACGGTCTGATTCTCTCCGGGTCTTCTTCGAAAGGGCCCATTGTCATAAGTCCTCTCACAACGACAGCTTCCATACCCTCAAGAGCTTCAAGAAGAGAAAACATTTCGCCCGGCATTATTCCGGCCTTCTGCGGTTCCTGTGCGCTGTTCACTTCAATCAGCACGGGCATCTTTATGCCGAGCTTGCCGGCGCGCTTGTCGACTTCCCTTGCCAGGCGAATGGAGTCCACGGTCTGTATCATATCGAAAACTCTCACCGCATGCTTAACCTTGTTCGTCTGAAGGTGGCCTATGAAGTGCCAGGAAGCACGGAAGCTTATGGATGCTTTCACTCTCTGAGCTTCCTGAACATAGTTCTCTCCTACGTGCGTTATGCCTGCCTGAATGGCCTCAGAGATCTCCTCGGCAGTACGCGTCTTCGCAGCAGCTACGACCGTTACGTGACCGGGAATCTGCGAGAGAACTCGTTTCACATTGTCACGAATAGACACCGAATCACTCCCTGGATTTCCGATCCTGCCATATGTGTTCTGCCTCTTCCAGAGTAATCTGTGTTTCATCGAACAACCATGGTTTTCTCCAGGATATCTTGTTTCCTACTGTTCGGAGTATTTCAGAAGGATTCATGTTGTTTTCCCTGCAAAAAATCCAAACAGCCAGCATTGCGTCATAAAAGACATCGCCCAATTCTGCTGAGACCAGGTGTTTTTGTCTTGAAGCCAGGGCTTCTTCCAGTTCCTCGATCTCCGAGACCAGATCGACAACCGCCTGGGAGAAAAGATGTCGTTCAACCCACGGACAGTTGTTGATACTCTTTTCTACTATGTTTTTCAGTCTTAAAAGCTCCCCCGAGGAGTTCTCCTTGATGAAAGCAACTGCGCCGCGAGGCTCCAGAGACTCTTCCTTTAGCTTGTCGAAGTCGACAACGTGGAAGCTTGATGACAGAAGTTGCTGCGTAAGAGTAGTCGGGGTATCTGCAGTGTATAGCAAAGAGAGTCTTCTCTTCTCATGATCAAAGAGTGTACCGTGTATTTCATTAACGAATACTTTTGCTCTAATGCCACCGGCAAGATGCTTCTTCAGTAGTTCTTGAGGCGTCGAGTTCTCTTCAACCTCTACGCACGGTAGCCAATAGTCATTATCAATCCATTCGAGAACGATGTTTTTGCCATCAACGACAACAGCGCATGCTCGTACTTCAAACATCACGCACCTCCGGAATAACCTTGATTCAAATGGCCTTCTGGTAGAGATTATACGTGATATGATCAGTGCGAGGTGAGATAATGAAACGTCTCAGGGATCATGGCGTCTATATAGGTTGTTTTCCTGTCGGTCCCTTGAACAGAATCTCTGATGTAAAGGGCTTCAAGGTGGGGCATTACACGATAGATGAAACGCAACCTTCAAGGGTATTGACAGGTGTTACGGTGATCGAAGTTGAAGAGGTGTTCGAAAAGCCTCCATATGCAGCCAGCCACGTCTTAAATGGTTTTGGTAAGCCTTTAGGGCTAGTGCAGATAGAGGAACTCGGGATAGTGGAGACTCCCATTGCCCTGACAAATACGCTGTCTGCAGGTGCGGTTCACGAAGGTATAGTGAGGCACATTCTGAACAAGCATCCCGAAGTTAATACAGTTAATCCCGTTGTTTTTGAATGCAACGACTCCAGATTGAACGATATTTCTTCACTTGCAATCAAGCCTGAGGACGTCATGAGTGCTCTGAATAATGCCGGTAGAGACTTCGAGCTGGGCAGTATCGGCGCGGGGGCGGGCATGGTTTCGTTTGGATTTAAGTCCGGGATCGGAAGCGCTTCCAGGATTGTTGATGAAAAGGATCTGAGCTTCACGATCGGGGCTCTGGTCTTATCCAACTACGGCAGAAGGAGCGACTTTTTCAGAGATCCTCTCGAAGACCGGATCCCTGATGCAAATGCAGAACAACTGGGATCTATCGTGATCATTGTTGCGGTTGATCTTCCACTCGTGCCTCACCAACTTAAAAGGATTGCAAGGCATGCTGCATTTGTTCTTGGGGAGATCGGAACCCCCGGATACTATGGGAGTGGGGATTTCATCCTTACATTATCGACACTCAGGGCTGAGCGAGAGAACTCCAACGTAGTAAGCGGATTTTTGGAACCTTCTCCTGCGGCGATCAGTGCAATGTTCCGGGGAGTAAATGACGCGGTGTTGGAGGCAATACTGGATTCGATGGTCTGCTCTGAGGGGGTCTCGGGCTACAAAACAACGGCTGAAGCGCTCCCACTAGATCTGCTGCTATCCAAAACGAAACGGGGTGGCGCCAGGCCACCCCGTTAGTGTCAGTCTCTTAGCCTAGAATATTATCGCTACTGCGAAGTTAGGATACGGAATCGGTATCAAGACAGTCAAAGCTCCCCAGAGGACGTTTATTGAACCTCCAAGGTATAGTATGGTATTCTCCAGTGGTAGCGGGTAGGTCAGACCAACACCGCCCTGGACTCCCAGAACAAGTGCATTTAGTCCCCATTCCCAGTAGAAGTTCACCTGACCGATCTGGACGGGATTGAAATACGTTCGCCAGGCATAACCAAGAATGGATATACCGGCAAGTTCCGTCATTTGTCCCAGCTCGTTGAACGTTGGCCACCCATATACGATTGAGTCCCAGCCTGCCCAGGTGGGTCTCTCTGCAGCCATCGCAATAGATGTGATGGCAAACACAACGATCATCACAA
>PWXG01000067.1 GCA_003561215.1 Thermotogales bacterium
ACGCTTCACCGGGTTCAAGGACCATTTCTTCCGTGGTGACCGGGACAAATGGAGAAGTCGCTATGCTTTCCGGATTGATGCCAAGAAAGATGTGACACATCGTGGTGTTTCCAACCACGGATACATCGTAAACGTGCTCATTTGAGACTCCTACCTTGGTGCACAGTTCTTCTGCCAACTTTGATAGTGATGACATAAGTACTCCCCTGAGTCTTTGAAGTCCTTCGCTGGAGCTGGCTGCATATTCTATTCGCGATATGACGTCTTGTCCATAAGAAGACTGGGAATTGAGAGTTGATCTAGCTGCAAGAAGCGCCCCTGTTTCCAGATCCAGGAGATACATTGCGATTGTGGTTGTTCCAAGGTCTATAGCTATTCCCAGGAGAGGAGTCGGGTCATTCTGGTCTCTTATATCGATTACTTCGTTTTCATAAAGAACTGCTTGCCCAGCGAAACCACCCTGTCTGAAAAACGAAGGGATTTTCCTCAGAAGGTGCAGTCTTCTCATGCACATACCGTTTCCTTTGATACCACTGAGTAGCCTCTCTATGTCAGAAGACTGGTCGTGGATGTTTGGAACAGAAAGGCTAAAGGATTGCTTTGTTACAGAGGGTGATACTACTTGCGTTATCTGATTAGGATAATCCATGACGATTATGGCTCGATTGTCGGAAGAATCGGGCAGCACCACCGTACTGTCTTCAACAATGAAGAACTGACAGGCCAGTCTGTAGCCATGCTCGATCTCTTTATCTGTGAGAAATCTGGACTCTGCCGAAGAAATCGTGGAAGGATTGTGGCCCTTTAAGAGTCTTACCTTGCATTTTCCACACCTGCCCTTTCCTCCGCAAGAAGCAGGTATGTTGATACCTTCTCTTGTGAGGAGTTCAAGGAGTGTTCCGTTTTCTTCAACTTCGATTACCCTGCCAGAAGGCAGCAAGGTGAGTTTTGTAGGTGTGGGACGTTCCATCAGACCTGCTGATATCTAGCTTTGCCCCAGGATCTTGCGTGCAGTTTCCACCCCTGTTGCAGCATCTGGTGCATAACCGTCCGCCCCGATAGATCGGGCAAAATCCTCTGTAATGGGAGCACCACCGATAATGATCTTGACCTTTTCCCTGAGTGCTGCTTTTTCTAAAGCAGTAATGGTCTCTTTCATGTATGTCATTGTTGTTGTCAGAAGAGCTGACATACCAAGAATAGTTGGTTTGTTTTCCCTGACTGCTTCAACCATCTTATCGGGAGATACATCAACGCCAAGGTCAATGACGTTGAAACCTGCACCTTCAAACATCATGGCAGCAATGTTCTTGCCTATGTCGTGAAGGTCTCCCTTTACGGTGCCGATAACGACCTTTCCCCTGTAGTTATCCTCGTTCTGTGCGAGCAGGGGCTTGAGAATATCCAGTGCTGTATTCATCGCCCTGGCTGCTATGAGGACTTCTGGCACGTAGTAATCGTTGTTCTTGAATTTCTCGCCAACAACGTTCATTCCCGGAACCAGTCCTTCGTGAAGGATTCTTTCGGGTGCTACCTTATCTTCGATAGCTTTCTCTGTGAGTTCTCTCGTTCTTGCAGCATTTCCTTCAATTACAGCTTTAGATATCTCAGAAAAATCAGCCACGAGTAAGCCTCCTTTAACTCATCTTCGCTTCTGGATAATCTTAACATGTTAGCTTAAGAGGAACTTCTAGTCGATCTCTGAGAATTCGACTTCAAATGTTTTTCCCAGGATTTCGCACTTGCGCTTGCGATAATAGCAGAAGTTCTCAAGAGATACATCAGGCGGGACACAGTGATCAGTATGAGGGATGAATCCACCTTCGTTGATAAGCGGAAGAATCCGCTCGAATTCTCTGTCTATAGCTTCTTCTCCTTCTATGAGGGCTCTTTTGTCAAAGTAACCTCTGAGAAGCACGTCCTTTCCAAACTCTTTCCTGATTCTATATGCATCAGTATGTGGAACTTCCAGCGGGAGCATAACACTGATACCATTGTCAAGCCACAGTTTTACAAGACTGTGTATGTTACCGTCACAGTCCAGGGAGTTGAAATTGCATTCACATTCTTTTCTGAGGAACTCTGTAACCCTCTTGTACCTCGGCAACATGAACTGTGCAACGTGTTTCGGAGACATGAGCGGTCCTTTGTTGAAACACATATCTTCCCACCAGTGTGCCACGTCTATCTTGCATCTTCCCGCAATTTTCTCGAGAACCTTCAGCGTCAGGACTGTTAAATGCTCCATCATATCGCCTATCCACTCTGGATCGTCATAAATAGTTACCGAGAGTCTTTCGACCCCCATCCAGTTTCTGATCCATCCATATAGCGATCCTACAAAGACGATTACAGGGTAATCAGCATAAAAGCTTTCCTTGCAGAGATCATCGATGTTATCAGGTAATCTGCCGGGTTTCTCTGGATCCAGTCTTTCGTCTCTCATTCTTTGCCAGTCTGCTCGGGACTCGATGGGGTACTTCAGGTATTTGGGAATGGAAGCCCCGAGTTCTGGTCTCAGCATTTCACATATTACTCCTTCGTCATCCCTGAATATCAAGTGATCTCCTTGTTCATGCAGGATTGTGGGATCGAATCGAGGAAACAGACCAACTTCGACAGGAATACCTGACCCAGTATCAGCCCCATCTGTCCTGAAGAATCTGTCGAGCACTTCAAACTTGTCTGCTTTCTCAGGTAAAGGCGGTAAACCCTCTTTGCGCCATCGTTCGAAGGTTTGTTTCCATGCTCCGAACTCATAGTCAGGTGGTCTATCTGCTTTTTCGCCTTTGAGACATGCGATCAAACGTTCCCTGTGGGTCATGGTTATCCTCCTATCGAGTGACATCTTCTCGAACGCTATTCTCAGGCATTTTGCCTATGCTCTTTCAGGTATTCGGAAAGAAACGTTTCAACTCAGATGATCTCGACACAAGCTGGTGGGCTTCTTCGATGCTTCCGATAATGCGTGAAGAAAGCATCTGCACGATCAAATTGCCAAGAGCAGTTCCTTCCAATGGACCAGCGATTACCTCTAGTTCGCAGTGGTTCGATATTAGCTGACAAAGTAATGAATTCCTGGCACCACCCCCCACGATGTGAATGTGGGCTAACTCATTTCCTGTTATCTGTTCCAACTCCCTTCTTACCTGAGATGTTTTGTAGGCTATTCCTTCAAGGACGGCGCGAACAAGCTGGCCTCTCGTCTCCGGAACGGCACCGATGTTTGCACACTCCTCTTTTATTGCTTTTTCCATATTGACCGGTTTCTTGAGTAATGGTGACTCAACATCAAGTACACCGGGTAATGGATGAGCAGCTTCTGCCATTCTTTCGAGACTCTCATAGTCAAGCTCCGGGCTTGCTGAATTCCATTGTTTGTAGAGTTCTTCAACAAGCCAGAGTCCTGTGACGTTCTTGAGCAACCTGTACTTTCCGTCATAACAGCCTTCGTTCGTGAAGTTGTTCTCCAGTACTTCTTCTGTTCTGATCGGTTTGTCGACAACTACTCCCTCAAGGAACCATGTTCCTGAACTTATAAACATCTTGTCTTCAAACGGGCTAATCGAAGCTACTGCTGATCCTGTATCATGAGTGGCAGGAAGGATCACTCTCGAATCACAGTTGACCTGTCTTCGAGCTTCGCCTGCCAGTTGTCCGAGTTCTGTGCCTGCAGGGACGATTTTTGTCATTATTCTTGGCAGGTTGAAGAAATCAAGTATTTTTTCGCTCCAGTTGCAGTCTTCCGGATCAAAGAGCTGAGTCGTGGTTGCCATGGTAAACTCTGTGGCTATTTCGCCACAGAGAAGATAAGACA
>PWXG01000241.1 GCA_003561215.1 Thermotogales bacterium
TACTGAGGATGTGTTGATTTGCAGGAAGAAGTGCTCGTTGTTCCGACAAGTGCTCTGTCCGAAGTAGCTTCTTGTAGTGGCGTTATCGAAGCTGAGACCCGAAAGATAATCGACCTGGTTGATTCTTCAAGTCTGTTCATGAAGAGAGAGCTTGCAGAATATGATGAATCATATCGGCAGTTGATTCCATACGTTGTCTTCAAAAGTGAGGGCCAGTACCTGCTCCTCAGGCGAACTGCGAGCCAGAGCGAAAAACGGCTTCATAACAAGTATTCGCTCGGTGTCGGAGGACATGTCAATCAACTGGATGGGGCCGTGCCGTGCTGGAAGACTTTCGAGCAGGGACTCTGGAGAGAGATAAATGAAGAGGTTGACGCAGACATTTTGGACATTGAGTATCTTGGCATAATCAATGATCTCAGCAGTGAAGTGAGCCGCGTCCATCTCGGAGTTCTGTACATTGCAGAAATTGAATTTAGGAAGCTCAACGAGCCTGACCTTTTTGAGATGAAATGGGTCCCAATCGAAGAACTCGTTGCCTATGCCGAACTAATGGAGGGATGGTCATTACTGGCTCTGAACAAAATCAGCACCATCTGAAGGCTTTTGCCAAAGTCAATCTGTTCCTTGCGGTCGGAAACAAGAGGGACGACGGGTTTCACAATATACTGAGCCTTCTTCAAACCATTTCCCTTTATGACGAACTGGTGATCGCAGAGAACGACCTCAGAGAATGCCGTCTTGAATCGAATTTGAACCTGAAATGGAACGAAAAAAACACACTCTTCAGGGTTGTCAATGCTGTCGAGAACATAACAGGGTTGAATATTGGCCTGGATATCTTCTTGAATACCAGGATCCCGCCGGCTGCCGGCCTGGGAGGAGCCAGCGCTGACGCAGCCGCGATGATTCGTTTTCTGAAGTCCAGGTATTCGCTTTCGGATGAAACTGCGAGCAGCATCGCAGCAGAAGTTGGAAGCGATGTTCCGTTCTTGCTCAGGGGCGGAACCGGCATTGCCGCAAGCAGAGGAGAGCTCGTCGAATATCCTGGCGATATCAGTGGATACTGCGTCAAGTTGGCATTACCCGATATCAGAATCTCAACCCCAACAGCTTACGCACTGATCGACAAGTTGGGCCGCCAGGAAGACCTTCACCAAGAAGATGCGGTGCTGCTGCATAAGGCTCTTACGGAAGAAGACAGAAATGGAATCTCCGACGTAAGCAGAAACTCCTTCGAAGAGCCTATCCGCAGAGCTTTCCCGGAAGTGAACAGGGTCTTTGAGAATCTGTGTGCAGACAATTCTGCAATCCTGACGAGACTCTCCGGATCCGGCAGCTGCGTCTTCAACCTGTATCACCAAAACAAAGGGAAGTGCTTCGCCTTCGTAACCTCGGACGAGGTGGAAAAATCAGATGGTCCTTGACGGAATACTCTTGCGCAAGGTCGTTGTCGAATGCGTTAACCTTGTCTCAAGTAGACTGACACAGATCTACCAGGTGGGAAAAGGAGATTTCCTTCTCAGATTTTCTGACCGGGTTCTTGGGATATTCCTGACTCCCCCGCACATCTTTGTGGCACTGAAGTCAAAACAAGGAGAGCTTTCGCAGGAAAGACAGGAATCGCAGATTCTCAATTCGATGCGGCACAAGCTTAAAGGACTCCCTGTGCGTGCCATCCATCAGCATGGTCTGGACAGGATTCTCACGTTCGTCTTTTCGGGCACTGACCAGTTTGGCGAGTCAAAGGAGTACAGACTTCATGTAGAGATTCTTGGTCCCAATTCCAACTTGATACTTACCAGAGAAGACTCTACGATACTCCAGGTCCTGAAGGAAAGAGTCACGCAGGAAAGAACTCTCCTCCCGGGTGCTTCGTATTCACCACCGGTTACGTCTAAACTCTCTCTCGAAGTTCTCAGTAACACGGATGTCTCCGATTTCGTTAGTGAATGCTCTGAAAGCTTTGAAAGAGAGCTTTCGTCAAAGCTTCAAGGTTTCTCAAGGAAGCTGGCCGGGCGTTTAGTTGAGCTCGCAGGGACGTCTCAAGGGATTCTCGACGATCATGGCCAGGGCGTCAGAAAGCACCTTGCCCGATTCCTTGTGCTCATAAAGAAGCATCTCGATTCGCCTCGAGTCTGGATCAGGAGAACGTCTGAAGAGCCACTGATCGATCCTGCTCCATTTGAAGACGAATCTGGTGAATACTCCTGTGTTCATGTCTCTAAAGCACTCCTTGACTTGAAAATGAAGAGAAAAGTCATAGACGCCTTTCTGTCGGCAAAGAAACCCCTCGAAAAGCGTCTCAACAATGAGCTGAAGCGTGTACGGAAACTGCGCGACCGCCTTGATGACGAGCTTTCTGAAGTCATAGATAGCCGGGCTTACAGGAAGATGGGGGAACTGCTTACAGCAAATCTCTACCGGCTCAGGGAAAAGCTTCCCGAGGTGTCGATCGAAGACTGGGAGACAGGTGAGACTGTTACAATCAAACTTGACGAACACCTGACCCCTTCTGAGAACGCCCAGCTCTTCTTCAAGTACCACGAGAAGGCAAAACGAAAAAAGTTCCAGCTTACAAAGCGACTGAGACACCTTGAAAATGAAGAAGCTTACCTGTTGCGGATGATCGAGATGCTTGGTCTTGCAGATAACATGGAAGAGCTGGCCGAGATCAGGCAGGAAGCAATAGAGTACGGACTAATAAAGGAAAGCAGTGAGAAAAGAAAGAAGGTGAAGCGCTCAAGCCCGAGAGAGTTCTCTCATGGAAACCACATGTTCCTGGTCGGCAAGAACAACCTTCAGAATGACGAGCTTACTAGAAGTGCGGCACATGAGGACATCTGGTTTCACGCCAGAGGCACTGCCGGATCACATGTTATACTAAAAAGGGCCGGAAAGGAACCAACCGGCGATGAAATACTTTTTGGAGCGAGGCTGGCCGCCAGGTTCTCAAAAGCAAGATTTTCCAGCAACGTCCCTGTGGATTACACTGAATGCAGGAACGTCTGGAAACCAAAAGGTACGCGGCCCGGTTTTGTTTTGTACAGAAATGAGAAGACGCTTTATGTGGAACCGCTTGAAGTGAAGGAACAGGAGGAGTCAACTTGATAGCTTTGAAAGGCTATCTTTTTATCATCGGTGCCATCTTCAGTTATGCCCCCTTGTTTCTGACAAACTTGGCAACCGCCATCCTTGTGAATGCAGTAGGGATCACAATAAGTCTATATATATGGTACGTACTGGCAGGAAACAGGGACCGTTACATTGCAGGCGTTATGGAGTCCGGTGCAGTCAGCGAAAGAGATCTGAGCGTTCTCGGAGTGAAGAAGAACGCACGTTTTCTTGCGTCTATTTACTCTACTGCATTTGTCATAATGACGCTTTCCCTGACATTTGTTATGAGGAAGGTCATGGAGAATTTTGATGCGCTCCAGGAAGTCACAGATATGGAGGCAATGGTCGATATCCTGGGAATAAGATATCTCCTTGCGTCCGGTCTGTTCACCGTTTCGGCAATTGTCAGTCTCGTGTTCCTCTACAAGCTACTCAGCGTTCTGCTCAATGACGATATGAAACTCCAGTCTCTGTTAGGAAGGCGGCGGAAGCTTCCAGTGGTAACGGTCAGACCAGTTTCGATACCCCTTCTGATGTTTTTGATAGTCCTTAGCTACGGGCTCTTCAGTTGGTTTCTGAGATACAGAATCGCCGTTGCACAAAGGCTTTTCGGAAAGCTGGAAGCTCACATGAAGGAGTTGCAGAATCAGAAGACGAAGGAAGATGAGTTTCAGGAGAAGCTGAAAACCGAGACAGCCCAGAAGGCCGCTGATCTGGGAGCTACCTATGAAAGGATTTTCGCCAATTCTCCAGAGGGTGAAGAACGCAGAGAGATCCTTGCAGGCCTCTACCGTGACCTCAGCGAAATCGATGATGACAAGGCAAAAAACATAATAAGACAATTCCTGGAGAAAAATCTCATATCTGAACGAGAGTACAAGCGAATTGACGATCTGATCTCCTAGGACCGGAGGTGCAATTATCAACGGAAACAGAAGCATAACAATGACCCTGCTCTCGATAAACGTAGCGATCTTCCTGTTCGCAGAGGTCCTCAATCTTTCGAGTCCTGGGGTACGAGATTTCATTATCATCTACGGAGGAATTAGTCGCTACAACCTTTCCAACGGACTTGTTTATACTGTCATCTCCGCGTTGTTTTTGCATGGAGGCTGGATGCATATTCTTTTCAACATGTTCGCACTTTATCACATTGGCAGGATTGTCGAAGCCATTTACGGTAGCAATAGATTCCTTGTCTATTACATTCTTACAGGCTTGATTGGAAACCTTGCAGCAGTAGTCTTCGCCCCAAATCCAATAATCGTAACAGTCGGATCAAGTAGTGCTATCTTTGGTCTTGTGGGAATGCTCTTCGCCATAGGATTTCGAAAGGACACACCAATGATGCTGCGTACAGTTACAGGCGTCTCTCTCTTGCCAATTATCTTGTTGAACCTCTTCCTGGGATTCACTATTCCGAACATCAGCAATTCGGCACACATAGGTGGCCTCCTTGCCGGTGCTGCAGTTGGCTGGTTTGCTACACCCAGATACTCCCGAAAACCTGCTAAAAGAGCTACAAGGAGAGTGAAGCAGAAGACCCCAGGAGAAGTCGGTCAGGAGCTTCTTCTCAAATATGTTCCACTGCTGAACGCCCTCAAGGAGAAAGGTTCTCAGAGTACGATCGACGAGAGGACTATTCTCATCGCTCGACTGCGAGGGGAGTTGAGCGAGCTTAAGGACACAGAGCTCGCTTCAAAGATCCTGTGGAGAATCTACGAAAAAGATCTGATATCCTCAGAAGAATTTGAGAGGCTCCGTAGATTCATCTGAGCGGAGCCTTTGCGAAAGAACATCAGTGGGGAAGACCGTTGCATCTGTTCCCTGACAACTATCTGGTCTGTCATCCTTGATAGGATTCAGTCGCCCCAGTTCTTACTGGCCCTGTCGATTTCAGAAACAACGAAGTCTTCAACAAACACAATCGTCGGGCCGGGAATCCCGTTAAACCTTGTGTTGTACTCAGTTGTATATGCACCGGCGTTCATGAAGTAAATTATGTCTCCATACCCGATGCTCTTAGGCAAGTGCACGCTGTCATAAATAGTGTCAATAGAATCGCATGTGGGTCCTGCAAGGTGGAAACTCACCTTTGCGTCATCGATCTTAGCATTGGTACAGACTTCGTACTGGAATCCTTCCATCGTCTCGGCCAGACCATGAAAAGTCCCTGCGTCGATGTAAAGCCATTCTTCGTCACCCTTTCTGCTCCTCAGAAGCACTTGCGATA
Organism: Thermotogales bacterium; assembly: GCA_003561215.1. Taxonomy (GTDB): domain Bacteria; phylum Thermotogota; class Thermotogae; order Petrotogales; family Kosmotogaceae; genus UBA9910. Next base: position 5,351 of record PWXG01000241.1, read on the forward strand.
CCAGAACACCGGCATTACCGACCATTGAACGGCCCGGTTCGATGAAGACCTCCAGCCCTTCCACAAATCCGAGATAGTCATCAAGCGCTTTGTTTATTACATCGCCGTACGCCTTCATCGAAGGGATCTCCCTGACGTGTCTCACAGGCATGCCGCCACCGAGATTTATCATGCGAAGGTTGATACCTTTCTCTCTAAGACTCTTGAAGACTTCTGATGCGTTTTCGATAGCTATTCTCCAGTTATCCGTGTTATAGTTCTGCGAACCTACGTGGAAGCTTACACCATATGCGTTCAACCCGAGAAGATCGGCGTACTCTAATATGGAGATAACATGCCCAATGTCGGTACCGAATTTCCCTGAGAGAGGCCAATCACAATCGCCACCTGACGTAGCTATTCTTCCGTAAACCTTGCTTCCCGGAGCGCTTGACGCCACTTTTTCAACTTCCATTTCACAGTCCACAGCGAAATACTCAATGCCCACGGAATGGGCATAAGCTATGTCCTCCACCTTCTTTATCGTATTACCGTAGCTCATTCGTTCAGGTGCGATTCCGAGCGACAGCAGCTTGTCGATTTCTCCTCTAGATGCAACATCAAAACTGCTGTCCAGATCCCTCAGAGTCTCGATTATTCTTGGATGCGCGTTTGCCTTAACAGCGTAGAACACCCTCGAGTTCGCGACATGATTGAGGATGTCGTAGTAGTTGTTCCTCACGTAACTAGTATCCATTATTAAAAATGGGGTCTTGAGACTCGTTGCCACTCTTCTGACTCCGGATGTTATCTGCATTTCGCACACCTCCAAGAAAAGAATCGAATTATTGTAACACCAGTTGTATTAATGGTTCTCGAAGGTAAGATTGCAATTGTAAACACAGGGGGTTAACAATCTTCAGATTCGCCTTTTGAAGCTAAGGCGGGAGCGACAAGGTCACAAATTCTACCCAGAAATTCATTATCGAGTTCGTCAAATGTATTCAGCCTGTGGCTGTCGATATCAAGTTCTCCCAGAATCCGCCCTTGATGAAGTATGGGCACAACAATCTCAGACTTCGTCTTTGGACTACATGAAAGGTAATTCTTTTCAAGACTCACATCGGGAACCAGAAAGGTCTTCTTCGAACTCGCTGCTTGACCGCATATGCCTGAACCGAATGGGATGGTAGTGTGCTCTGTGGGCTCGCCCACGTAAGTGTCAAGGAACAGAGTATTATCTTCTCCGGCCAGATAGAATCCTGTCCAGTCATAGTATTCAACGTAATGATCCAGCAGTTTTGCCACGGTCTGCAGGCGTTTCTTCATGTTCTGATTCGAAATATCGTCACTGATTATCTCGAGAAGCCGGTTAAGTCTCTTTTGTTTCTCGTTTTGGCTTAATCTTGTTGTCACGACCATGTCTGAAAAACGTCTGTAATCCTGTGCAGCCTTTACAACAATTTCGGGGATTTCATCCAGTGAGGAATGAGTCCATATGTACACGGGATCTATCATGATCACGTAAGTTTTCAAGGTTCTGACAAAAAGCTTTTCGGTGATTCCAAGAGCACAAACAAGGTGAATCGTGAAATCTTCTCTTTCGATTTCGAGTTGTTTTCTGATCGATCCTATTCTTTCCAATGTGAAGGCCTTGACTTCGCGTATCTCCTTTGTCCAGGAAAGATACAGCATGTCTATGCATTTCCTGGAAAATGACAGCAGGAGCTCCCTCTCTCTTTCTTCCGAAAGACAATTACACCTGGAATAATCTTCGAGCAAGATCCGGTGTTTCTTCCTGTATTCTCTCCAGAACTCGCACCATTTTTCCCTGGGATAGGTAAGTATGGGAAAGAAATCGCTCGAGAAATCCCTGAATATGCTTCTCACTCTATCTCCTTTCCTTCTCCATGAGTTCGTTACTGCTGCCCTACTCCCAGAAGGATTACGGCATCGTAGTAGCTCACGTATCGCCTTCTCTTGGCCATAGCTTCAATTACGCCAAGGTATTCCGGAATACCCTCAAATTCTCGCAAATCGAAGATAATTGGAACATGTACTGGATGAGCCCTTGAGAAATAGTCATAGACTTCGTCATACTTGTCGTTGATAAAGATATAGGTTTTTCTCATTTCAATACCCTGGACATCGATCTTATGGGGAAACACGCTGATTCTCAAGCCGGTTCGGTGAAGCCATTGATTACGCACCAGCTCGGCAAAGCTGTCAGGTGTTCCTGAATATCCGTCTATGTTACTCAGTACAATAATTTCAGGCGGCCTATCCAGTCGGCCGATCTCGGCTGGCATGGGAGTTTGTGCAACAAAGCGGATATGCCCGTCATCGTCGATAACATGCGGCATTTCCATGAACTGTACCTGCCTGATCCCCGTTATGAAACTCAGGGCAAATCTTGCTGCAGGTAACAGCTCGAACTCTACCTCAGTATTCTCCATCAGAAACTCAACGACATCCAGCACTTTGGCAGGACCCGCCTGCAGGACTGACGACATGATCAGTTCAATTACCTCTCGCTGTCTTCTGATTCTTCCGAGATCACCCGCATCATCGTATCTGAACCTGACATATTCGAGAAGCTTTTCGCCCTCAAGATAGTGTGTGCCTGGCTCAAAGTGGATATGAAGACCCTGCTGATAGTCATCGTAGTGCATGGGCGAGCTTATGAAGATCCTCAGTGGTCCGATCACCTCGGTTATGCGGGTGACGGTTTCGAAATCGAGCACCACGTAACCGGCAACAGTCTTGCCGCTTATTCTGTCGGTGGCACTTATCAGGGCGTCGATTCCATACTGGTTCATCAGGGCGTTGATCCTGTGAGTCCTTCCCTCGTGTGAAACAAGCGTATCCCTGGGGATATTCATTACCTTGAGCGAGTTGTCGACTCCCAGGTAGGCAACAGCTATAAAGTCTGTCCTGCCTCCTGAAGATGATCTTCCTCCAGAGTCGACCCCGATAATAAGGTACGCGGAATCCTTGTCTGCAGTGGTGAGAAAACTGTTGTAAGTAACAGAAACAGCTTCCATAGTAAGAGCAAACACTGCGAAGATTGATCCAAGCAAACAGAGCGAGATTGCCACTATTGAAAGACTTCTTACCTTTGCCATTCCTTGATCAGTTGCCGAAGACTATCAACCGACTCAGCCCTGAGAAAATGCCTGGGCTCGGGTTCGATCGCGGTGCCTGTGACAATCCTAACCGGATAGCTCGTCATGCTCTCCATTACGAAGACCGTCCTGCGCCCTTCTCCGATCCGTTTCAGAAACGCTGCAAATCCCGCACGCGAAATCGATGATTCCCGATCATGTTCTTCTATCGTTTCCACGAAGTCTCTCAGTCCCCAGTAATCGAGAAAACCAAGGCCCCTCACGGCCAGTCCTTCCAGGAAATCCTCGATATTCGAAGCCCGGATTTTCAACTTATCACTCAGTGCACTCAGCGTGCGATCATCCATTCTCCAGTGAAATGCATGATCTGTTTCCAGACTTAACCATTGTTGGACGAGCGCATAGTCGTCAGAAACTGATTCTCCCTGTAAAGGCCTTTCAAAACCTTCTACGTACCCTGTAGACGGGATCCTTACCGTCAGGATTCTCCCGGCGTCGTTTGCTCTCACAAGTACATAGTAATTATCATCACCTGCAGTCCAGTAGATGAAGTAATCATTGTTTGAAGCGTGCATCTCAGAACTGTTTACGATCCCTGATGCCACCAAGTAGACATATCCCCCAAAACCAATTACCAGAGCGACAATAACGAGGAGGACCAGGAACCCTCTCTTACTCTTCCTGTACCTTTTGGGCTTAATCGGCGTCACTCAGATCCCTCCTCAAATAGTTATTCCAACATAACACTATCTCACTCTGAAGCGGTCGGTTTTCTCTAAGAGACCAGAGCATCTTAGATCTTAACACGTCCAGTACAGTTTTCTTCTTGTCCACAAAGGCTTTTAGCCTTATCCTGGAAGCGGCTTCAAATGGTCTTCCTTCCTCTCCCATGTCAGCAATCAGAAGGAGCTCACCGAGTTCTCCCATTTCTGTCGAGCCCGTTACATGCCAGTGTATTGCTTTTCTGACTTCATCGTCGATGTCGTAGCAGAAGACAAGGTAATTCGCTGCAACTTTCCCGTGAAGCAGCGTGGGATAAGTCTCTTCTGTCTCATTCACGTCGATCCCGTAGTGTCGTGCCATTGCCAGGAGTCTGCTCCCCGAAAGATCCCTGAACATGTCATGACCCCATGAAAGGAGGCGAATAGTCTCATCAGGTACCTCGGTTCTCGGAACCAGCTTCCTCGCTAAGCTCTCGACTCCTAGCATATGCTCTATCCGTGCGGGTGTGCACAGAGTATGACAAATATCTTTTACTCGGTCAGCGACGGACTGTATATGTAACTCGCACATCCTCGACATCTTCTCCACCGACAATCACGTTTAGCGTAAGGCGGTCTGGGATATCTGAAGGAGCTTCATAGGGATACTCCTTGCCCATGGCGTGGATCATGACATCCTGAGCACCTCTAGGCAGACTATCGTCGATAATCACTTCATGCGAATCATCGGAGAGGTTTTTAATCCAGTAGTGAACAGAGTACTCGTAGGCACTGGGATCAGTGGACTCGAGAATGGTAGTCTTCCTCCCCTGCAGCTCGATTGACTTGGCCACACCTGAGAGTATTACCGAGTCGCCCTTGACAAGATTATCGATCGAGGTAAACCCTGAAAGAAAACCTTTATCCCAGATCTCGACTGAGCCGGGTGCAAGATCCACTGGCAGCTCGTCTATTAGAATATCTATGTCCAAGCCAGAATATGTAGAGTAAACGGAGCTACCCCTAAGCACGTAACGCTTCTCGGCATCGACGTATCTCGATACATAGGCGAGTATGTTTGTGCCTTCGGTCAGTCGGGGCTCAATTCTATAGACCCTCATATCAGTGGTAACAACGTCGGGGACGCTCTCCAAATCCGCAAGAACAAGGGACCTGGTTACTGCTCTACCCATCCCGAGATTGGCGGATACGAGCATGATTTCCCTATCTTCGGGAGAAAAGCTGAGATTCACCACAATGTTACCCGTTACGTGAAGCTGGTCATCTATCCACCTGAATGCGTACCTGGTCATCCATGTCGCTCCATCGACCCGATAGGTGTAACTGACCTCGTCGGTGAATGGCTTCGGCATCTCAACAATCAACAACGCGTTGCTCCTGAAGGTCTCGTTCATAAAGACAGGCTGGCCTCGTGGCGCGTAGAAAAGATTACCCTCACTGTCCCGAAGCACCGGGGTAGGATCAATAAGCAGCATCCTTTCTGATCTGCCATCTTCGAAATTCCAGATGATCTCTTTACCCACATTTCTGTCGTACAGGGACTTCAGATCGTCCTCAGGAAGATATCTTGTTTTGGTGCCTTCAGGCACACCGGATATAATGATCGAACCGGGCTCAATCCATGCCCCCCTGGGCAATTCTATCGAGAAAGAACTAGACGCAGGACTTTTGGTTCCCAAGACGTAGCCAAATCCCTGATATACGAGCAATATCTCTGAAAAACCAACGATTCCAAGCAATAAGAAAACCGCGATTAATAGTCGTTTCATGCCATCACCTCACCAGGTTTCTTTTTCCGTGTTCACTATTTCTAGCCCGTTATTCATGGCTACATCACGTTCTAGTGATTCGAATATAGCGTCCATCTGACCGGAACCAAGAGTGACGATCGTTGCTGTCATCTCGACCCAGTTCTTCGAGTCGTGCAAACCCGACTCGATCACTGAGATATTGTAGTCTTTTCTGAGCCTGTTCAAGATGTGCTTGATCGTGCTTCTCTTCATCTTCAAGGATGATATCATGTGCAGTTTCGCGGTTATTGTCAGGCGTCCAAAATGCATCATTCACCTATACGAGACCCTGGAAAGTACCATTGGCTGGCTGTCGAGAAGCAGCTGCGCCTTCGAGTTTGTGACTTTGAGATGATACGGAGTGTTCGAAACGTGCTCAAGGAAGTGGGCGTAATTAGATGTTTCAGTTTCAACACCGAGCGTTATACCCCGATCCTTGCCCGAGAAATTCATTGCACCTATCACCTCGTGCTTTCCCAATCTTCTTGTGACAAGGACAGTATCATTCTTGTTATCAACCTGCAGGGACATCTGACCATAACGCATAACCCTGGAGCGTTTCCTGAACCGCAGGAGGTTCTTGATGAAGTCTCTGAATTGATTCTCTTTCCAGTCTTCAGGTGCAGGTGTTCCGAAAATATCCAGTTTTTTCGTTGAACAGTATTCCTGACCATCGTAAACGAGTGGAATACCTTTGAGCATAATGTAGAAAGCGGTCCAATTTCTTAGCAAACCACGGTCGCCGATTAGGCGCGCAAATCTCTCCTGATCATGGTTTTCAAGAAACCGAAGCTTTGCTGCATTTGCTGAAAGCCGGCTATTCTGATGATTGAGGTACCTTATGTATTGATCAAGACCGAACTTGCCATTCAGATAAAGAAGGAACTGTGTGAACCCGTCGTAGTCATATGTGACATCAAATGCCTGGTACATTTCATCCCCATGACCCTCTGACAACCAGACAAAACCCTTCTTGATCAGCGAAATCTCATGCCTTGCCCTCATCCAGAATGCAAGTGGAACGAGATCTGCAACATCACATCTGAAGCCGTCAACATCGAACTCTTCTATCCAGTACTTCATCACTTTTATCATGTAGTCCGAAAGAGCATGATTTGCGTAGTTCAGATCGTAAACATCGCTCCAGTCTGCAACTTTTCTCGAGAACCTGTTGCTGTGATCCCTTAGCAGCCATTCAGGATGTTTCTTGGCAATTGGGGCGTCACATGCACAATGGTTCATGACCATATCCATGAAGACTTTCATTCCCAGCGAATGGGCAAATCTTACCATCTGAAGGAATTCTTGCTTCGTGCCCAGAAAATCGTCGATCTCGAAAAAGTCTTGTATTGCGTAAGGTGAGCCGTAAGAACCTTTCCTGTGCAACTCACCAACTGGGTGAATCGGCATGAGCCAAACAGCATTTACTCCCAGATCCTTCAGCAATGGCAGGAACTCTGATATCCTTCTGAAAGCATTTCGTTCCTCCGCGTAGATCCTTGGAAAGATCTCGTATATGCTCAGATCAAAGATAGTCTCGTTCGTGTCGTGTGCCATATCCTGGCAAACCTCCGGCTAAGAAACGGGGGGCTCCCCCATTGTCGATCAGCTCTTTGCTTCCAGTTCTCTCTGCCGTTCGACAATGATCTTCTGTTGTACATCATGAGGCGCTTCCTGGTATCCACTGAACTTCATGGTGAAATAACCTCTACCGCTTGTTATAGAACTCAGTTTATTCGAGAAGTCGAGCATCTCTGCGAGGGGGACCTGGGCCATGACCCTGCTAATACCCTTTCCTGCCGGTTCCATTCCCATGGGTCTGCCCCGTCTGGACGTGATCTCGCCCATTACATCTCCTGCCCTGTCGTCCGGCGCGAAGACTGCCACTTCCATAACGGGCTCGAGAATAACTGGATCTGCATCCTTCATACCGTTCTTAAAAGCATGCGATCCTGCTATCTGAAAGGACATATCCGAAGAATCTACGTCGTGATACGAGCCATAGAAGAGCGTGACCTTCACATCTACGACCGGATAGGACGCTACCACTCCCCTTTTCATTGCCTCAAGAATGCCTTTCTCGACAGCGGGAATGTAGTTTTTGGGAATCACTCCCCCGACGATCTTGTCAATGAATTCAAAACCGGCCCCTCGTTCTAGAGGTTCGATCTCGATTTGCACGTGCCCGTATTGCCCGTGCCCGCCGGTCTGCTTCTTGTGTTTGTACTCAGAAACGTTCTTCTTCCTTACTGTCTCCCTGTAAGCTATCTTCGGTTTTCCTATCTCAACTTCTACAGAGAACAGCTCTTTCAATCTCTCAATCATGGCATCAAGGTGAACTGCCCCCAGACCATAGATGACTGTCTCGCCGGTTTCTGAATCGTGCTCCCATGAGAAGGTGGGATCAGACTCAGTCAATTTGCCGAGCCCATTGCTGATCTTATCTATATCGCCCTTTGACTTGGGCTGTATCGACTTGGAGATCATGGGTTCTGGCCATTCCGTTATCTTGAGCAGCAATTGTCTGTCCTTATGAGTTGCAGTGTTCCCGACTGCGCTCTTCTTCAGCTTCGTCATCTTGAGAATGTCTCCGACAGTAGCTGTCTTTATTTCCACGTCGTTCACGCCGTCAGGAACGTAGATGTGATTTGCTTTCTCACTTGATTCCTGCTCGACTATCACAAAAGTGTCTCCCTGAGACAACGTGCCTGAAAGCACTTTCATGTACGTCGTCTTTCCAACGAATGGATCAACTACTGACTTGAATATGTAGGCGGTGAACGGTTCTTCCTCAACTGGGTGCACCGTTATGTCCCCACCTGATGGCATTGTGGCCGCTATTTCTTCCACTTCTGCAGGTGTAACTCCGACAGAGACAAGACAGTCCAGAAGAAGATCGACCCCGATATTCTTCAGCGCGGAACCAACAAGAACAGGTATGAGTTGCCTGGTCTTGTAAGCTTTCTTAAGTGCCTCCATCAACTCGGTTTCAGAGAGTTCCTCACCTTCAAAATAGCGTTCAAGAAGCGCTTCATCAGTTTCCACGATGTTCTCGATCATCGTCGTTCGAGCCACTTCTGCAGATCCGGAAAGGTCTTGCGGAATGTCCTTCACCTCGGATTTTCCTGTCCCGTCTGTTGCATATTCAACTGCTTTGTTCCTAATCAGGTCAACAACTCCCTTGAATCCCGACTCACTTCCGATGGGAGACTGTATGGCGACCGGTTTCCTGTCGAAGAGATCACCAATGTGCTCAAGCGTCTCCTCAAAGGCCGCTCGATCCTTATCCATCATGTTGAAGAAGACAATGACATTCTTACCGAGGTCACGGGCAAGGGCTCCAAATCGCTCTGTCTGAATCTCCACACCAGCTGAAGCGTTGATTACCAGCACTACATTTTCTGAAGTCCATATTCCGTTCGTAACTTCAGCGTGCAGATCCGACATTCCCGGCGTGTCGATCACGTTGATCCTGTGATCCTTATGAGGAATCGCAACGACACCGGTTGAGAAAGTAGCTTTCTTCTCCTTCTCAATTGCTTCAGTATCCGTCGCGAATATTCCGGTTCGATCAATGAATCCGGCACCTAGTAGCATCGCATCTACCATGTGTGTCTTGCCACAACCGTGGTGTCCTACGAGGGAAACATTCCTTTTCACTTCAACAGGTATTTTGTCCATTGTTGCACCTCCGATTGGTCTATTTGTACCTCTGATTGATCACTATGCCAACGGGAATAATGGGAATTCCCATCGCCGGGCTACTCATCACAGTGCCCTTGAAAACAAGAGCGGAAGACCTTCCGCCATCAAGGCACATCAAGGAGTAGAATCCCTTGTCCCTGAAGAATTCTAGCATCTCGTCGAAGGTTAGTCCATAACTGCTCTGCTGGTAGCCATCGATCGTTATGAACATTATATTGCCCCCCCTGGTTATGCCCACAAGGGTTCTGGGAGCCCTGGTGTTTATGATCGACGGACTGTAAAAATTCCTCTCGTGACTCGACACGGGTATTCCACGGTTGATGATCAGGGGACCGGCTTCCACTGCAAACTCTATGTTCCCAGGCACAGAGCTTACCAGCTCAAGCACGGCTTCTTGACCAGGCACAACTCTGCCGAAAACACTCTCTAGATCCCTGGAAAAAGAGAGTACCATTTCTCCTTCAGGGACATACTCCCTGTAACCGATCGATTTGACCCTTCCGTCAGATATGGTTATATACTCGTGCGAATCGTTATAAGCAATTCTGGAACTATACACGTCCGTGTAAAGGAGTGTCTCACCCTTATAATGAGTGTTAACACCGCGGACCTCCGCAGTAAGCCCATCTATGCGAACAAACAGAACAGGGGAAATCCTTGCAATACCATACTCGCCTTCTGAAGTAATGTAGAAACTCGGTCTTCCCAGAGAAGGCAGACTCAGGACCTGTCCATCATTCATCAAGAAACCGATCGGCGAGTTGACTGAAGTGTCATAATAGCCTGCGTTGACCACCCCAAAAGCAGACACCCTAGAAGCCATCCCGGAAATCGTTTCTATCGCCGGTAATCGATCGCGCGCCAGCAAAAGCGAAATGTCAAAAAGACTCGGCTGGACCTCAAGGTAGGACATCATGACCTGGCGAGAGCCAAATTCCGCTCTGACTGTTTCAAACACATAACCATTACCTCTCTCAGAGAAAACCGTATGCCCAAAAACGTCTCTTCTGCTTATTTGTATGGTGTTTCCGTCGATACTTACGGAGTACCTTTCCCAACCGCGCTCGAGCACGAATCTGACATGCCTAAGCCCATCATAGACGGAGAAGGAGTGTACGGTCGCAATTGTACCGGCTGTGGCTGGAGATACTGTCACAATAGGATAACCATAACTGTCAGTCCTGTGACTCACCATCTCCGCAACGAGCGGCGCATCAAAAATAAGGCTCACCTGATCGACTCTCTCCACAACTCGCTCTAGCGTGGGCATAGAATCGTATAGGTAGAGGATGCCGCCGAATTCGTCATATTCCCATCTGGTAAGAAAACTGACAAAGCTGGCCCTAATGAAGAGTTCACCGTCCTTCATACGAAGGACATTGTTGGCGACGTGATCCCTGTCAAGTGTAGCTGTCTGGGTATCCTCGCAGAACCTCACTGTCCTGCCGTCAGGGAAAACCATGATAGTCTCCCTGTTTAGGGACGATCTGACGGAAAGCAGCCCATCGATTGCCGACTTAAGAATCGCGCTACGTGCGTAGTAACCCCCATCCTCTGAAACCAAGGCTCCTCCTTCAAAACGCTCTATCTCCCCGTCCTGCATCAGAACAACCGGAACGGAGAAGACCGAGGTGAAGAAAAGGAGCAAAAATACAAGACACCGCATCCTTTACCCCCAGTATTACCGTTTGGTGATCAAAGAATTTTCCTTATCATATCAGGAACAGTCGGTTTGTCGGCAGAAATCCTGTAAGCAGAAAAGAGCTTGCCTGCTGCCGGTTCGACGACCTCTTCCAGATTTGTATGTAATACACCTAGGACTTCCCTTCTTTCAACGTAGTTCCCGACCTTCTTGAAAATCTCGATGCCAGCAGAGGGGTCTACCTTATCATCCTTGTTTCTTCTGCCTGCTCCTAGCATCATCGCGACGAACCCAACACCCTCAGTATCAATAGAAGCGATATAACCTGCTTCCTGTGATAGGACTTCTTTCATAATCGAGGCACGTGGCAGCTTTCTTTTACCGGCACTTACCACTTCAGGATCACCACCCTGTGATCGAACCATTTCAACGAACTTCTCCAGAGCTTTCCCAGACTCGATTGAGCTTCTGGCCCTTTCCAGGCAGGTTTCGCTATTCCCGGTTCCTGCTAATTCTAACATCTTTCCGGCCAGGCATATGCACAATTCTTGAAGATCGCTCGGGCCTTCCCCCTTAAGCGTCTCAACGGCTTCTCGCACCTCAAGAGCATTGCCAACGGTTTTTCCAAGAGGTTGACTCATGTCGCTCATCACAACTGCAACCTTCCTTCCGTGCCGCACTCCTATATCAATCATGGCCTCTGAAAGCTCTTCAGCCTCTCCAATCGTCTTCATAAAGGCGCCAGAACCAACTTTGACGTCCAGCACAATGCCGTCAGTCGTGATTGCCAGTTTCTTGCTCATAATGCTGGAGGCAATAAGCGAGATTTCATCGACAGTGGCTGTTACATCTCGAAGTGCATACATCTTCTTGTCAGCAGGAACAATATTGCCTGTCTGCCCAGCCAAGGCTATGCCAATTTCGTTCGCGATGCTCTTGAACCGTTCAAGAGACAGCTCTGTTGTTAACCCCGGGATTGACTCGAGTTTGTCGATGGTACCTCCGGTGTGACCCAGCCCCCTCCCCGAAAGCTTTGCAAAGACCACGTCCTGAGAGGCGACCATTGGACCTACGATAAGTGTTACTTTGTCACCCACTCCTCCGGTAGAATGCTTGTCGATCTTCACACCCTTTATTTCAGAGAGGTCAATTATGTCTCCGGTCTGGAGCATTATCTCCGTGAGGTCCGCTCTCTCCCTGCCACTGAGATGTCTGAAATAGACAGCCATCAACCAGGCAGCCATCTGGTAATCAGGTACGTTCCCCCTTACGAAACCGCCGACCAGTTCTTCCAGTTCCTCTCGGCTATTTTCGGCACCATTTCGTTTCTTCTGGAGAATGTCGTAAATCATTGCTTACTTCAACACCTTCTTCAACGGGAACCTGACCTTAAAAATCGATCCACTCCCATATTCGGTTTCAACAGAAATGCTTCCTCCGTGTTTTCCTGCAATGAAGCGCACTATCACCAGTCCCAGACCGGTGCCTCCCATTTTTCTAGACCTTGCCTTGTCCACTCTGTAGAACCTCTGGAATAACTGCTTCTGAGAGGCCTCGGGAATCCCAATTCCGGTATCCTCGACTTCCAGCACCGCGTCGTTCGCAGAATGGTAAGCCCTTATCCAGACGTCTTTAGGTCCGTGTTCTTTTACCGCCGTGCACTTTATGGCATTGTCCGCCAGGTTCAGGAGCAACTGAACCAGCCTGTCAAAATCTCCTTCTACAAAGACATTAGGCTCAAGATCGCTATGTATCTCGACTCCCGACTCTTCGGCCAGTGGTGTAACGATCCGTAGTACATACTCTCCCACTGTTGCGAGCTCTATGTCTTCGAATAGGAGACGCGCCTCACCGGATTCGAGTTTCTCCAGATCGAGCAGATCATTGATAAGTCTGGTCATTCTGGCAGACTCTTCTTCAATTATCCTCAAGAATCTTCTGACTGTTTCCGTATCCAGCTGCTCTTCCTCCAACAGCGTCTCTGCATAACCGTGTATCGATGTAAGCGGGGTTCTCAACTCGTGAGAAGCGTTCGCCACGAAATTTCTTCTCATCAGCTCGATTTCTTTCTCCTTGGTCGTGTCTCTTAACAGAATAAGGTATCTATCGTCTTCTCCGTCAAAGGGAACCCTCATCACCCTGCAATCATGAAACGTCCTTTCAGGGTAGTACATTGTAATCTCCGACTGCTGGGATTCACCTGACAAGACCGTCTCTTCAAGGAGATCCGATACATAGAAGTTGTCTAAGACTTCGGTTATCTTCTTGCCTACAACGATGTCTTTACCAGAAAGCTCCAGCGCTGAACCATTTGCGTATTCAACTCTTCCGTCTGCCTCGGTTATTATCAGGGCTTCCCCAAGGTTTTCCAGGATCAGCTTCGAGTATTCCAGTCTCGACTGAGCATCTTCGAGCTCGTTGTCTTTCTTCTCCAGAAGTTCCCTGATAAGTTTGTATGCATATATGGGCTGCCTTACGTCAGAACCGTCAGCAAGCCGAACAAGTCGCTTGACAAGCTTCTCATAGTCCCTCTTTCTCCAGAGTTCTCTCATCAAAAGCAACAATAGCAGCAGGGCTACGGCTGCTATTGTTGTTGTGAGATATATCAAATGCTATTCTTCCTTTCCCGGGTCTTTGAACTTGTAGCCTTTTCCTCTCACAGTTATTATGTATTTCGGAGTAGATGGATCCTCTTCAATTTTAGTCCTCAAGCGTCTGATGTGTACGTCAACTGTCCTGGTATCGCCGTAGTAGTCATAACCCCAGAGTTTATCCAGAAGAACGTCCCTGCTGAAGACTTTGCTCTCGTTCTCTGCGAGAAAGCGCAGCAGTTCAAATTCCAGGGGAGTAAGAGCAACCATCTTCGATCTGACGCGAACCTCGTATTTCTCGGTATCAATTTCCAGATCGCGAGCGATTATCTTCTTGGGTCTCTCTTCCTTTGCATGCACGGTCTGCTGAATTCTTCTGAACACCGCTCTTATTCTTGCAAGTACTTCCCTGACACTGAAAGGTTTTGTTATGTAGTCGTCCGCGCCCAGTTCAAGGCCAAGGACCTTGTCAAACTCCTCGCTCTTGGCGCTGAGAAATATGACAGGGGTCTGTCTGTACTTCTCCATTGACCTTATGTTACGCACCATTTCGAATCCGTCCATTCCGGGTAACATGATGTCCACGATGAACATATCTACTTCGGTCTCGTTAGCAGCTTTCAGGGCTTCCTCAGCATCGAAGGATTTTTGAACCTCGTAGCCTTCCTTCTTGAGGTTGAAGGACAACAGTTCAACGATAGATGGTTCATCATCAACAACAAGTATGCTCTTCTTTGCCATTCCTTACCCACTCCTTTCGTTTTCCGCTTATCGTAAGCGATTGGTTGATCAGGAACTGAAATACCTCTCTTTTGCCACTTCTAGTCATGATGCTTGCCAGACCCTCAAAGATTTCCTCGTTCATGTTTGCAACAGCATACTGAACCGTGCTTTCTCTGATGCTTTCAAAATCTGCTTTGACTCCCGTGACATTTAACAAGGTGCTTAGCAGCTTCTTCTTTCTTCTGAGCTCTCCGGCAGTAATCATCTTAGAAAACTCAAATGGAGTCCCAGGCTTGGGGACCAGTGGATTAAGGCTAACGTTGATCGACGAGTAACCGATTCTTCGGCATGCGGATACAAAGGAGGCTATCTCCTCAAGGTCTCCCTCATCTTCACCGGGAACACCGAAAATGAAATACAACTTGACTCGGTTGAAGCCCACTTTTCTCCCCACTTCAAGAGCTGCATAGATATCACTGTCGTTAAGTCCTTTCCTGAGAAGATTTCTGACTTTTTGGGAGCCACCTTCGGGCGCAATGGTAAACTGCTTTTGAGATCCCTGCTTCAACGCCCTCATGAGTCGTTCACTTAATGAACTCGCTCTCAAAGAAGAAACGGAGATGTCCAGATCATTCTCCAAAGAATACTGAGCTATTGAATCTATGTCAGGATGATCATTCACTTCTGCAGCAACAAGTCCGATCTTGTTCGTAAAATCAACCACACTCTCGATGCTTCGTTTGATTGATTCAAAAGGTACATGTCTGACCCTTCCGAACCTGTGGCCCACCACGCAGAAGGCGCAGCGGTGACGACAGCCTCGGCTAATCTCCATCAAGAAACGATTCGGGAAAACCGACTTGGGGGTAAGATAGGCACTCTCTGCATAATCAGCAAGAGTCTTCCCTGATGTGCGCAGTTTATCGTCTTCATAGGCTCTCAGGTAATCAACGGCCGAGTCTCTGGTGTGCTTCTCGAGTTTCAGTGAAGCAAGCCTGTCGACAAATCCCTGCGAAAGCTCTCCCTCGTGAACGTAGTCGGCCACTAACTCAAGAACGGGCCTCATGAATAAACTCAAGGCACCTCCAATAAGAATTATCGGGTGGTGCTCCGAACGTTCATGTGGGCTCAGGGGAACGCCCAAATCGCGCAACATGAAGAGCACGTTCAACAGATCAAGTTCAAAATGAACGGAAAACGCCCATATCCTGAAGTCGGAAACCACGGAAGTAGAATCAAGCGAGAAGTAATTGCCACCTGTTTCGCTATAGAAGAATCGCTCACATCCTGTGTCAGACGGGATATTCATCCTGTAGAATAGATCGTGATACGAGAGGCTCGCACTCGCGACATCGTACAAATTTGGATAGACAAGAGCCACTCTTACAGGTCCACGGCAGGATATATCTCTCAGCGGTTGTTCCTGGTCTCGTAGACCACTGATCATCTGCAGTTCTTTCCAGGTATTATTATCGCTAACTCTCTTCACTGAGCTTCCTTCCCAGTTCTTCAATAGTTGTTATCCTTCTTTCGGTTGTGAACAGTGCACATTGCTTTCCCTGATACCTGACTTCCCCCGAAAAGACGAAGCAGTCATCTTTGGAGCACTTGACTTCCATTTCTATGACGACCTCTTCTCCCATCTTCAGAGGAACCAGATGAGTGATACTCGCCCTGACAACCACTGCTAAAAAATCGTGAGAAAGATACGGTTCAAGAAGAGAAGAGCTACAGCCATGAATTAGCTTAAGGAGACCGCTCGTAGATACGAGATCCATCGACTCGCCTGCAGGCGTTTCGGCCCATCTGATAGAACCATCATTGATCTCAACCGAGAACGATCTTGTGCTTCCCGAGAGCCTTTTCAGGTCCATTAGCTATTGCCTTCCTTCTCTCCTTTGGAGTCAATAATAGGAGCTGTTTTCTTCGCCTCTTTGTCTTCATCGTTCAAATCTTCCCTGTAGTAATTGCCTTCATCGACAAGATCCAGGATCTTGGCCAATTCCTTTCCGGTTATCGTCTCCTTCTCGAGCAGGTAATCAACAGCTTCATCCAGAGCGGGTCTGAGATCTGAGATGATGCTCTTCGCCTTGTCGTAAGCCTCATAAACAGTCTTCTTTACTTCGTTATCGATCTCACTCGCTATCTGTTCGCTGAAGTTCCTTCTCCTTGTAATTTCCCTGCCGAGGAAGACTTCTCCCTCTTCTCTTCCCCAGGAGACCGGCCCCAGTGATTCGCTCATTCCGTACTGGCAGATCATGCTTCGGGCAAGCGAAGACGCTCTTTCGAGGTCATTGGTAGCACCGGTCGTGATATCATTGAAGACGATTTCTTCAGCGGCTCGTCCTCCAAGAATTTGAGCAAGGTTGTCGAATAGCTCGTTTCTCGACACCAGATACTTGTCTTCAAGCGGGAGGCTTTCCGTAAACCCAAGGGCTGAATGACCTCGAGGCACTATGGTTACCTTATGAACCGGGTAGGCCTCTTTCAAGGAGATGCCTACTGCAGCATGTCCGACTTCGTGATAAGCCACGATTCGTTTTTCTTTGGGATTCATTACCCTGGATTTCCTTGCAGGTCCTGCCATTACCCTGTCTATAGCCTCTTCAAGCTCAACCATCCCGATAAGTTTCTTCCTTGCTCTTGCAGACAGCAGGGCCGCCTCATTGACCAGGTTTTCCAGGTCTGCACCAACGAAACCTGTTGTCCTTCTAGCAAGAAGGTTTATGTCGACTTCAGGGTCTATCGGTTTTCCCCGCATATGTATCTTCAGAATCTCTGCACGACCTTTAACATCTGGCGGATCGACCGAAATCTTCTTGTCAAATCTGCCGGGACGCAACAAAGCGTGGTCAAGAATATCAGGTCGGTTTGTGGCTGCAATCACTATGACATTTGTCTTGTTGTCGAAACCGTCCATTTCGACGAGTATCTGGTTGAGCGTTTGTTCCCTCTCGTCATGACCGCCACCGAGACCAGCTCCACGATGTCGGCCGACAGCATCAATCTCGTCGATAAACACTATAGAAGGAGCGTTTGACTTCGCCTGATTGAACAGGTCCCGAACCCTGGAGGCTCCGACACCAACAAAAAGCTCCACGAAATCCGAACCGCTTATATATAGAAATGGCACATCTGCTTCTCCTGCTGCCGCTCTGGCAAGAAGAGTCTTCCCTGTCCCTGGAGGTCCTACGAGTATGAGCCCTCTTGGCATTCTTGCACCTGTCTCGGTGAACGAGCTCGGATCTTTCAGAAATGAGACTACATCTCCAAGTTCTTGAATTGCTTCGTCCACACCCGCAACGTCCTTGAACGAAATCTTCTTATCCATTTGGACAAACTTCTTGGCGGGACTGCGGGTAAATGTGAAGGCCTGAGAATTCCTTCCAGAAAGTGCTCTCATAGCAAACAACCATATGAAGATGATTATCCCCAGGGGGATGAGTGTTGCCAGAATATTCACCCATATCGAAGTGTCCGCACCTTTCTCGAAACGGACAACAACGCCTCTATCGATGAACTTATCGACCTCATCCTGAAAACGTTCGCTTGCAACAGTTTGCGGGGTTATTCTTGTTTCAATGGCTTTCCTTGGATCCTCGCCAGTCGTGTAGACTATCTTGCCGTCGTCATGTATGATGATATCGATTATGTCGGCCTTGTCTTCCACAAACTTGCTGTATGGAACCTCTTCGGGTGTATCGGTTGGGTAAAGACCTCTGAGTGCAACAAGCAGGAAAACACCTAGGATTACGTAGAATAGTATCATCCCGAATCTTGGTCTCTGATTCACTCAGCTACCTCCTCTCAAGGCTGAAGACCACGACATTCTCACCCCTGCAGTGACTCCTGCAAAGCTCGCTGGTCCTGACATCTGGCACCCACAAGATTCTTCCCTCGCAGTCCTCCAGAACTAACATCTGAGCCAGAAAGGCCGATTCTCCTGCATCGTGTACAACTCTCTTCACGCTTCTCTCCTCGTTCATTCCAAAAGGTACAAATCTATCACCGGGGCTGCATTTTCGAATCCTAAGAGGAAAACGCAACTCGTCCTCAGGACAAATGGAAACATCCATACCAGTGACCGCGTCCGGTTTCTCCGATAAGCGGAACACACTGATGCGGCCAATAGAGAAATCTCCGTAGTACGGCAGCTCGGTTATGACCTCATCCTTTCTCTCAGTAGGAAACTCTAGCTTCCCCCTGTAGAAGAAAACATAGCTTCCGATCCTACTCGATTTTACATCTCCCTTGAACTCGATCGTCCACCTGGATTTGCCGGAATAGAGACTTGACATAAACGAACAAACTCTTTCTCTGGAAGGGGTATATCCCTCATCGCCCAGCCTTGAAACGATTTCCCTTACCACTTCCGCAATTAGAGCCTTGTGCGTCTTTAGCAATCTGTCAGCCTTCTGCACCATAGTTCCGGCAAACCACCGAAACCCGGAGATCTCCTCTTGTACAAGAACGCTCACGAGGTTGAAGACATCGTGGGCATTTTCGAACAGCCGATATAGTGACTTTGTTGCACCGGGATTCAGCTTCTTGAGTTGCGGGAGTATCCTGTTCCTCACAAGATTCCGCTCGAAAACTTCCACAACGTTGGTATCATCAAGACTATAAGGAATCTGATTAATTGTAACATAACTGATGATCTCTTGCACTTCCAGGCACAGGAACGGCCTTACAATCATCCCTCTGCAAGGAGCCAGGCCCGTGAGGCCACGAATGCCGGTTCCTCTCGCCATTCTCATCAGCATGGTCTCAGCCAGATCGTTCATATGATGTCCTAATGCAATCCTGTCTGCCTTCAACTCCTCGGATTTTCTGAACAGAAAGTCATGTCTGAGTCTTCTTGCGACCAGTTCAAGTGATTCGCCCCTGCCGGATGCAACGTGCCTCCTGACGTTCTCTTCTCCTGTTACCAGGGGAACTCCCAGCTCGCTACAGAAATTCCTGATCAACAAGACCTCGTTTTCTCCTGCTTGATCTCTTATGCGGTGGTCAAAATACGCCGCAATTATGTCGATCCCGAGCGTTTCACGCTCCGTGCATAGAAAATGCAGAAGCGCCATCGAGTCCTTACCTCCGGATACAGCAACCAGAATCCTGTCTCCACGATTAGTCAGATCCCATTCTTTGATAAAGCTCAGCACTTTTCTGTTCATTCCTTCTGTTTTCACTTCAACCACCTAAAGAAAAACTGCGCCCCTGGGGGCGCAATTGGAGCCAACGATGGGACTTGAACCCATAACCTGCTCATTACGAATGAGCCGCTCTGCCGGTTGAGCTACGTTGGCAACCAGACGTATTCTACATCAGGGTTTGATAAGTGTCAACGTTTCAACTAGCGTACGCCACACTCCTCTTCTCACGTATAACTGTTACCTTAATCACTCCGGGGTACTCCAGTTTCGCTTCGATCTCCCTGGCAATATCTGCAGACAGTTTTTCCGACAACACGTCATCCAGTTTCTCAGGCTCTACGATGACCCTTATCTCTCGACCTGCCTGTATGGCATAAGCTTTTTCAATGTGACTGAAGCCCTTTGCTATTCCCTCGAGGTTTTCGAGGCGCTTTATATACATGTCGAGAGATTCTCTCCTTGCTCCTGGTCTTGCCGCAGATACCGCATCAGCAGCCGCAACCAAGACTGCTTCTGAACTCGTCGGTTCGAACTCCCCATGGTGGTACTGGATCATGTTTATTACCTGGGCTTTCTCTCCGTACCTCTTGGCAATATCACCACCGATAGATGCATGAGAGCCCTCTATCTCATGATCGAGCGCCTTCCCGATATCATGCAACAAAGCTCCTCTCTTCACCTTGTCGACATTCAGTCCCAGCTCGGCAGCCATCAGGGCCGCTATCTGTGCAACTTCGATCGAATGAGCGAGAACGTTTTGACCATAGCTTGTTCTGTACTTCAGACGACCCAAAAGCTTCACCAGTTCCGGGTGAAGCGAGGGAATACCGACCTTCATCAGAGCTTCCTGTCCGGTTTCCTTTATCTCTGCATAGATCTCCTTCTTTGTCTTCTCGTACATCTCCTCGATTCTGGCCGGGTGTATTCTGCCGTCTTCAATCAGTTTCTCAAGCGCCAGTTTCCCGATTTCTCTCCTCAGGGGATTGAAACATGATATGACGACCACTTCAGGCGTGTCGTCGATGATCAGGTCAGCGCCCGTCAGCTTCTCAAAAGCCCTGATATTCCTTCCTTCACGTCCGATGATTCTCCCTTTCATCTCGTCTGAAGGAAGACTGACCGTGCTTACAGTTACATCGCCTGTGTAGTCGGCAGCGTATCTCTGGATCGCGTTCACTATGACCCACTTGGCATGTTTGCTCGCGTCTTCCTCATACTGGTCTTTTAGTTGCTTGTATCGCTGCGCGATATCTTGTTCGTATGTCTCTTCAGCTCTCTGCAAAACAACCTGTCTTGCTTCTTCAGGCGAAAGGTCGGCCAGCTCGTAAAGCCTTTTCTCAGCCTCTTCCCTTTGCTTCTTTACCTCTCCACGCTCTTTTTCCAATTCACTCTTGAGTCTGTCGACGGACTCCTCTTTCTTGTCAAGATTGTCTTCTCGTCTCGATATCCTCTCTTCCCACTGCTTCAGTTCTTCTCTTTCCCTGCGAAACTCTCTTTCCTTTTCCTCTCTGAGTCTGTGTACTTCTTCTCTGCCCTCGATTACCGCTTTCTTCTTCAAGTGCTCAGCTTCTTCCTGAGCTCTCTTTCTTATAGTCTCTGCATCAGATTTCGCAGCTTTTTGTTGTTCCTCTATGTTTCTCCGCGTACGTTTCTCAATTACCGGTCCCAGAACAATAACAGCAGCTACGACTCCTATCACGACACCCAAGAACAACCATAGTGCAACCATCCGTTCGCTGGTCTGATTTCTCCATAAGTCGAAATCCCTGCCAGCTCCCTCCTTTCTAAGCGATTATTGATCGATTCATCTCGCATTTTAGTCTGCTCAGTGCTTCCCCCGGGACCAGCGGTTCAATCGGAGCGATACCTGCTGAGTTCCGCTGCGATTCTCTCATACTCAAATCCCTTCCTGAGAAGCTTGTCAACCAGTCTTTTCCTGTTTGCGGGAGTTAGATCCAGACCTCTTCCCAATTTTCTGATCTCCTTCTTGAGTATTTCGTCTGCTTCATCTTGAAGCTTTTCATCAGAAAGAAGATCCTCCAATTCCTCCCTCGCTATACCGAATCGTTCAAGTTCCCTTCTGATTCTTATGAAACCCTTCTTCGAGAGCTTCATAGCATCTGATATGTAGTGCCGTGCAAATCTTCTGTCGTCTACTATGCCACTCTCCTTAAGCTTGGCAATAGCGTCTTCAACACACTTACTAGAAAAACCCTTCTTCAGAAGAAGACTCCTTACCTCGTATTCCGATCTCTCCCTGAATGCCAAAAACCGTCTCAGGAGTCGGAAGATTTCATCCTGTTTTCCGGGTTCACTCTCTTGACTCATCGCTCACATCATTAATCGAAGATGCTTCGGGAAGACCAAGAGCCTTTCGGATCCTCGTTTCCATTTCACTCATAACATCCGGTGTCTTTGCTATGTGGTCTGCCGCATTAGCCTTTCCTTGACCCAAACTGGTCTCCTTTCCGTCCTCCGAAACGTAGTTGTACCACGCACCTTTCCTTTCTACTATCCCTGTTTCGAGACCCAGGTTGATCAGCTCGTGTTCCCTCGCGATCCCTTTTCCATAGATGATGTCTACCTTGGCCTCTTTGAACGGCGGGGCAAGCTTGTTTTTTACCACTTTGACCGTAGTCTCGTTACCGGTAACGCTTGAACCTTCCCTAATGGCAGCTCCACGTCTTATCTCAAGTCTGATCGAAGCATAGAACTTCAGTGCCACGCCTCCAGTCGTTGTTTCCGGATTACCGTACATGACACCGATCTTCATCCGAGTCTGGTTAATGAACATAACTATGGTCTTTGACTTGCTTACAGTTCCGGATATCTTTCTCAATGTCTGCGACATCAGTCGTGCCTGAAGGCCCACCTGTAGCTCACCGATGGAGCCCTCGATCTCAATCCTGGGGACAAGCGCGGCCACAGAATCAACAACCACCATATCTACGGCATTTGATCTGACCAGACCGTCTACGATCTCAAGTGCCTGTTCACCGTAGTCCGGCTGAGATATTAACAGGTTGTCCACATCGACACCCAGGTTTCTCGCGTACTTGATGTCCAGAGCGTGCTCAGCATCAACAAACGCAGCAATTCCTCCGCGTCTCTGGACTTCTGCAACGGCATGCAGAGCAACGGTCGTCTTTCCACTCGATTCTGCGCCGTAGACTTCCACCACCCTGCCGCGCGGATAGCCCCCAATTGTGACGGCACTGTCTATCGATATCGAACCTGATGAGATAACATCAACCGATTGCATGGATTCCTGGCTCCCAAGAAGCATTACGGAGCCCTTCCCGAACTGTTTCTCGATTTCCCTTATGGCCCTGTCAAGGGCGGCTTTCTTATCTCTCGACGTCATGCTCTTGAAGTCCTCCTTCGAAGTCGCAGGTGTAGAGTTCGCGATATCTCGCGCCTTCTTTACCAAGAATTGACTCAAAGACAACCACTTGTTCCACCGGAACTACTACATTTTCGGGTATCAGTGTATCAAGAAGCTTCTCCCAGTATTCCGGGCTGTACTTGATCCTTCCTATGGTGATGTGAGGATGGAAGGATCCCTCAACAGGAATTGAAAGGCTTTCTGTCAGGATTCTTATCTCTCGTCTCAGACTCTGTACAATCGAAGAATCATCAAGGCCCAACCAGATCACCCTTGGCAATCCCTTGTATTTGAAGTATCCGATCTCCCTGGTGATTACGGAAAAGGACGGGAAACCTCTCAGCCTGTTTGACAGTATATGAGCCAGCTGACTGGTCTTTGGCTTTTCTATCTCACCCAGAAAAGCTAGTGTAAGATGCGCATTCCCCGGGGTTACCCAATTTCCCTTGAACCCCATTCTTCTGAGCTTCTCAACGCTTTTGTCGAGTATCTCTGCAACCTTTGGTCCCGTATCTATCGCAATGAATGCCCTCAATCAGCTCCCCCCCTTTTCATAATTGCGCGGTGGCTCATCACGTAGTTCAGTCCACTTGCAACAGTTATAAGACCCACAACCAGCTGTAGAGCTGACATCGCCGATGCTGCAGGAAAACCCAGCAATAGATGAAAGTAAGCTGCAGCGATGAAAACAAATTGGATCACGGTTTTGACTTTGCCGATCATGTCGGCAGCTATGACGGTTCCTGACGACGCCCCGATCATTCTTACCCCCGAAACAATGATATCCCTGAATACAACTACTATCAGCAGCCAGAAGTTCACAACTCCAGCACTGAAAAGCGCTATGAACAGACCCGTTACAAGGATCTTGTCCGAGATCTGGTCCAGGAATTTCCCTAGAGTTGTTACACTTCCGTACTTCCTCGCCACAAATCCGTCGAAATAGTCCGTGGACGCCGCGACAGCGAAGAGTATCCCCGAAACCCATAGCGCCCCCGATGAACCGATCTTCAGGAAGACGATGATCGGAAGCGTCATAACTATCCTTGTCAACGTAAGGATATTAGGCAGATTTCGCATCTGCTCCCACGACCCCTCTTGTATCATGCACATCAGCGGCAGTTACAAGGCATTCCACAAAACCACCGACATCGGCATTTCCACTAAGAATAACAGATCCATCGATCTCAGGTGCAGAATCGAACAGTCTGCCTACTAGTATTCCACCGGCATTCTCTTCGATCAGTGCTTTCCTGTGCTTTCCCACATGACGCTGGTTGATCTGGTGGGAGATCTCGTCCTGTTCGCACAAGAGTCCGTTGAGATACTCCTGCGCTCGTTCAATACCCATGACGGGTTTCCTGGCGAAAGCGGCCGTTCCTTCTTCAGGAGAATAGACAAATCCCCCGAGCCAATTAAACCTCACCGCTTTGATAAAATCGAGTGTTTCTTCGATCGTTTCCCTGTTCTCCCCGGGAAATCCCACCAGCAGAGTGGTCCTCAGAACTGCGCCTGGAACTTGAGTTCGGATCTCCTTAAGCAACGCCCTGAGCTCCCTGTTGTTTTTCGTCCGGTCCATTGCTCTAAGTATCCTGTCAGAACCGCTCTGAACAGGAATGTCGAAATACGGCAAAGCATGCTTCGAGCTCGCGATGGCATGTATCAGTCTGCTCGTAAGGTGATCAGGGTGGAGGTACATGACCCTCACCCAGAAATCTCCTTCGATTTCATCCAATCCCCTCAGTAACTCCGGTAATGCCTGCCTGTCATACAGATCAGTGCCGTATTGCGTAGTGTCCTGGGAGACTAATACGATCTCCTTTATACCTCGTTTCACCAGAGCTCGCACTTCTCTTGTAATGTCCTCTACGCCTCTACTTTTCGATTTTCCCTTGAAGGAAGGAATAGAACAGAAAGCACAGGCCCTGTCACATCCGTCGCCGATCTTCACAAATGCGTAGGGGGGAGAATCACACCTGATTTCATACTCATATATCGTCTCTGGCTCTGAGAGAACGAAGAATGCACCTTTCTCTACCAGATCGGCCAGAACTGACGGGGATGTTATGGAAATCAGACCGTCAATTTCCCGGATTTCCTCCTTCAGCTCTTTGTAATACCGTTGAACAAGACAGCCAAATGCAATTACTTTCAGCTCAGGCTTCTCCTCCTTGAGTTGACAGAAAGAAAGGATCCCCTCTATGCTCTCCATCTTCGCAGCTTCTATGAACCCACAAGTGTCAATCATAACAAGTTCGCTTTCAATAGGGTTTTCAACGAATTCGTGGCCTCTTGATATCATTATCCCTCTGAAGTTGCTCATGTCTGAATCGTTCTTTGGACAACCCAGCACCTGAAGGTAAAGCTTCATCAGGCCAATCTCTCCTTTCGCTTCTCCAGGTAGAGACTTCTGATTTTCGTAAGCTCCGCAATGTAATCTGGATGCTTGTAATTAGGGTAAGTATGCTCGAATGGTCTAAAAACGCCATCGACGAACATCAATGTGATCTCGGCGAAAAAACCTCTTCCAATATAGATCCTGTTTGCCCAGTGTTTCGTCGAGGCGAGAACGAACTGTGTGTGATGAACATAACCCGGGTCTATATTGACTTTCCTGTTGCCGTCGATCCTGGTTTTGTCCTCAATTTCACAAGCAATTAGTTTGATCTCGACGAGTTCTGAAGGGTGAAACAGTCTTCGGAAGCTAACAAGCCTTGCGGTAAGATCTGGTCCCATTTCCTGGTCATAGAAACTTGTGAAGACACTAAATGGAAGTTCTTCAGATACGTGGTCAATATCACCCAGACGCTCTTCCAGAAGAGGCCCAAGCTCATTTAGATAGTAATCTGTATATGCAGAAAAGATTAACGAGGCCACATTCACGAACTCGCTTGGTTTGATTGCTTTCATGAGTTCCACTCCATATGAATCCAGTTAGAATCTATGTCATACACAAGAGAGTGAAGCTTGCTCTTGCGTCGTGATACCGCCGAGGTCTTCCAGCATCGAAATTATATCACGATGCGCGCATTGTCGTCCAAAATGGATCAGCGCAACACGTGCTCTGAGCCATGCTATAATCACATCTGGGGTCGATACCGGACATGGCGTGCATCCAGCTAACTGTGACGATCGCGACCCAGCATAATCTTATCCGGAGCGTGCAGGATGTATACTTCCAGGATTTCCAAGCAGACTATTAAGCGCTTAGCCATCTACTACAGATACCTGGAAAAACTCCATAAAGAAGGCAGGCGCACTGTATCTTCTCATGAAATAGGCGAAGAGCTTGGCTTGAAGGCTAGCCAGGTAAGAAAGGATCTTTCCTATTTCGGAGGGTTCGGCAAGCGAGGCGTGGGTTACGAAATTCGGACCCTTGCACTGAAGGTCAGCAAGATATTGGGACTGACACGGTCCTGGAATGTCTGCATAGTAGGCGCTGGTAACCTGGGAAGAGCTCTACTGCGTTTCCCTGGACTGAAGGAGAAAGGCTTCAGGATCGTATCTGTCTTTGACAAGGATTCTGCAAAAATTGGCAAGCCTGTCGAGCGTGATCTTGTAGTGATTGATGTCAAGAGGCTTTCAGAAATAGTGAAGGCAGAGCAAATTGAGATTGGAGTCATTACGACGCCTGCAGCAGATGCACAGGAGGTCGCTGAACTCCTTTCCAAAAGCGGTGTAAAGGGAATCATAAACTTTGCACCTGCTAGAGTGAGTGTTCCCGAGACCGCGAGTCTTGAGGAAATAGACATTTCGGTAGCGTTCTCTTCGGTTGCTTTTGGGATCATCACATCGGAAGAAGATAGTGACTAGTATGCCAAACGGTATTATGGTAGCCATCGTAGGCGGCAGCGGAGCAGGCAAGACTTCAGTGGCGGAGTTTCTCAAGGAACACTTCGGAGACCTTTGCGACATATTATCGATGGATGACTACTACCGAAATCTCCAACCTGGAGTGGATCCCAGAAACTTCAACTTTGACAGCCCGAAGGCCTTCGATTTTACCCTTTTTCGTGATCATATAAGCAGTGTTAAGGCCTGTCGAGCAATCGACCTTCCGATTTACTCGATGATCACGTATAGAAGGGAGGAAGGGATAAAAAAGGTCTACGAACCCCGACCCCTGAACATTTTTGAAGGTATTCTAATCTTACATAGTGAAGACATAAGAGAACTGTTCGATTTTTCAGTATACATTGATGCGCCACCTGATGAACGACTCATCAGAAGGATTGAAAGGGACACAAAAGAGAGGGGACGTTCCCTGGAGAGCATCATATCCCAGTATCGTAGATTTGTGGCTCCTTCTTTTGTGAGTTTCATTGAGCCCCAGAAGTACTTTTGTGATATAGTTTTACCAGACGGAATAGCAAATGCTACTGGGCTGAGAGTAATCGTAAACGCTATTGAGAACATGCTTAAGGACTGATCTTTTGTGGAGGTGTTCCGGTGATCAGGCGACTGCTTCTCGTTCTTGTTATACTCTTCGTTGCTTTGTTCACTTTCTCGTTTGACACAGAAGTTGTTACCAGGTACTTCATCGAATACATCAATGACTACAATAAGGAAGATTCTCAGCATCCGTTTGTTCAGGACTTAAAACGCGAGCTCAATAACCTCGTTATCTACAGGCTCTACAAGTTTCAGATGGTCGGAAGTATCGAAAGAAGGGAGACATCAACGACAATTGCAGGTCTCCTAACAGACTTCTTCAGAACGATTCCTGCAGATGCCTATACAGACCAGGACGATCGACTGGCTTTTGGCGCCTTTCTTGGTTGGGTCATGTCTGAGTATACTTTCAACGACTTCCAGCCATGGACACTCAGTCAGATGCCTTCCTACACTCGAGCATTTAACGAGTACACTGCTTATGTGCGCAGCGCAGCGTCTGTCGTCTTCAAAGCATGGTTTGCACATTCACTGGGCGTACTCGAAGAGAGACCGAATTACTACCCTGATGAACTACCGTTGAAGCATACATTCCCAGACCTATCTCTTTCTGTGACACTTGATCCCGAAAAAGAAGAACTGATCGCCTCGCTTACTTCCAGAAGCGTCCTTGACCGGGTAGTCTCCGGAATCAACGAGATTGCCGAGAGAGAATACAGTGCTGCAAAGTTGTTCAGGGAAGACGTTATAGGCTTTGTCGAGATGGCTGTCGGCGAGATTAACGACCTTGACCCTGCCTTGAGACTGAAAATGCATGAGCTTCTCAAGCTATGGGTATACCGGGCGCTTTCCCTGATCGAAGATGCCCCTGGATTTCCTGAAGAGATGACGATTCTGGAAAAGGACGTACCCGGCTTCGAAAATACGCTCCCCACCGATCAGGAGTATTACGCGGGAGTACTCGCGTATTTTGACGAGAACCCGGGCAAGCGCTCAGCTGCAGCCGAAAGGCTCGGACTGAACGCCAGAATACTCATGATGAGGGATTACGAACCCTCGACGTTACTCAAGAGTGACATTGAAGCAGAGGTCAGAAGAGTAGTACCTGCACTAACCGAGGGATTCACCGCACTTAGAGCTGATTTATCCGCGAGTCTGGTGGCAGCGGCAGGAAGAACTCAGGATCTCTGGTGGCTTCGCTTCGTCTTCTATATCGGTTCAGGACTCGGTGTCTTCTTCCTGTTACCGAATCTCCGCTCGTATTTGCTTGGTGGCGTAGTCTCCGTGGAGCTTTTCTACATGCTGTTTTTCTCGAACACAAACTTGAGCATCGTGGACGTCTCTGTTTACGCCGTAGCTGTGATTCCGATTTTTGCATTCACCTTGATCCTGACAGTTTCCGCCAACCTGGACAAGAAGCGACGGAGTATTCTTTCCTTTCTCCAACTGGTGCTGGTCCTGTTTATACTAGTTTTTCCGTTGACAAGGCTCTACGACAGAGTTGACGAGCTTACAATGGACGAATTCCCGGAGTTCTATTCCTCCATATACTACGAGACACTCAAGAGGGACCTTTTCCTTTCCGATACAGCCCGGTTTAGCTTCCACATGCGTGATGTCAGATCCGTCATATCTACCGAGTTGAACGATCTGAAACGTGCAATCAGGGTGCTCATACCAAATGTGATGAACAGCCTGGTTGCGATGAGTAACTCCGAAGCGTCGTTTGAAGGCGGGCGTTTCCGGATAAGGGTCCCAGCTTTTGACCCTTTTCTGTCGATAGCTAATCAAGAAGAGTATGTTGAGGGCTTTGATTCACTCCAGAGGAGCCTGAGGGGCTTTGTCAGAACAAGCTCCACGAACTACAGAACCTACCTGAGAAGAAGTGCGAGGTTTGTCACTACGGCGGTACAGATTGTCCATATGTCAGGTGAACAGCTGCGTCAGGACTTTGTGAAGCATGTACGTTCGGCACTTGGCGCACGTGAAGAGTTCTCTCACCCCCTGGAGACTTTCGAAGAGGCCATCGAGGGTAAACTGGCAAGAGATCCTGAGCCGGCAGTTGTAAGACCATATAGCAGTTCGGTTTTCACACCGATATTACTGGGAGCAATGGTTCTGGGTTCATCGTCGGTCTTCTTCAAACGAAAACCTGTCTTCATATATGTGCAGTTGGGGTTGCTCGTTGCCGCCTTTGTGAGGGGACTGATATATGCCGGTTCTCTGGATCTTTTTGTCCATTCGGGTCTGCCGACATATAGAGTCATAACAGAAGCTGGGCTGAACGCTTGGTTTTTAGTTTTCTTTCTTTGTATAATATCAGTGTGTCTAGTGAAAGCTATCTTATCCCATAAGAAGAGGAGGGAAATCAATGAGAATTAAGTTGTTTCTTGTCATTGCGCTAGTGGTACTGTTCTCTGTTTCTGGTCTTGCACTAAGAGTCATGATGGTAACAGACATGGGTGGACTCGGAGACAAGTCCTTTAACGATGGAACCTGGGAAGGCATCGTAAGAGCTGCTGACTTCCTGGGAATCGATGCTGAGGTAATCGTGTCTTATGAAATGGCCGATTACATCCCCAACCTTTCCAGTGCGGCCCGAGAGGCCGACATTGTTTTCGCTGTAGGATTCCTGATGGAGGATGCCCTGTTCAGAGTTTCCGCTCAGTTCCCCGATACCTACTTCGTAGGTATTGACATTGTCCCACCCGAAGGATGGGAAGGCGACAACGTTGCAACCTACATATTCGAGGAACAGGAAGGTGCTTTCCTTGTCGGATACCTTGCAGCGGCCATGACTGAAGTAGGACTCATAGGCTTCGTTGGAGGAATTCCGATTCCTCCCGTTGAAAGGTTCAGATACGGCTACGAGGCTGGAATTCGAGTCTACGAAGACCTTCATGGCAAGACGGTGGATATACTCCGGGGATACACAATGGACTTCGTCGACCCGAAAAAAGGTAAGGACCTTGCGTTGGCGCAGTTTGCCGAAGGTGCCGACATAGTCTTCCACGCAGCCGGTGCATGCGGTATCGGGGTCATTGAGGCGGCAGCCGAAAGGGGAGAAGGTTTCTTCGCCATAGGTGTCGACGTCGACCAGGATTACATGTCTCCTGGAAATGTTCTCACCAGCTCGATCAAGCGCATAGATGTGGCCTCCTATACGGCGGTTTTGAGTGTCGCGCTCGGAACCTTTGAACCCGGGCTCCACGTCCTCGGCATCAAGGACGAGGGTGTAGGAATGAGCGAGATGGAGTATACCAGACACCTCGTTCCCGCAGAGGTTCTAAGAGAACTAGACTTCCTCACAGAAGAAATGAAGGCCGGAACACTCGTGATTCCCAGAACTCAGGACGAGCTTGACGCCTTCGAAGTTCCCGAGATTGCACTACCGTGATTGTGAGCAGGGGCGCCTTGTGCGCCCCTGCCCCTTTCTTTGTCGATCGACACCAAAGGTCGGGAGCTCCGGACTCCCGATTTTTGGTATAGACTCGACACGGAGGTGATGGCATGGCTCCCGGAACAGCCGAGTCTGAAGCCGCACCAGGCAAGGATCATGCTATTGTCATGAAAGCCATAACCAAGCAGTTCCCTGGAGTACTTGCCAACGATCATGTTGATTTCTTCGTGAAAAGGGGCGAGATACATGCACTCGTTGGAGAGAATGGTGCTGGGAAATCCACACTGGTAAACCAGCTTTATGGGTTTCATCTGCCTGACGACGGCAAGATATTTATCAACGGCGAAGAGGTGTTTTTCAGGAGTCCAAAGGACGCGATAAGGAAAAACATAGGAATGGTCCACCAGCATTTCATGCTGGTGGACAACCAGACTGTGACCGAAAACGTGATTCTTGGATCGGAGATAAACCTTCCTGTATTGAAGGGCTTTCTTGACAGGAAGAAGGCGAGAAACACACTCGTATCTCTTTCGAAGCAGTACGGGCTCGTGGTGAATCCGGACGCATTCATCGAAGATATTCCGGTGGGAATGCAACAACGAGTTGAGATTATCAAGACACTCTACCGAGGAGCGGACATATTGATCTTCGACGAGCCAACCGCCGTTCTCACTCCCCAAGAGACTGAAGAGCTCTTCAAAGTCATGAGATTGTTGAAAGAAGGCGGGAAGACCATTGTTTTCATAACACATAAACTCAACGAAGTTATGGCCATTACCGACAGGGTGACCGTCATGAGACTCGGAAAAGTAACGGGAAGAGTAGATACAAAAGATACAAACCCCAGGCAACTCGCGAATATGATGGTAGGCAGGGAGGTTCTTCTGAGAGTTGAGAAGAAGGAACACGAGCCTGGCGATCTCCTGCTCGAAGTGA
The DNA here is from genome assembly GCA_003561215.1 of Thermotogales bacterium. GTDB lineage: Bacteria > Thermotogota > Thermotogae > Petrotogales > Kosmotogaceae > UBA9910. The sequence goes on from PWXG01000241.1 coordinate 36,891, forward strand.
ACAAGTTGTCTGTTCATGACAACAGGGGCCTTCAGGCAGTTAAAGATGTCTCCCTGAGCGTCAAAGAGGGTGAAATCGTCGGAATTGCCGGAGTTGCAGGTAACGGTCAGTCAGAACTCGTTGAAGCAATTACAGGCCTCAGGAAGGTCGGAAGCGGAAAGATAAGGATGTCCGGTGTAGACATCACTGACCTCTCAACCTGGGAAATCAGGGAGATCGGGCTAAACCACGTTCCTGAAGACAGGCTGAAGAGAGGATTGATAACAAAATACCCCGTCTACTTTAACTCAATTCTCGGTAAACACAAAGATGAACCCTTCTCAAAAGACGGTTTCCTGATGCTCAAGAACATCAGGGACTACGCAAAAGATCTTGTGGAAAGATATGATGTGAGGCCAAGGAACATCAATCAGCTAGGTGGCAATCTATCAGGTGGTAACCAGCAAAAGCTGATCGTTGCACGAGAGCTCGACGACAAACCAAGGCCATCCAGATGTGTAGTGGTGGCACAGCCTACCCGCGGACTGGACATCGGTGCAATAGAGTTTATTCACAAGACGCTCATATCGATGAGGGACCAGGGGATTGGTATCCTGCTTGTATCGATGGAGCTTGACGAGATCTTCTCTCTGAGTGATCGCATAATCGTGATTTACGAAGGTGAGATCATGGGTGAAGTTAAACCTGACGAAATCACCAAGGAAGAGGTCGGCTTGATGATGGCAGGGCAAAGAAAAGCGGAGGAAGCCGTGAAATGGAGTGATGAGAGATGAATCGTGGAAAATGGTACGCTTTTCTTGTTCCCACGATCTCCGTGCTTATTGCTTTCCTCGTAGGCTCTGTCATAATCCTCCTTATCGGAAAGAACCCACTCACTGCTTACGTGGTGATGTTTCAGGGGGCTTTTGGCGGAAGCGAGCAACTCGCTGACACTATCGTGAAGATGACACCTTTGGTGCTCACCGGACTTGCTGTGGGCTTTGGTTTCAGAGCAGGCGTCTTCAATATCGGTGCGGAGGGTCAGATGGCCATGGGAGCGCTAGTTGGAGCAATCGTTGCCATGAGCTTCGGTGCTCTTCCTCCAGTAATCCTGATTCCCCTGTCAATCATCTCGGGTATGCTCGCGGGGGCTTTCTGGGCTTCGATCGCAGGTTTTCTCAAGGCATTTACCGGTGCTCACGAAGTCATCTCGACGATAATGCTGAACTGGATTGCTATCAACGTGACAACCTTCATGGTCGCCGGGCCGCTGGCGGTTGGAACAGGCACCCCCAAGAGCCCCGAGGTAGCAGAAGCGGCGAAGCTGCCCATTATCTTCAAGGTTCAGGCGATCGAGCTCAGTATAGGTATAGTAATCGCCGTAATTGCAGCTATTGTCATGTACGTACTGATAGAGAAATCGACGATGGGTTATGAGCTTAGAGGTGTAGGATTCAACCCTTACGCATCTGAGTACGGGGGCATAAACATAAAGAAAAACATCATCATGATCATGGCCATTAGCGGATCGCTTGCAGGAATGGCTGGAATAGTTGATCTTCTTGGCGTCCCGCCCCAGAGGTTTCTTGGGGAGCTCACCGGAGGACGCGGGTTTGACGGCATTACTATCGCACTGATCGGTCGGAATAACCCGATCGGGATAATTTTCGCCGCTCTGCTCATTTCCGCCCTGAGAACCGGTTCAAACGCCATGCAGATCAGGGCACAAATTCCGAACGATATCGTCCACATACTCCAGGGTATAGTGATATTCCTTGTTGCTGCTGAAAGAATCGTTGCAGCGCTTATAGAATGGAAGAAGCGAGAGAAGGTGACCGCATGAACTGGTTAGAAGCCATTCTTGCTATTCTGGTTAACCCGATCTTCTACCAGCTCACCTTGCTTGCTGCAACGCCGTTGATATTCGCAAGTCTTGGTGGTGTTTTCAGCGAGATTACAGGCGTTGTAAATATTGCTCTTGAAGGCATAATGCTGATGGCGGCTTTCAACTCAGTCGTATTTACCTACCTGACAGGAAATGCCTGGTTTGGCGTTCTGATGGCCGTAATCATAGGCGTAGGTTTTACATGGTTCCATGCCTGGGCAAGTATTCGATGGGCCGCGAACCAGATTGTTAGTGCAGCAGCTCTTATCATAATTGCTCAAGGTGTAACAGGTTTTCTGATGATACCGATTTTCGGTCATCCGGGTCAGACGGACTTCATTGGAAGAGTATCACCGGTCAGACTTGAGTTCATAAGAGAAGTGCCTTTTGTTGGAAGGATATTTGGTTCGCTGAGTCCCTTTGTCTATATGGCCTTCATTGCCGTTGCTGTGACCTGGATTCTTCTTTACAGGACTCCGCTCGGTCTGCGAATGAGAGCCGTCGGAGAAAACCCGGAAGCCGCTGATACACTAGGTATCAGCGTGCGAAAGATCCGTTATTTCGGCGTTCTAATGAGTGGGGCTATGGCCAGTCTTGCGGGAGCTTTCCTTTCTACCGGTGAACTCGGAAGGTTTATTGAGATGATGACACACGGAAGAGGCTTCATAGCATTGGCTGCAATGATCATCGGTAACTGGAATCCCGTCGGTGCACTGGGAGCATCGTTGCTCTTCGGAGCCTCCGAAGCTATGAATCTTCAGCTACAAAGCAGCACCATCATAACGGTTTCAGCAAATGTGAAACCGCTGTTCAATGTCATACCTTTTATTGTAACGCTGGTAGTTGTGGGAGGATTTGTAGGAAAGACCAGACCACCTGCTGCATCTGGTGTTCCCTACGAGAAAGAGTCCAAGAACTGACTTGTCTAGGCTTTGTCAAGAGCTTTCGATAATCTGTCAAGGACTTTCATGCGGCCCAGCAGATACACGATGTCGATCATCTCAGGGCCGTGTTTTCTTCCCGTCAGAACTTTTCTCAAAGTAGTATAGAAAGTCTTGCGGTCGGGCGAAATCCGCTTGATCACATCTTTTAGAACTGCCACAATACAGTCAGGATTCCATTCGTCGATGTTTTCCAGCTCCTGTCTCATAAGCGCAAACGCTTCCA
>PWXG01000166.1 GCA_003561215.1 Thermotogales bacterium
ATAGTCAGCAGTCACAATGACTGCAATAAGAATCAGAAAGAGTCCTGCAAACAGAGCAGCTCGCTTCACAGCATATCCCCCCTTATACTCGGTTCTCTATGTATCCCTGCTCTTCATGGCATCGAGCTCTTCAAGAACAGAGGCACACCTGGGACAGGTGTCCGGATAACGCGAATTGCTTCCCGTCAGCGGCGAGTACTTCCAGCATCTCGAGCACTTGTCGCCGTTTGCCTTTTTTACCGTTACATTGGCGAAGCGTCCTTCATATGATGCTTCACCTGGTCCAAAGGCTGCTTGTGATACTATAAACAGATCCGAAATGAACTCCTCTGGATAACCATTCAGAATCTCGAGTAGCCCTTCGTTCTTGACTTCAACTATCACTTTGGCGTCGAGGGAGTTGCCGATCAGTTTCTCGTCCCTGCTGTTTTCAAGAGCCTTCAGCACATCCTCTCTCAACTCCAGCAGCTTCTGCCACTTGCTTTCGAGCAATCCATCAATATACTGCTCATCATAGCGAGGCCATTGTTCGAGCTGAATTGTCTCAAAGCGTTTACCAGAAACAGGAGTGTTCATATAGACTTCTTCAGAAGTGAATGTCAGTATGGGAGCAAGCATTCTGGACAATACAGTGAGTGTTTCATAAAGTACCGTTTGGGCTGAACGCCTTATGTTGGAATCAGGAGCTTCTACGTATAGTCTGTCCTTTATGATATCGAGATAGAAAGAGCTCATGTCATTGATTACGAAACGAAGAATGAGGTGATGTATGCGATAGAACTCGAAGTCCTCGAAATGACCGGTTACCTGCTTTATTAGCCTGTGAAGTCTCATCATTGCCCACTTGTCTATCTCAGTCATGCCGCTGTATGGCACAGCAGCTTCTGCCGAGTAGTCGAAGAGGTTTCCAAGGAGATACCTGAAGGTATTCCTGATCTTTCGGTAGTTTTCAACTTGCTGGCTTATGATACCTGTCGAGCAGCGCAGATCCTCCTGGTAATTGGTGCTTGCGGCCCAAAGCCTGATTATCTCCGCACCCATTTTTTCATTGATTTCCTGAGGGTCTACAACATTTCCCAACGATTTTGACATTTTCCTTCCCTTCTCATCATTGACGTATCCATGCGTAATAACAGTTCTGAATGGCGCTTGTTCATCAGTAGCTACGGAAAGAAGCAACGCCGAGTTGAACCAGCCACGGTGCTGGTCGCTACCTTCAATGTATACATCAGAAGGGAAAGCAAGTTCCGGATGCTTTTTGAGTACGGCTTCATATGAAGCACCGGATTCCACCCATACATCAAGAATGTCGTAGAGCTTCTTGAAGCTGTCTTTACCACAATCAGGACATTTTGTTCCTTGAGGAAGAAGATCAATTTCGTCGAGCTCGAACCATCTGTCTGTACCGAATTCCCTGACAATATCTGCGAATTTGTCGATAATATCCTCGGTCATTATGACTTCACCACAGCTGTCGCACTTAAAAGCGGGAATTGGGACTCCCCATGCCCTTTGGCGTGAGATGCACCAATAGGGCCTTCCTTCAATCATAGCCCTCATTCGCCTTTGCCCCCATGCCGGCACCCAGCGAGATCGCTCAACTTCTGCGAGAGCGCGTTTTCGCAGATCAGCATTGTCTATGCTCACAAACCATTGCTCTGTCGCCCTGAATAGAATCGGGCTGCGGCATCTCCAGCAATGGGGATACGAGTGAACCACTTTTCCGGAATGAAGTAGGGTGCCGTTTTTCTCCAGGTCGTCAATAATGATATTGTTTGCGTGAAATACGTGTTTCCCTTCGTAGGGACCAGCTTCGGCAGTGAAGACTCCTCGCTCATCTACAGGAGAAATTGTGGGAAGGTCGTATTTTTTCCCAGTCTGGAAGTCTTCCTCTCCATGACCCGGAGCTGTATGAACGCAGCCTGTGCCTGCCTCCAGTGTCACATAGTCACCAAGAACGACGACTGAATCCCTATCGAAGTAAGGATGGCGTGCTTTCTGCCCTTCGAGCTCAGCGCCTTTGAGTCGGTCAAGAACAGCAAAATCAGGCACTCCAATATCTTTCATAGTTGATGAGAGGAGTTCAGAAGCGATTACCCATTCTTCTTCGTTCACTCTCACGACACTGTATTCAAAATCCGGATGAACGACAATTGCTACATTTGCGGGCAGAGTCCACGGTGTTGTTGTCCAGATAACGAAGTAACGTTCCTTTATCTCGCTATGCGGGAATTTGACGTAGATTGAATGAGAATCATGGTCTTCATACTCTACTTCAGCCTGCGCAAGTGCTGTTTCACAGTTAGGACACCAGTGAACAGATTTCAGACTCCTGTAAACACTTCCCTTTTCTATAAGCTTCTTCAAAACGTCCAGAACACTGATCTCATATTCTGGATCAAATGTCACGTAAGGCTTCCCCCAGTCACCTCTTACACCCAGTCTCTTGAACTGATTACGTTGAACAGCCATGAACTTCGCCCCGTAATCGCGGCATAGGCGTCTGATTTCCGTTTTTGACAGAGCCTGAGCCTTGGCACCAAGTTGCGTCGTGACTTGATGCTCAATAGGTAAACCATGCATATCCCATCCAGGGACAAAGGGAACGTTGTATCCCCTCATCGTCTTGTACTTGACGATGAAGTCCTTAAGTATCTTGTTGAGAGCCGTTCCTACGTGGATGTTCCCATTTGCATACGGTGGCCCATCGTGCAGAACAAATAGAGGTGCACCGGACCTGTGTTTCTGAACGTACTCGTAGAGATTGATTGCTTCCCAGCGAGCGAGTTGTTCAGGTTCTCTGGCGGCCAAACGTGCCCGCATCGAAAACTCTGTCTTAGGCAGATTGAGTGTGTCCTTGTAATCCATCAAGTACCTCCGTCAAGCTCGCAGAAGATCTCTAATTTTGCTCTTGAGCTCGGTCAAGTCCATCGATTTGACTACGTATGCATCAGCTGCCCAAGACGAAAGATCTTGCTTGTAGTGAGTGTATGCGGTTAAGAGGATTATTTTCATGTCAAGATTTGATTTTCGCAACCGCCCTGCAAGTTCCAGCCCACTTATGCCAGGCATTTCAATATCTATCGTTGCCAGGTCAATGCCCTGGTCAGACTCAAACAACTTGAGAGCCTCTTCTGCATTGCTTGCAGAGGCAACGTCGTAACCCTCGTCGGCTAGCTCCTCTTCAAGAAGAAGCCGCATATTCTGCTCATCTTCAACTACCATTATCTTGCGTTTCACTTCTATTCCTCCTGTCCGATGGTTCTTGTTTTTGTGGCAAACTTACTCTGAAGGTAGTTCCAAGTGTATCACTAATGGCCGTTATGTCGCCACTATGTTCTTCAACAATCTTCTTGCATATCGGTAAGCCAAGTCCGGTGCCGAGGGTCTTGGTAGTGAAGAAAGGTTCGAAAATACGCTTGAGTATCTTGTCCGGTATTTTCACACCGCTATTCCTTACTGATATGTGAACCTTCTCATTTTCTCTAGTTATAGACACATTCACATCCTGCGGAGCATCCGTTGCTTCAATCGCGTTTTGTATCAGGTTAATTATAACCTGCTTTATCCGGTTTATGTCTCCTACTAACTGCAGATTATCGTGTGAAGACTCAAAACGGATCTTAACTCCCCTTTTCGCTGTGAGATCGTCGAAACTCCTGACGATATCCTTGCATAGCAATGTGATATCGAGTTCTTCAAGCAAACTGCTCCTTCTTGTTCTTGCAAATTCCAGTATTTCTTCAACGATTTCCTCTAGTCTCTTCACTTCATCATGGAGAATTCCGGAGTACTCGTGCACCTTATCAAGGCTTCCGGTTTTTGACAGCCTGTTGACAAAGCCACCGATGACTGTGATTGGATTCCTGATCTCGTGGGCCACTCTTGCGGATACTTCACCCAGTGTCGCAAGCTTTTCCTGGCGTTGAAGCTCCTGTTCAGTGTCGACCCTCCTGGTAACATCGTCCAGTGCGAGGATCGCGCCATCTATCCTGCCTGTTTCTTCGTCTATAAGTGGGGTTAACCTGACATCAAAGTAGTTGCCCTTGAAGTATTCGAGTCTTTGCTCCGTAAGCGTCATTGTTTCTCCCGAATCAAGTACCTCAGAGAGTAGGTCTGTCAATCCTGAAAGCTTCCTGGAAAATACTTCCACATGGTCTCCGATGAACTCGTCGCGCCTGACTCCCAATAGTTTTTCAGCACTCCTGTTGATTTCCGAGATTTTCTCATTGGTGTCACAGACGATAATTGCAGTCTCGAGCGATTGCAGAATACTCACAACAAATGCCCTTAAGTAGTTTGATCGATCCTTTTCCCGCTCGAGTGATGCTGTAGTATGAATAAGCTGATCGTAGTTCTCCGTTAGTTCCAGAGAAATCCCGCAAGAATCTGTGAGGAGCCCCAGAAGCTCAATGTCCGAAGACTGTATAGCCTTTCTTGATAAATTATTCTCCACCAGTATTACTCCCAGAACGTCTTCCTCTCCGGCAACCGGGGTAATCACATATTCTCTGGAACGCATCAGCCGGTTCAACTGAAAAAGGTCCTCGAAGCGGTGTTCCTGCATTTCCGGTGTGACATGAAGCGTTCGACCGCGCATCACAACTCTTTCGAGTAGCGAACTCCCCTGAAAAGTAATGCCTTTGACATTTACCCTCGCCTTGTGGTGATCTTTCAGTTCATTGAGAGAGGCATCGAGAAGATACTGAGAGAAATCGCCATACATAAGAGACGAGGCATTAGCATCTTCCTGAATATGATCTACCTCATGAGAGGAATATGGACGCAGAAAGGGATCATCTTTCTTCTTTTGAAGAAAGACCACAGAATCAAAGGAAAGGCCGGCGGGACTCGTCACACCTAGAAGGAGTATTCTCACAATTCTTTCATACTCGAGAATCTTTCTCATAGCATGACTTACCTTCTGAATCGAATTGAGCTTCATCAGCTGGTTCTTCTGGGTGTTGATAAGCTCTTCGTGTTGTTGTTTGAGTTGCTTAAGCTTCCTCAGCTCAAGGTCAAGTTTCTTGTTCAACCTGAGCCTGCTAATTGCGACTGACATCCTATGGCAGATGTCGTTCAGCGCCCGGAAGTCTTCATGATCAAGATGCTTGTAGGGTCGAAACTCGAGTTTTGTCTCTTTGCGCGTCGCTGCTATTACTATACCGAGAAAAGAATCTTCCTCATAGACCGGAACTACGGCAAAGGAACCAACATTGTGTTCCTTCCGGAAGAACAGATCCGACAGATCTGACTTCTTTGCAGATACCTGCAGTGAGCCTTCAGCCAACAGATCAAGAAAGTTATCGGGAATCTGGAGCCCAATTGCCTTGATAGGGCTTTCTCCCTCACCTAATGCGGTTTTGAGCTCGAAGACGTTGCCGACACGCTCGAAAAAGAATATCCATCTGACCTTGAGGATGTCCTTTGCTATAGTGAGGGTATCATTGAGCAGTTCACCTACGGTTCTCCCCATCTCAAACACTGTAGTAATCTCTGTCATAAGCTTGAGACGACGAACACTCTCTTGCTCAACAGTCCTGACTATAAGATAATCAAGAAACTGTGCCAACTTGTCAACTGAGTCATCGATTCCTGTGGAAAGCGGCCCCTCCTTACGTTGCAGAAGAAGAAATCCAATAAGCTTCCCTTTTTGTCGTAAAGGGGCAACAATGCCGCTTCTTCTGTTAAGAGACTTGTTGAGCCTGACCGTGATTTTAGCGAACTGGTATTCATCAATCTTCTCGATAAGAAGATCTCGGTTATCGGAAACAAACACTTCGAGAACACGATTACTCTTCCTTGTTCTCAGTTCGCGAAAGATCTTTCGATAGGGTTCGTAAAGAAACACGATGCATTTGCTTTCTGTGAGGCGCTCAATCTGGCTGATAAGATCTTCAAGGATAATATCAGGCGCACCATAAAGGAGTTCGGGAAGCTTGTCCATCTAATCACCATCTGAGGGAACAATACCAAGAAAGGTCTGCAAGATACGATCTGGATGTGTTCCCTTCCAATAAACCTTATCACATGCAGGACATTGCAGAAAGTGCTTATGGGTAAACAACACGTACTGGGGTACAACCCGTGCAACTTCTTCGGGAGCGCGCGTGAATAGGAGAGCGTTACAATCTGCGCACCTCGTGAATGATTTGATGTCTTTCGCTGTAATCCCGAATCTCATCAATGTTGCTTTCAACTGGCCTCTCCAGTCATTGGACTTCAGAAGAAAGCTTTCTATTCCTCTCTTCACAGCTCTGGAATGGAGTTCTCGATGCCTTGTAAGTAAGCTGCGCTTCTCAAGATCAACGATAGAAAGAATCTCGCCCGGAAGAGCCTTACGAATATACAGAGTATCGAATCCCAGCAAGCGAAGCTTTCGCGCAAGCTTGCCCAACATCCTGTCAGCAACAAAACTATGACTCATCCGTTGACACCTCAAGAAAGACCAGTTTGACACCAGAATAAGTCCTTATAGATACTACCGAGAAACTGGTCTTACTAACTGCTTCTTCAACTTCTTCAAGAAGGTCGGGAGAAACCTCTATAACAATTGAGGATAACAGAAAACTCTGGGCATACTGCCCAAGATGAGCTACGACATCAGAAAGAAAACCACGCTCAAACGGAGGATCGGCAAATACCAGGTCGAAAGACGAATACTCTCTAGCCAGCATCCCTATAGCTCTTCTGAAGTCAGCGCATATAACGGTCAGCGTATCGTTGTCCAGGCAAAAGGCAGAGCGGTTGGCGCGGATAGCAGCGCAGGCAGTTTTCGAAACCTCTACACATATTGCTTTGGCTGCACCTCTGCTGATCGCTTCAAGACTCATTATTCCACTGCCCGAAAATAAATCCAGAAACACTGCCTCTCTAGGATCGATGGCGTCAAAAAGCGCTCTCCGTGCTAAACTTGGAGTGTGTCTGGTCATCTTTCTAGATGGTGTTTTGACTACACGTCCCTTAAACTCGCCGCCGGTAATACTTAGCATCATCCTACCTCGAACAGGGAGACCTCTTGACCAAAACGTCTCTCGACTTCCTCAAACAGCAACGGGCAAGTAATGAGATCAGGGTCGTTTGTGATTAGCTCGATCGCGTCATTTCGAGCCATCAGAAGAAGATCGGAGTCTTCTACGATATCGGCAAACCTGAAATCTGGAAGCCCATGCTGCCTGACACCGAAGAATTCCCCGGGACCGCGCAGTTTTAGATCAAGCTCGGCTACTTTGAAGCCGTCAGAAGTAGAAGCAAATGAATGCAGACGTTCCTTGATATCTTCTGACAGTCTTCCTCGAAGAACAAGCACGCAGAAAGACTTCAGCGTGCTTCTGCCAATCCTGCCGCGCAACTGGTGAAGCTGAGCAAGTCCAAAACGTTCGGGATGCTCTATGACTAGCAGAGTAGCGGCAGGAATATCGACACCGACTTCTACAACGCTTGTGGAGACGAGTACCATGGTCTGTTTCTCTCGAAAACGCTTCATAACAGCCATCTTCTCCTCCGTAGACAACCTACCGTGCAGGAGTTCGATCGAGAGATCGGGGAAAATGTGCTTCTTCAATTCTTCAGCTTCGTCGGAAGCAGCTTTGAGATCTACTTTTTCCGATTCTTCGATTATTGGATACACGATGAACACCTGGTGTCCTTGCCTCACTTCTTCTCGTATTAGCGAATAAAGCTGCTGGATCCTTGACTCGTTAATCAGAAGCGTCCTGATCGGGATTCTTCCCCCGGGCAGTTCGTTGATACAGGAAACGTCCAGATCACCGTAGACTGTTAGAGCCAGTGTTCTGGGTATTGGAGTAGCTGTCATCACCAGTGTGTCAACCAATGAGCCCTTGAAAATCAATGCTTCTCTCTGCCTTACCCCAAAACGGTGCTGTTCATCGATGATAACCAATCCCAGGTCCTTGAACGAAACACTTTCCTGTATTAATGCATGTGTTCCCACGACAACATCTATTTCTCCTGAGGCAATCAGTGACTTGAGTTTGTCCTGAGCAGACTTTCTTGAGAGTCCTATGAGAAGACCGACGCGGATACCCAAAGGTTCAAGATGACTCTTAAGTCTCTCGTAGTGTTGAACTGCAAGGACGGCAGTAGGAACCATTACAGCACTCTGGAAACCTGCCTCGAAACTGTCTGTGACTGCAATTTCAGCTATTATGGTCTTTCCGGACCCGACATCCCCCTGAAGAAGCCGGGACATTGGAAGATCCGAACGAAGGTCTGCCCTTATCTCTTCCATTACGCGCTCTTGCTCGTTCGTCAGCCGGAATGGGAGTAGTTGCACGAGTCTCTTCGCAAGGATTCCTTCAAATACTTTCTTCACTCCGCGATGCTTTGCCTGTAAGCGTTTTCGGTTCTTCAAAAGACCGACTTCGAAAACAAGAAGCTCTTCGTAGGCCAATCTTCTTCGAGCTTGCTCAACCTCAAAGAAGCTCTTTGGAAAATGTACAGCGTAATAGGAGTGGTTGCGACCGAGAAGGTCTCTGCGCTCCATCAGCCTGGGCGGTAGAATCTCCTCAAAATAAGCAGCGACGGATATGTTTTTCTGGAAGATCCGGCGCATCACTCTCTGAGAGATACCTGAGGGAAGGCTGTAGACAGGCAGGATCTCTCTTTGGGCTACAGGACCTACCAGCTCAAATTCTGGAGTATTCATTTCAAGGGGACCAAAAGGTGAAGCCTTTGCCACTCCACTTACAAGGTATTCGGCATTACTTATGAGCTTTTCAGATATATATGGTTGGTTGAACCACTTGAGAAGGATTTGACCAAGCCCATCAGTCATAACAGCAGTGGTTATCTGAATATCCTTTGCTCTTTTTGTCTGATGATTGACGAGTCTCCCCCTGAAGGTGCAACGAACGCCCGGATTTACTGCAGACACAGACAGGATCTTTCGCCTGTCATCGTAGTCTCTGGGAATATAGTAGACGAGATCCTCGATTCTGCGGATACCTTGCTCCTTAAGAAGCCTCGATCTGGCTTCACCAACTCCTTTTGCAAATTTGACATCAGCAGTCGGTTCAGGCGCACTTGCCAGCATCGCAGATAGCTCCCGAGGTGACCTTATAAGAAAGCGCTTTGCCAGCCTGCCAAGAATAACGGAATGATTATCTAGACGTCTGGATACTCTTTCTTTGGGAAGATCCAGGATGGCTGAATAATATGACAGGACCTTCGAGATGTACTGATGTAGTTCTTGCATATCTTCGAATTCTTCCCTGTCAATACCATTGGCCAGCTCTCGGAGACTGTTCACAAGTTCATCTCTGCTGCAACCGGAAGTCTTGAAATTGCGAAAGAGCTCTTCAGCTCCCCTCAGAAACTCTTCAAGAAGCATAAGATTTCAATGCGCTCCTGATAAGCAAAGACTACATACGTGAACCTCGATACAACGGTTGTCCTCCATGCGAACATACCAGATTCCGCTTCTCTTATATGTCTCAAGTTCAAAGCCGTTAAGATCAAGAATAACCTCCATATCATGCTGGCAGGAAAACTCCAGTACTACCATCGCAGATTGACGTGTAGAGTTCTTTATCGTTACGTACAGGAAATCATTCGCGTTTCTTACAAGACTTACAGACAGCACAGTGAGGCGTCCCGACGCTGAAGCCACCATAACTGTGAAGAGGGTGATAATAACAAAAAGAGTAGCATTCCCCTTATTGATACGAGATAGGAGACGTAATAATCCTGTTCGAGTAGAGTGCCTTGAATCTGCTTCTCGTTCCGAAAGGCGCCGCTTCATGATTCGGGGAAATAGCCAACGTAGGGCAGATTTCGATATACTTCGAAATAGTCCAAACCGTATCCGACGACAAAAAGGTCACCAATACGCTCACCGATGAAATCGATATTGACCATGTGCGGATGAGCGATCTTGTCAAACAGAGAAACAAGTTTCACATCTGTGGGGTTTTCTTCCCATATTCCGTTCAGTATAAACTTAAGTGTGTTCCCAGTATCGACGATATCTTCGACTACAAGGATGTGCTTCCGGGCGATTCGTTCATCTGTCCAGGTTTTCATTACTACTTGTCCGCGCTGAACATTGTCGGTATAGCTGCTCACGTGGATGAAGCCATACCTGATTTTTGCTTCAAGTCTCTTCATCAAATCGCAGAAGAAGTGAATGGAACCCTTGAGTATGCAGATGGCCGTAATCTCGTCCGTGAGATCCCTGTAGTAATCGTTGATCGCTTTGCCAAGACGATCAACAATTTGCTGAAGCTGTTTCTCTGAATAGAGAACTCGGAGCTTCGACAGGTCACTATGCATGCCACACCTCCAAAAGCTTTATGTGTATTATATCACCGGCTGAATATGATGATTCGGATTCATCTCTTTGCGAAAAAACCCTCCTGGAGGTTCTTGATGAGTGAAGTATAATTGGTTGACGAAACCTGGCAGGAGAGTGTTCGAGTGGTTGTCCCAGGAATAGAAAACTTTATTAATATCAAGCAGGAAAAGATTCCACTGACTCCTTCCCGATTTCTTGGGGATCAGGGGGAAGTGTTTCTCGAGATAGGCTTCGGCAGGGGCGAGTTTCTCGAGTCCATAGCAAAGCAGCACTTTGAAGCTGCATTTATAGGCATCGAGATGTCACTTACGTCGGTAAGAAAGATGTTGAAGAGGCTTCACAGAGCGAACCTGACCAACGCGAGGGTACTTCTGGCAGATGCCTCTTTCACGATAAGAAGATGTCTTGAGCAAGGATGCCTCGCGGGAATATATATGAACTTTCCATGTCCCTGGCCAAAGAAGAAGCATTCAAAGCACAGGCTTACAGGATCACTGTTTATTCAGGGTCTCGCCTGTGTGCTTAAGGATGGGGGATTCTTTCAGGTGTTAAGTGATTCACAAGAATTCGTCGAGGAACTACGCAGAAGTCTTTCAGACAGCGGATTTTTCGACGAACCGGATGTTGTGAGGAATCTGGGAACCAGAATCGGGACCAAGTACGAAATGAAGTGGAGAGCTCAGAACAGGGATATTTACAGACTGATATCGTTCAAGAAGTCTACTCCAGATAGTTGCGAGACTCTGAGAGGTGATGAGATGCCTCATATGAAGATCCCGAAGGACGCGTTTTCTCTTTCTATACTTAGGAAAGCTACGAAACACCCTCTAGTTAAGGAACACATAACAATCATCTTCAAGACGATCTATGTGGCTGAAGAGAAGAGAGAATTCCTGATCGACACAGTCACAAGTGATGATGGTTATGAGCAGAGGTTCTTCGTCAAGGTAGTTGAGGGAGAGAAAGATGTGCTAATAAAGCTTTTCAGTAGCGGGTTACCATTTCGTACTGAGGCGGTCAAGTCATCAGTTACAGAGCTCGGGAAGCTATTATTGAACACAAATAGTAGCGGTTCTAGTGAATGAAACGAATGATCCGCCAAACTACTAACCATATTACTGCAAGAACAAAGATGATTGTGATGAACCGATTTCTGGTTTTTCTCAAAGCTTCACCCACTGACAGTTTAATCCTGACTCAATTCTAGCACATGTAACTAGGGATCCGAGGCGAAGTTCAGAACATTTCAATGTCATTGAGAAACGCGAGGAAGCCGCTGAATAGGAGGCAACTCATGAGAGAATCTTTCTTCCGGTACGACGGAGTTGATCGTGAGAAAATTGCTGCTTTTGAATGGAAGTCATCGAAAGACTCCAAAGAGCGATTTGTCCTTCAGATCATCCCGGGACTCGCAGATCATGCTGCGAGATACGCCGAAGTTGCAAAATCTGCTGTTGAAGCCGGGGGAGTCGTCTATGCAAACGACCACAGAGGGCACGGACGCACTTCAGAGGGTGGAATTCTTGGTCATTTTGGTGACCAGGATGGCTGGGAGAAGGTTGTCGGCGATACACGTCTTCTTACCGAATTCGCACACAACAAGCACTCCGGCATCCCCCTCTTTCTTCTTGGCCACAGTATGGGTTCCTTTGTCGCCAGGGAACTTGCGGCGAAGTGTGGAGAATACTACAGGGGTGTGATCCTGAGTGGCACCAGTTCCTACAACACTCTTCTGGGATTCATTGGTGGATTGGTTATCAGATCTGAGATCAGAAAACGAGGTCTGCGAGGTCCAAGCAAGAAGATGAAAGACTTCACTTTTGGCGCTTACAACAAGGCATTTATGCCGTCCAAGACAGAGTTTGACTGGTTGTCACGCGATGAGAATAGGGTTCGAGAATACACCGCAGATCCGTTTTGTGGCTTCACCGGGACTGCAGCTATTTACCGAGACGTCCGAAACGGACTGAAGAAAGCCAACTCCTCTGAAGTTACGAACTCCGTTCGAAAAGACCTTCCGATTCTAATAACATCAGGTAACAGCGATCCTGTGGGAAACTTCGGAAAAGGAGTGAAGAGAGTCTACAGGCAGTACAAACGTGCGGGTCTGGAGGACGTTACTTTGAACATCTACAGGTTCTTCAGGCACGAGATTTACAACGAGTTGACTGATGATGAAGATCCGACGCAAGATATGCTGAACTGGATTATGGAACGATTGAGAAATCAGTCCACCTGATGCAACAGCCCAAAAAAGGCCGGGAGATCTTCTCCCGGCCTTTTAGTACAGAGTTTCTAGAAATCTAGATCTTCCCAATACTCGTCAAGTACTCTCTGTGCAAGTCTTGCAGCTCTTTCAAACTCTGCAGTAGCGTCTGCATTCATATCGGTGAGGACTTTCTGCCAGGCTTCTGCCAAGAGACCCCATGCTTCCCTATATGGTCCATGGAAAGGTCTTCTTCGAGCGACAGTTTCTAGATGCGTGTAAGTATTTCTGAACCTTGGATCAGCTTCCATTCGCTCCTGCATTTCAGCCGCGTTAAAGGCAGAAATCCTTGAGGTCATGTACCCGGTAGTGAGAGCATACCAGAGCGAGTTTTCGGGCTGGACGAAGAATTTCATGAGTTCCCAGGCAGCCTGTGTCTCGGCTTCAGAATGTCCTGCAACCATGTAAAGGTTTCCTCCACCAATAGGAACATCGCCACGAACCTTAGGCGGAATTGTTGTGGCTCCAACTTCAAATGGAGCATTGGCAATAAGATGGCCAAGACTTCCGGTTGAGCGGATCATCTGACCGATGTTCCCGGTCATGTCAAGGTCGCCACCTCCGGTGATCGTCATAACCGCTGTTCCTTCCCTGATTAGATCCTGGAAGAACTGTGCTGCAGAGATCGCCTCGGGCGACCCAAAGAGTATTGTTCTGCCGTCCTCAGAGATAACCTCTCCTCCAGCCTGCCAGACGTACATCTCTAGCAGCCAGTCAGCAGAGTCCACCCTGAAACCGAACACCTCTGGACCAAGAGCAGATATCTTTCTGGCATTGTAAACGAGTTCATCCCAGGTTGCAGGAGGTTTATCCGGGTCTAATCCTGCTCTTTCATAAAGGTCCTTGTTGTAGTAAAGGATCGGGGTGCTGTTGTTCAGAGGAAATCCGTGGAGCTGCCCGTAATAGACGGTGTTGTTGAGAAGTCTGGGGAAGAAGTCGTCGATCTGAGCCTTGAATTCGGGATCGTTATCTATCAAAGGCTCGAGGATTTGTATTGCCCCGCCATCGACAAGCTGACCCACACGGCTTTGCTCAACCTGAGCAAGATGTGGCAGGTCTCCCGAAACAAGTCCCATCAGCAGCTTCACCATCGTATCATCGTAGTTTCCGCTGTAAACTGGATTGACGTGAATCTTCCCCTCGTGCAATTCGTTGAACTCTTCACAAATGTCGATAATCGCCTGGGAGTAAAGACCTGTCTGAGCATACCATAGCTCAAGCCTAATCACATTACCCAGCAGCAACGAGCAAGACACAAGAACTAACAGTACTACCAGTAGCTTTCTCATTCTCATTCAACCTCCTTTTGAATTGGTGTTACCATGCTGTCATTCCTTCAGACCGCTCAATGTGATACCCTCTATGAATTGTTTCTGAACAAAGAAGAAGAACACGATCACCGGAACAATTACAGTACTTGAAGCAGCCATGAGCTGCGACCACGGTGTCATCCAGGATGTCGAAAACCTCGACAGACCAACCTGAATAAGCTGCATTTCGTCCCTGCTAATTGCAACAAG
>PWXG01000130.1 GCA_003561215.1 Thermotogales bacterium
CAAAAGGAAACTGGGAAGATGTGCCTGAGGAGATACGGAGCACTTTCGATAAGCTAGGAATACCCGAAGCCGAGAAGAAAGCACTGGCAGGCGTAGGCGCTCAGTACGATTCGGAAATAGTTTATCAGAGCATAAAGAAAGAACTGGAAAGCATCGGAGTGATCTTCCTTGATATGGAAACCGCTGTAAAAGAATACCCGGATCTTATAAAGCAGTACTTCATGAGAGCCATTACACCTGCAGATCACAAATACGCAGCCCTACATGGCGCTTTTTGGAGCGGCGGGAGCTTCGTATACGTTCCGGAAGGTGTGAATGTCCCGCTCCCCTTGCAGGCTTACTTCAGGATGAGCTTCGAGGGAAGTGGTCAGTTCGAGCATACTTTGATCGTCGCGGAAAAGGGAAGCAGTGTCGAGTTTGTTGAAGGCTGTTCGGCTCCCCGCTTCAACGTGATCAACCTTCATGTCGGGATGGTCGAGGTATTTGTTAAGCAGGACGCCCGGGTGAAGTACTCGACGATCCAGAACTGGTCAAAAAACACCATCAACCTGAACTCAAAAAAAGCAATGGTTGACAAGAATGGGAGTATTGAATGGGTATCAGGTTCGCTGGGAAGTAACAAGACAATGCTCTATCCTGCTTCATTCCTGGTAGGTGAGGGTGCAAAGTCCGAGCACCTGGCAATGACATATGCGGGCAAAGGCCAGCATATGGATACTGGAGCAAAGGTCTTTCATTTGGCCCCAAGAACCAGCTCAGTGATCGATGCGCGCAGCATCAGTATCGGCGGAGGTTGGGCTTTCTACAGGGGAAAACTGCATATCGCCTCGCATGCAATAGCTTCGAAAGCAAATGTCAAGTGTACGGCCCTGATGATGGATGATGCTTCAAGATCCGACACCGTTCCGATTATCGAAGTGAAGACGAAAGATGCAGACGTGGGCCACGAAGCCAGGATCGGTAGAGTCAGCGATGATCAGATCTACTACCTGACGACTCGAGGACTCTCGGAAGATGAAGCGAAGGCCCTTATCGTAAGAGGTTTTGCCGAACCGATCGCACGAGAGTTTCCCCTGGAATACGCTGTAGAGCTAAACAGGCTTCTCAACCTGGAACTCGAAGGCGCTGTAGGATAGGAGGTTCTGATATGGATAAGACTCTATCGCTTTCACACAAAGATTTTGAGCTCGTAGAACCTCGTGCTTCCAGAGCTGCGAGGGAATCGTATGGAGCGGCGGATCTTTTTCGTCTGCTCCCATACTCGGGAAGTGCCGCAAGGCGTTTCAGAATGATGTCTTTCGGAGAATACGAGAAAATGGAGTTTCCAGCATGGAAGAGGACATCTCTTGAGGCACTTGAGTTTCCTCCTCTTGACGAAGAACCGCCAGTGCGAATTGCCGGCGGTATCTCCTTCAAGCCCATGAACAGTAGCACTTCCGAGGATCTGGCCATGATCAGAACCCTCGATTTCGAAGGGTCTGACAGGAAATTCGTGAATATGGCTGATGCCTTCTACAACTCTGGTGTCGTGGTCAACGTCGCGAAGAACGATCGAGCGGGAGTTCCCTTCGTAGTCTCTGTGAACGGTGAGGCTCCGACAGTTATGTCAAACCTCTTCGTTCTCAGAGAAGACGCAACCATGACGGTTGTGGTCTGGAATAAGACCCAGAGTGTGTTCTCGCTGATGAACAACAGGTTTTTTGTAGGAGAACGGGCGTCGCTGAATCTGCTGTTCATAAACGAAGCTCATTCAGGATCATTTCTGTTCAACAACGCATATTACCTGCTATCTGAAGGAGCTCGGTTGAATATGTTCGATGTGAACCTTTCCGCCAGGACGACAGCCACGTGTCATGTTTCCAGGTTGAACGGCGATTCATCGATCTCGAATAACTGGGCGCTCTATTCCGCAGCAGGGAATTCGACGGTTGATCTTTCTTACACCATCAAACACGGCGGTAGAAATACCAGCGGTTTGATTGAGGGTGTAGGCGTTATTGGTGGAGCTGCAAGATCGGTCTTCAGGGGAACCCTTGAGATTGGAGAAGGCGCCAAAGGAACGAACAGTTCTGAGCATAGTGATACACTGCTCATCTCCGATAAAGCTGTTTCTGATGCTATACCTTCCCTGTCGGTAAGCGAAAACGATGTCGAAGCATCTCATGCAGCCACGGTCGGATCGATGGACGAGGATGCAGTATACTATTTGCAGAACAGGGGACTTACAAAGGAAGAAGCAGAAAAGCTTATCATTATTGGCAGATTTGACCCGATGATCGAAAAGATACACGATACGATAGGCAACGGCTTCGACGGAGGTGTAAGGGGTGCAGTACTTCAAAGGCTCGCATGCTACTCTCAGAGATGTTAGGGAAGATTTCCCCATCTTTCGCGAGTATCCTCGACTGGTCTATCTTGATAATGCCGCTACCACTCAAAAACCCGAAGTGGTTTTGGACACGCTGATTCGCTTCTACAAAAGCGAAAACTCCAATGTGCACAGAGCGGTACACCGCCTCGCGGAGCGTGCGACACATCTTTATGAAACTGCCAGACACACTATTGCTTCCTTCATCAATTCAAGACCGGAAGAAGTAGTCTTCACAAGGGGAACAACAGAGAGCCTGAACCTTCTGGCATACTCTCTGTCTCTCATCGAAAACTACAGTGCGTTTATCGTGCCGGAGTTTGAGCACCACAGCAACTTTGTACCATGGCAACAACTGGCCTCGCGTTTCGGAAAGGAGTTTGTTCCTCTCGAAATCAGAGGATTTGAAATTGATATGGAGTCGTTCGAGAGGATCATCCATGGTCAGAAACGCCCGTTCGTATTTGCCGCGTCAGGTTTGACCAACTCGACAGGCTACCGGCTTCCGATCGACCAGGTGATAAGAACTGTGCACAAAAACGGAGGGGTAGTGGTAATTGACGGTGCTCAGCTTATTCCGCACGAGCCTTTTGATTTCAAGCAATCCGGGGTGGATTTTCTTGCTTTTTCAGCACATAAGATGGTCGGTCCCACCGGTGCGGGTGCGCTTGTTGGAAAAAAGGAACTGCTTGAGAAACTGCCGCCGTTCAACTTCGGCGGCGAGATGATTGACAGGGTCGAGCTTCATGACACTACTTTCGCTCCGGTTCCGCAGAAATTTGAGGCCGGAACGCCTAATATTGCTGGGACAATAGCGTTCGCAGAAGCTGCAGAGTACCTGTTAAGTCTCGACAAAGCGAATGTGTCTCAACATATTAGAATGCTTACCTCATATTGTCATGAATTGTTGTCTGGGATCGAAGGACTTCGACTACTGAGTCCGCAAGACTCGCACGGCATTGTCAGCTTCACTCATGAGCGCGTGCATCCGCACGACGTGGCCGAGTTCCTCAGTCGTAACCTAGATGTTGCTGTAAGGAGCGGTCACCATTGTGCCCAGCTCCAAATGAGGCGGCTAGGTGTGAAATCTACTTGCCGGGCTTCCTTCTATGTCTATAATACGGTCGAAGATGTTGAATCTCTTGCAGCTGGAATCAAGCAGGCGTTGAGGTGGTTCGGATGAGTCTAGAAGATCTCTATACGGATTTCATATTGTCACACTCTCAATCCAGTCCACACAAAGGCGTTCTCGATGATGCGAATCTTCGAGAGGAAGCCAGCAACCTTTCTTGTGGTGACGAAGTTGAGATATCCATGATAACCAGGGACGGGAAGATTTCGTCAGTAAGATTTGACGGGCACGGATGTGCTATCAGCATGGCCAGTGCATCTGTAATGGCTCAGCTTCTCGAAGGTGAAAGGATTGATAG
>PWXG01000079.1 GCA_003561215.1 Thermotogales bacterium
CTGATAGCCCTTCTGAATCCCCTGAGAAAAGCGTCCGTAAAAAGCTCGGGA
Organism: Thermotogales bacterium; assembly: GCA_003561215.1. Taxonomy (GTDB): domain Bacteria; phylum Thermotogota; class Thermotogae; order Petrotogales; family Kosmotogaceae; genus UBA9910. The sequence goes on from PWXG01000079.1 coordinate 52, forward strand.
TCATTGACATTCAGTAGTATTAGCGGAGGTCTTACGGAGACCTGACTGGCGTAGTAGATCCTCGCCTTTCGGTCTCCTTTTCCCGGCGGCGGTGTGAAGGCTGCATATCTTTCCAGGAGCTCGTTGATAACGCTCGTGGGAATCCTCAGATCCATCTTGGTAGCGACGAGAAGCACAGCATCAATCAATTTGTCTATTCCCTTCGGGATCGTAGCTGCCGTAAATACGACTGGACTGTAGTCAACGAAATAGAGCTCGTCTTCCACCGATTTTCTCAGTGCTTCAATTCGTCTCTTGTCGACAAGGTCAGCCTTGTTGAAGACTATTACTGTTCCTTTGCCATTCTTCTCCGCGAGTCCGGCGATACGTTTGTCCTGTGCGCCGATCCCCTCTCTTGCATCAACTACTACAGCCACAATCGTGCTTCGTTCTATGGCGTCGACAGACCTCATCACACTGTAATACTCGACGTTCTTAACCCCCACTTTCGTCTTGCGACGCATCCCAGCAGTGTCAACAAATGTGAAGGGTTTACCATCCAGCGTAATCGTCTCGTCAACTGTGTCCCGGGTCGTTCCGGGGATTTCCGTTACTAGACTCCTGCTGCTTCCCAGTATGGCATTGAACACAGAAGATTTTCCGACATTGGGTTTTCCTGTAATCGCTACCTTCAGAGTCTCCGATTCCGGTTCGTCCGAGATATCAAGAACATGACCATTACTCTCAAGGCTCGAGATGATTCTTTCAAGAAGAACGTCGATGTTTAGTCCGTGCTCAGAAGAAACAGGGATCGGTTCGCCTAGACCGAAACTGTAGAGTTCTGGAGCCATGAAAGATTCGAAATGTTGCAGCTGTTCGACCTTGTTCGCGACCAGCAAAGCAGGACGACCAGATCTCCTGATCCGTTCGGAGGCTGCAATATCAGCTGGTGTGACTCCCGCCCGCGCGTCCACAACGAAAAGGATGAGATCTGCCTCTTCAAGCACTCCAAGCGTGACCTCCCGCATACGGGTTTCCAGAATGCCGTCTGGCGAATCAAATAGGCCGCAAGTATCAACAATACTGAAATGTTTGCGCTGCCATTCAACCGTTCCGTGCACAAAATCCCGTGTCACACCCGGTTGATCATCGACAATTACTCTTCTACCACCCGCCAGACGGTTGAAGAGGGTTGACTTGCCAACGTTTGGCCTTCCTACTATGACAGCAGTAGCCACTAATCTTTCTCGTCCTCCATCTGTCGTTTTATCTTTTCACCAAGGCTTATACGAGATTCATCGATATCATTCATCTCGTTCATTACACGGCGAGCTTCCTCCATGTCGCGGTCCCGGGCAAGCTGACGTATCGACACGACCATGTTCCTGGTGTCCTTGTCGGGATCGTAGACAAGCCTGATTACTTTGAAATCGTGCTTCTGACCTACCTCGATGTGATCAGAGATGTTCTCGACACGCTCTGTTGATACCTGTGATATCGGAAGGAATGCCTCCACATTGTAATCGTCTATAAGTACTATGGCTCCCGCTTTTGTGATTCTCATCACTGTGCCTTTGATTCTGCTTCCGACCTTCACCTTCTTGGAAACCTCAATCCATGGGTCTTCAGTGGTCTGCTTTATGCTCAGTCGCATTCTCTTGTTTTCTTTGTCGATCGAGATGATTCTTGCCTGGACAGTTTGCCCTTCCTTGACAACATCTTCCACTCTGTCAACGAAATTCCAGGAAATCTCGGAAACCGGCACAAAGCCAGACAATACCTCGGTGATTTCGACGATTGCACCTGTAGGGAGTACCTTGGCGGCCTTTCCCTCCACAATGCTGCCTATGCGGTGATCTTTCTCAATGGTTAGCCAGGGATCGCCTATCGCTTGCCTGTAACTCAGAGAAATCCGCCGGTTCTCTCCGTCGGTTTCGAGGACTTTTACTTCAATTTTGTCTCCGGGGCTCACAACAGATCGGAGATCCTTCTTGACGTTTCCCCAGAAGACTTCAGAGATATGAACGAGACCCTCAATACCTGGTTCGAGCCACACGAAGAAACCGAACGGCTCGATTGATTTCACCGTTCCCTCTACTACAGAATCGACCGGGTACTTCTGCTCGATGCTGAGCCATGGATCTTCTGTCATCTTCTTCAAACTGAGCGAGATTTTCATCTTCTTCTTGTCCAGTCCAATGACTTTTGCTGTTACTCTATCGCCGACACTTATTACATCGCTGATTCTCTGGGAGAAATCCCAACTGGTTTCCGAAGCTGGGATGAGACCGGAAACGTCTTCCGAGAGTGACACAAATGCACCGAAGTTGTGAATCGCTTCCACTGTTCCTTCAACGATCTGATCAAGCTCGACATTCGAGAAGAACTCCTTGATTCTCTCTTCCTTGATCGCTTTTAGCGAGACTACGACATTCATTCCCCTCTTCTGTCTCTTGAAGCGGATGATTTTGAAGCGAAGCGGTTCTTCGGGATATGCATCGCCCTTTCTTATCCCTGAATGAGAACCGGGAAGAAAGGCATTGATTGTTTTCTCGAGTTTCACGTTGTAGCCGGAGTTGACATCTCCGACAATTGTTCCTTCAACGTAGTTTCCTTCTCGATAGGCTCTCTCGACGCGCTTGATTACCGTGACGTTGTGCGCACGTCGCTCAGAAACAACTACTCTTCCTTCCTCTTCATCGGTCTTGATAACATTCACGAAGACCTTGTCTCCGACCTTGTAGTTGTCGATCGGTTTTACCAGTTCGGTCTCGGGAAGAAACCCGTCTAATTTCCCGTCCATCAGGACCATTATGCCGTCCGGGTGTAGTGCAAAAACCTCTGCTTCCTTCCTGGATCCTCTGCCTGTGGGAGATGGTCTTATTTGCTCAAAGACTTCTTCCATGCTAAGATCTTCGTTGCGCTTCTGATCATTCTCTTCCATATGCTTACCTCCTTGGTGCCCATTCTATATTATCCAGTATTTGCTGGACTTGCTTCATTGGTGTAGATGTTCCACTAATTATGCCCACCGTATTGGGCAACGTGACAGAATGTAAATCTCGAACCTCCTCGACCAGTATCGCAGCAGTACCTGCGGTTTCTACAGTGCTGACAAGCTTGCGAGTATTCGAGCTACTGGACGCACCAATAACAACGACAAGGTCTGTTTCTGATGCAAGACGACGAGCCTCACACTCTCGTTCTAGAGTTTCTCTACATATCGTATTGAATCCGTAGACACGATCACCCATGTTCTCCCTAAGCTTTGCAAGAGTATTATGGTATTTTTCGCTGCTCATAGTTGTTTGGGAGATCAGAGCTGTCTTCCCTTCGGCAGAAGAAAGCAAACAGATCACGTGATCCAGGTCCTTATCGTCTTCAATAACATGCGGTTCTTGAAGCCTTCTGGTAAGGGCTCTTGTTTCCGGATGATGCTTCTTGCCCAACACTACTATATGGTAATTCTCGCGATCCAGACTCTCGGCCTGTTCGAAAACCGAACGTACTATGGGACAGGTAAGGTCCAGTACTCTCAAAAACTTCTTCTTCAATTCATCTTCAGTAGTAGGGTCGGTTCCGTGTGCCCTGATCAGGATCACTGAGTTTTCCGTTTCTGAACCAGGTATCTCCCCGTCAGGATGGACGATAAGGCCGGCCTTTTCGAGTTCTTCGCACACAGAACGATTATGCACCAGGTCTCCGGAAATGTGTACATTATTACATGACGCCAAACATTGCTTGGCCTTTTCCACAGCTCTTCTCACGCCGTGACAAAACCCGATTGAGTCCGAAACTACTACCTTCAATTCTCTTGTACCTTTTCCACTACTATTTCGATTATCTCATCAAGGGTCATATTTGTAGTGTCTATAGTAATCGCATCATCCGCAGACCTAAGCGGGGCAAGCGATCGCGAGGAGTCATTCAGGTCTCTCTGGCGAATGTCACGCAGCACTTCTGCTTCGTCTGCACACTGTCCCATGCTTCTGAGCTGGAGTGTTCTTCTCCTTGCTCTTTCGCTTGCCGAGGCGGTAAGGAAGATCTTGATCTCGGCGTCCGGCAGTACCACGGTCCCTATGTCTCTTCCTTCCATTACTACCCTACCATCTTTTGCGAGTTTTCGCTGCTCCTCTATCATGAAGCTCCGTACATCGGGAATTCGAGCAATCCGTGATGAGAGAACGGAAACCTTCTCACTCCGAATTTCGTTGCTGATTGGTCGGCAGTCCATTGCTAGTTCTCCGTCAATGATAGCAAAATCAGTCTTCTCAACAATGCTTTCTCGCAGAGAATCTGTATCCGCAATATCAACCCCTTCACGGAACGCTTTGAGTGCCAGTGCCCTGTACATTGCACCGGTATCCACATAAGTGAATCCGAGTTTCTCTGCGACTCTTCTCGCGATGGTCGATTTTCCCGATGCTGCAGGCCCATCGATGGCGATCCTAAGGCTTTTCATTCTCTATCCTGAGCCTCAGTTCCCTGAGTTGTTCTTCACTCACTTCTGAAGGCGCGCCGGTCATCAGGTCGGAACCACTGGCCGTTTTCGGAAAGGCTATCACATCTCTTATCGAATCCGAGCCTACAATCAGTGCCAGCAAGCGATCAAGTCCGGGAGCTATTCCTGCGTGGGGTGGCGCACCATACTTGAATGCTTCCAGCAGGAAGCCGAATTTGCCCTGAGCTTCTTCCTGGTCTAGCCCCAGTATTTCAAAGACCTTCTGCTGGATATCCTGTCTATGAATCCTCACTGAGCCGCTTGCTACTTCTGTGCCGTTTATTACCAGATCGTAAGATCTTGCCCTGATCTTCAGGGGATCGGATGAAGCGAATTTCTCAAAATCATCGAGATTAGGCATCGTAAAAGGATGGTGCTCGGCGACAATTCTCTGTCTTTCCTGGTCAAACGAGAACATAGGAAAATCCGTTACCCACAAGAAGTCGAGACCCTCTGCAGACCGAAGTTCTTCTGTGATTATTTTCTTTCGAAGCTCCCCGAGCGCTCTTGTGAGCGTTGCTCTGGGGCCAATGCTGAAGAGAATCAGACTGTCAGGTGGAATGCTCACATCTTTCAGAAGCAGTTCGATTTCTTCAGCACAGTGTTTCATTATTGAAGATTTCGTGATTCCGTCCTTTTCGACCTTAATCCACATAAGACCACCCAAACCCAATTCCTTTGCCCGCTCGGTGTAATGATCCAGCTTCTTCCTGGAAAAAACCGAAGCCAGTCCGTGAGCCGCGAACCCTCGAACCAGCTCTCCCCGCTCCAGTGCGTTACCGATTGCCGAGAAGGACGTTCCTTCAAACCATTTCGCCATATTAAATTGCTCCATTCCGTATCTTGTATCAGGCTTATCGGAGCCAAATAGCATCATGGCTTTTTCGTATGTCAGTCTCTTGAAAGGTATGCTGACCTCGATTCCTGTTGTTTTCTCAAAGGCAAACTTCATAAGCCTTTCCGCCAGGGCAAGAACGTCCTCTTCGTCCACGAAAGACATTTCAATATCAATCTGTGTATGTTCGGGCTGTCTGTCAGCTCTCAAATCCTCGTCTCGATAGCACTTAGCTATCTGGTAATACTTGTCGAATCCCGAAACCATCAACAACTGCTTAAAAAGCTGTGGAGACTGCGGTAAGGCGTAGAATCTTCCGGGGCGAAGCCTTGAAGGAACCAGAAAATCCCTGGCGCCCTCCGGGGTAGACTTTGTCAGAACAGGCGTTTCAATATCGACGAACCCTTCACCATTCAGGAACTCTCGAACAGCCTGAGTGAAACGGTGCCTTGTGATTATCGCTTCTCTCACAGACGGTTTACGAAGGTCGAGATACCTGTACTTCAACCGTAGATCCTCAGATGATCTGTCTTCGATGTTTATGTATATTGGAGGGGTTTCTGAGCTGGAGAATACATGAAGCTCTTCTGCAAGAATCTCGATTCCACCGGTTTCCTGATCCTTTCTTTGAGCCTCTTCTGGACGCTTTCTGACAATGCCTCGGACGGCGACACAGAACTCCGGACTCAATTTTCGTGCCTTATGGTGGAGTTTGCTGTTCTTTGGATCGAAAATTACTTGAGTGAACCCGTAGCGGTCCCTGAGCCTCGCAAATTCTATGCCACCGAGATTTCTTATCCTGTCGATCCATCCACAGAGCGTCACCCTGTGTCCCTCATTCTTATCTGTTAGTTCGCCACAGGTGTGGGTTCTCTTCATCAAAGGGAAACACCTCCTGATGGAGATATTACCACGTGCAGAAGACTCCCGAATAGTGAAATGTGGTAAAATCATCACATCGAGCGACTACTGAGGGAGGTGCAGCAATGCGCGCAAAGCTAATTGTTACTTCGCTTCTTGTGATCTTCGTTCTTTTCTCAACTGCTTTGTTGGGAGTCGACTATGCTGATGTGGCAAGGACTCACTGGGCATACGACGCAATTATGAGACTTACGGACCTTGGGATTTTGAGCGGTATCAGGGGTGCTGATGGTCGTTATTATTACCAGGGAAGCGACCCGTTGAACAGGTATCAGGCCGCTGTTCTGATCGAAAAGATGTTGAACTACGTCGAAGACACTTACATGGCAAGGGATCCTTCCGAGGTTCCAGTTTCCGACGATGCGCTAAGAGCCAAGCTTCAGCAGCTCGAACTCGCGATGACTGACCGAGACGGCAGGCTGGTCCAGATAGCGAGCGTTCTGGAACGCTTACAGAGCACCGAAAGGCAAATCGAGCGAATTTCCTACGAGAGACCACCTGACAACGATTTTGCCACGATTGATGATCTCGATGCCTTGAAGAGACAGGTTGTCGTGCTTGTCGACAGGATTTCGTATGCTTCCAGAGACATTGACGAGCTCTCGAGCAAATTCGCAGCTCTTGACAAAGCTCTTGGGGATATCAATGAGAGCCTTACCAGACAGCACAACATACTTAGAACAGACCTGACTGAATTACACCAGAAAGTTCGCACAAATGAAGCATCGGTAAGTGACCTTACGTCTGCGGTTGCCGATCTGAGAAAGGACATGACCGCACTGAAGGTAGATCCTGAGCTGGCAGAGAAAGTAGCTGTTATGGAGAAGCAGGTAAGCGACCTTGAGCGAAACTTGACAAGGATAATGGGCAATTATGTATCCAAGGAAGTTCTGGAAAACTACATTACCCGCGCAGACCTGAGCTCGACATTGAGGCTTTATGCCGGTGTTGACGATCTGGAAAAACTCGAGCGAAGCCTGGCAACTATGAATAACAACCTTTCCGCCGAGATAGCCAGAATTGACGATGCCACGAAAGATCTCAGCACAAAACTGGCCAGTGCAAATAGACTGATTGCCAATCTGGCTGTAGAGGTTGAAGAGAACAAGAAGGCTGTTAGTGAGATCGTAGAAATTGGAAAAGAGCTACCTGCGCTGAAGAGCGATGTTTCCAGTCTAAGAGCGCAACTCAATGATCTGACCAGGGCAAATGCCGCTTCTTTCTCGGCTCTGAGAGAGGGACTCGATGAGCTCGATTCAGTGACCAGGCAGAATGCCGAGAAGCTCGAAGATCTCGGTACCCTGATTGAGCTGCGTTTCGACACAACATTTGATCTAGCTTCCAAGAATGAGAGAGCTATTCAGGACGTCAATCTCAGGATAGACGGTCTCGAAAGCGAAATCGCTGCTACAAAGGGAGCTTTGGAGGACTATGTGAAAGCAGATGAACTGGAAGACACTGAGGCGTTCAGCAAACTGGCTGCTCACATCGGCGTTCTGAACAACGAGCTAGCAGAGAAAGCTGATGCCGATGATCTGGCCAGGGCCAGAAGGACGGCCAACTGGGGAATCGGCATTGGAACTACGGGACTGCTTGTGGGAATTGCTGGAGTGATCATTGCAGCAATGGCAATGGAGTGGATCCCGGCACCCTTCTGAGTATTTTTCTTACAAAAGACCCGAGGCCAGGGCCTCGGGTCTTTTGTTATAATGAGGGAGTAGACTCTGCCCTGGAGGTGCAACAATGATAAGAGCTTCAATTTCCGATCTTGCCGACCTTCTTTCACACGAGGTAGAGGTCAGGGGATGGTTGGCACGTATGAGGTCGAGTGGCAAGATACACTTTCTTCAGCTGAGAGATGGTTCTGGTTTTGTTCAGGGCGTTCTTGAGCTGAACGCTGCGAATGAAGATTTGTTTGAGGCAGCAAAAAAACTGAGAATTGAAACCAGCCTGATTGTAAGGGGGGTAGTCAAGGAAGACAAACGGGCGCCGGGCGGAGTAGAACTACAGCTTACCGATCTAGACGCGGTACAGGTTCCGGAAAAAGATTTTCCCATAAACAAACCTGACCACGGAATTGATTACCTTATGGAAAACAGGCATTTGTGGATCAGAACAAAAAGACAGGCAGATATTCTGCGGATCAGGCACGAGATTCTCAAGACAATCAGGCAATTCTATGATGACAGGGCGTTCACACTGGTCGATACGCCGATAATCACCGGGTCTATTGGTGAGAGTGCAGGAAACTGTTTCGAGATAGACTATTTTGATTACGGGAAGGCCTATCTCGCTCAAACTGGGCAGCTGTACCTTGAAGCGGCATGCATGTCACTGGGGAATGTGTACAATCTTGGCCCAACGTTCAGAGCCGAGAAATCCAAAACTCGAAGACACCTTATCGAATTCTGGATGAACGAAGCGGAAATGGCTTATCATGGTCATGAAGAGAATATTGGGCTTCAGGAAGAGCTTGTTTCCTTCATAGTGAATGCCGTGCTCGAAGAGTGTCCTGATGAACTCGCTTCTGTTGGAAGAGATCTCAGCAGGCTTCAGAATATTGTACCCCCTTTTCCAAGGATGAGTTATTCGGAAGCAGTGAGATTTCTGCAGAAGAAGGGTTTTTCGGTGAATTGGGGAGACGATATCGGCGGCGATGAGGAGACTGTTCTTGCTGAGGGGTTTGAGAAGCCTGTTGTTATCGAGAGATATCCCGCAAGTTCCAAGGCTTTCTACATGCAACCTGATCCTGATGATGAGACAGTAGTCCTGTGTAACGATATGCTTGCTCCCGAGGGTTACGGAGAGATAATTGGCGCTTCAGAGAGGATATTTGAAAAGGCCACTCTCGTCCGCAAGATAGAAGAATTCGGTCTTGATCTCGAGTCGTACAAATGGTACCTGGAACTCCGAGAATTTGGAACCGTTCAACATAGCGGGTTTGGTATGGGTATAGAAAGGGTAGTCTCCTGGATTTGTGGTCTCGAGCACGTTCGAGAGGCCATTCCTTTTGCGAGAACACTCTACAGGATATACCCGTGAGGAGATTGAGATGTCGTCTGATGAGAGATTCCTGAGTCCCGTTGAACTGAGTGATGATAAAGGTATTGTCAATCTCAGACCAAGGAGTCTTGCCGAATTTGTCGGCCAATCCAGGACGAAGCAACGTCTCGAGATTGCGATAAAGGCTGCAAAGAAAAGAGACGAGGCTCTCGACCACGTACTTCTCTCAGGACCTCCCGGTCTTGGCAAGACCACGCTTGCAAATATTGTCTCGAATGAATTGGGAACGAACATCCATACTACCAGTGGCCCCGTAGTAGAGAAACAGGGTGATCTGGCTGCGATTTTGACGAGTCTTGAGAGGTTTGATGTTCTGTTTATAGATGAGATTCACAGGCTCAGCAAGACTGTGGAAGAGATTCTATATTCTGCAATGGAAGACTTCCAGCTCGATATTCTGATCGGTAAGGGACCGAGTGCACGTTCGATAAGAATTGACATAGTGCCCTTTACCCTCATCGGAGCGACAACGAGGTCTGGCTTTATAGGAGCCCCTTTGAGAAACAGGTTCGGAATGGTTCTAGAAATGGATTTCTATTCGAACGAGGAGTTGACAAGGATCATCCGTCGCTCCTCAAAACTGCTTGAGGTGACAACAGACGAAAATGCCTGTGTACTTCTAGCCGAAAGGTCGAGAGGAACTCCGAGAATAGCTAACAGGCTTCTCAAAAGAACTCGTGATCTGGCAACTGTCGACGGCTCCGGAACAATCACAGCTGAGACAGTGGATGAGACAATGAAGATGCTCGGTATAGACTCACACGGATTGGATTCAATGGATCGAAAGATACTTGAGACACTTGTTGAGAACTACAACGGGGGACCTGCCGGAGTCAAGGCACTTGCAGCATCTCTTGGTATCGAACCCGAAACGATCAGCGAGGTCTACGAACCGTTTCTGCTCCAGGCCGGGTTTTTGGTCAGGACAAGCAGGGGGAGGATGTCAACTGACAAGACATACGGCTACCTGGGAAAATCCAGGAAGAGCTCGACCAGGCCCCTCTGGTAGGTCTGGGTTTTCAGGTGAATGATGTGTTCGCTTTGGCAAATCTGATATTCGCCCTGGCTGTTATCTTCAGGATTGTCGTAGAGTTTGAGATTTTCTGCGTGATCTTCTCTGTGATCCTGGGGCTTTTTACGCCAAATTCGAGCAGTCGCCTGCGGTCCTTTGTTGACGGAATGAGCGAACTGGTTGTAAGACCCGTTAGAAAGGCCTTTCCAGGTCTTCGTAGAAAGACATTCGACCTGACCCCAATCGTCACCGTGCTTATCCTGGTGTTTGTTGATCTTTTCGTCATCTCGACTATTTTCGATCTTTCGAGACTGCTGGGGTGATTTCTTGAAAGCATTGCTTTTCGTTAACCACAGGCGTATAAATTCTGCCGATATGAGAAGAATCGAGAACGAGCTTAGAGAGAGAGACATAGAAATGCTGATCAGCGTGGGCAAAGGACCTGGCGAAGAACAGGGTGCTGATGTTCTTATGACATTTGGTGGAGACGGCACTGTTCTGAAAGCTGTGAAAATTGCACTGGCAAAGAGCATTCCCGTACTGAGTTTTCGCGCAGGGAGCGTAGGTTTTCTAACATCCTTTGATCTGGAACACCTTTCAGAAGCACTCGACCTGCTTGTTTCGGGCAAGCTTGTATCCGACAGTCGGAAGCTGCTGACGATAAAGATGCGTAAACAGACGATCTTTGCACTCAATGACTGCGTTATCGAGCGGGGTGCACCAAGCAGAACGGTTTCATTTCTCGTAGATTCGGAAGGATTTGACTCCTATCACATTGCGGGAGACGGTGTCGTTCTGTCTACCAGCACGGGATCTACTGCATATTCTCTTGCTGCTGGAGGTCCCGTCATTGACCCCGAAGCGAACGTCTACTGCGTAACACCGATATCGCCGCACAATCCTTTTGTTGGATCACTGGTCGTTTCTGCCGAGCGCGCCACAAGAGTGGAGGTCGTTTCAGACAAGGGCTTTCCGACAACTGTATATATTGATGGAGGGGAGAGTGGAAGTCTAAACTCCGGAGAGTCATTAACAGTCATACTCTCCGGTAGACACATTTCGCTTCTCAGAGAAGGTCCGTTTGACTATGTCGAAGTTCTGAGAAGAAAACTGGCTTTCGGTGGGAGGCTTAGAGATGGTTTCTGAAACGGGTTCTCGATTACTCGACGAAACAAGACAGGAACTGCTCAAGATGGCGCGGCTCGTTCAGAACATCTTCCATAAGACTGCTTCGGCTTTGCTGGAACGTAACATGCATAGCGCAAGAGATGCGATTTCGTTGAGCTCTTCAGCTCAACATTCAGTGATGGTGATTAACAAGCGCGTTACTGTCGTGTTGGGTGTTGTTTGCATGAGAGGAAAGAGTCTACGCTTCTTTGCTTCAGCTATGTCCATCACGAAGGTTCTGAAGCTGATTTCCGAAAGATCGGCCGAGCTCTCTGAAACGGCATTGACACTCGCAAAAATGACACCGTTTGGATTTCACGAGAACCTCCGCTACACTCTGAATACCGTAGGGGTTGTTCTGAGGGAGGCCATAGATAACCTTATAACGCCATCTTTGGTCGATGTCGAGAGGATATGCAGAACCGATAATGAGCTTGGCAAGAGATTTGGACAGATTGAGAAGGAGATCGTTGAAGCAATGAACACCTCTTCTGCGCTAGTCGAAAAAGGCATCTTGTTGATCGCTGTCTTCAGAAGCCTCAAAAATGTTTCGGAACTCTGCATGGATCTCATCGAGCTCGCGGCCTACATCGACACAGGCAGAAACTACGTCTGCACTGCGGCCACCTTTGTGTCTGCAGATCAGAAGAAGGATTAACCGGGGGGCAATAAGCATTTGAGCGTCCTAACGAAGTACGTAATAAAGCAACTCACAGGTGCTTTCTTCATTGGACTCGTGGGATTCCTGATATTTGTTAGTCTGGAACTTCTGTATCAGTTGTCTGACATAATAGTGCGGTATCGTGTGGGTATTGACAAGCTATTCCTACTCATATTCTACAATCTACCCTATTTTGTTGTGCTAGGAATTCCTGTTGGAGTCCTACTCGCGATATTCTGGACACTCTCACGTATGAGAACAGAGAACGAACTGATGGCAATGCAGACGCACGGTATCTCTCTGAAATCCATCGTGCTTCCTTTTGTTCTTGTCGGGCTCTTCCTGAGTGCAACCGCCTTCTTTCTGAATGACTACCTTGTTCCGGAAGCAAACAGGAAAGCTTCAGAGGCTCTGGCAAGGTACGTCTATAGACGACCGGAAATAACCATTCGCGAAAACGCCTTCATGGAAGATGGAATGGGCAGATACCTTTACATCAAGCGCGTTGATTCCGAATCGGGTATTCTGTATGACGTTCTCCTTTACGAGATTTCCGGGAGAATCACCAGGGTCACCAGCGCAAAACGCGCAGTCAGAGAGGGTACAGACTGGATAATGCAAGAGGGAAGAGTATATGAGGTCGATGATACTGGTTTTCTCAGGCTGGACATCTCTTTTGACACACTCGAGCTGGAGTTTGAACACAGCATCGACGAGTACATACGAACCACCAAGTCGCCCAGGGAGATGACAAGCTCAGAACTCAGGGAGAGAATCGAATCATTCAGGCGCATAGGAGTGAGCACAGCTTCTCTGGAAGTGTCACTACAGGAAAAGTACTCGCACTCAATTGCACCGCTTGTGATAGTCCTTCTTGGCGTTCCGATATCTGTTCTTCTCAATCTGAAGTCAAAGTCATGGTCAGTGGTTTTTACTTTCATCCTGGTGGTGATTTATCAAGGTTCTGGAGCCTGGCTTAGTGCGCTTGGGAAGGAGTTAAGGATAACACCTTCCCTTGCCCCGTGGATCCCGAATATCATATTTGCTGCAATAGGTCTCTTCGCCTTTCTGATGATTGACACTAAGGCATCGTATCGATTATCGGAAGCCATAGTGCGTGTCTTCAAACTCTCGATGATCGTGCTCATGATAGTCATACCTGTTGTGGTTGGTATGGCTGCCGATGTGAAGGTCCGAGGCGGAAGTGTGGCAGGCACCTCAAGGGAGATACTACTGCGCGAAGGCGTCTATTTCAGTTACACCTCTCCCGAATTCTGGATTACTGTAGAAGCGGACAACGCCTCTGTTCTCATGAAGGAGGGAGAACCTGCTTCAGTATCATTTTGGGGCAACGCGCGTATGACAATGGAAGATCGCGTGATAGAAGCCGAACGTCTCCTCATTGATCTTGAACGACTTTTTTTCGAGAGTCTCGAGGTTTACACAACAGCAGAAATTCCAGTACCCACCGTAGAAGATGAAACAAAAAGAGAGGAAACTCTCTTTTTTGTTTACGGTAAACATTTGGGAGCTCCGATAGACGAGGATCCTACGTTATCACTGTCTGAAGGATACCTCACAACCTGTGATATTTCAAAGAATCCTCATTACATGTTCAGGGTATCTGAAGCTGAAGTGAGGCCTGAGGAGTACATCATCGTAAAGAATGTGGTCATGTATATTGGGAGGGTACCGGTCTTGTACCTTCCGATATACCGCTTTCCTCTCGATGATCCGGAAAGAAGACCCATTAGCATTGATCTCAGTTCAATCGGTGAAGCGCGAACAACACTCACGCTTCGTTACCTCGAATTCGACTGGTTGATTCTGAAACTTGTCTGGCACAGAAACTGGGC
>PWXG01000047.1 GCA_003561215.1 Thermotogales bacterium
ACTCTTTGCCATCTCTTCCTTTGCGATCATTTTGAGAAAACAGGAGCTGCTTGCAAGGATCAGAATAGAGACTATCAGGAGAAGAATTACAACCCGCTTGACCAACATTTTCACACCTTCTTTAGGTTTTTTACGCTCTAAGATTTGATTCCCGTTTCCATATGTTAGTCACGGCTTTGCGCTAAGATTATAGATCTTTGTTCTGTTTATTTAGATTAAATAAACGACTATCAATATTAAGAATCAGCGCATTTATGACGAAGCTACCATTGCAAATCCGCATGGAGTCGCGAAGGTATTATGAAATGTCACTGTTAGCACTTGAGGGAGAACAGCCATTAGGGCTGCTGAGAAGAATGCAAGGATGCCCATTAGAACCAGGTTGGTGCCGACCCACCTCGCCAGACCTTCTTTGTCGGTCACCTTCTTCGGATCATAACCAGCCAGCATGTCGAGCATCTGCTTCTTGCTTATCAGGTAGCCAAAAGCGACACAGGTTACTCCTATTAGAACGGTGACTATGATTGTTGCCATAGCTTGACCCCCTGTGGCTGTTCTATTGTTGTAGTTGCATAGTAGCTAGCGAAGAGCCAGAATCTGTTAAGCAAGCGAAATTCTATGCTCGGCCTGTCGCTCAACCCGCAAACAGAGGCAGTAGAAGCGTGTTGCAGGAGACGGTGTATTCCTTTTTTGCGAAAACAGTTGTGGCGGCCCTCACTTCTGATCAGTTATAATCAAAAGTAACACCGTCGATGATACATGAGAGGTCGAAGTGCTAAGCTGGATGCCGATAAAAGACACGCGCCAGTTTCTACCTTTGGTAATCACATGAACCCGAAATACAGGAAGGAAGAGCTTCTATAGCTCCTTTGGATCTGGTCACGGGTGATGAGTTAACCCAACGATAGAGTTGTTTTTTGAACAAGAGACTAGCCTTCCCTGGATATCGCTATAACCTCATCAGCCTGATATTCAGGGGACACCGCAGAAATAGATGAAGGAGTGCATTTGCATGGGGGTCTTGGTTGTAGTACTAATCGTTGTCGCAAGTCTAGTAGCCGCAGGAACGGTTTTTCGTGCCACCTATTTGAGAAAGAAGATGAATGCGATCAAGCCCTATGGGCAATTGGTAGGGGTTGATGATGGAAAGATCCATGTGTACTGTATGGGAAATGGAGATAAGAAGATAGTCTTATTGGGTGGTCTCGGAGCGCCTCTTCCTTCAGCTGACTTCTCTCCGTTGATGCGCAGTCTCAGTAAGAAACATACTACAATCTGTGTTGAATACTTCGGAGTGGGGTTCAGCAGCCAGAGTTCAAAACCCCGAACTTGCGAAAACTATGTTGAAGAAATCAGAAAGGCACTGCAGCAAGCAGGTTTTGGACCACCATATGTTCTTATGCCTCATTCTGTTTCGAGTGTTTACAGCGAGTTTTATGCATCCAGGTATCCTGAAGAAGTGGAAGCTATCGTCTCTCTTGACGGAACCTCCTCATCTTTCTATCAGAAGGTTCCGGGTTTTGTAAAATTCGTGCTTCCAGTTGCCAGAATAATGCAGGCGGTCGGGATCATCCCAATGCTTGCTATCTTAACTACGAACAGGAAGAAGCTTCTTTCACAGGGATATACCCGGAAGGAGATACATGATGCGATTGTCTTCTCAGGGTTCTCAATGAACAGGAATCTCCTTGAACAGATGATGAACTCATCAGAGCACGTGAAGGAAACGAAAGAACTTCCGTTTCCTGAATCAGTGCCATTTCTGAAGATTATCTCCAGGAAGATCTACGAAACACCTAACAAACAGCTCAAGATGACACCCCAGGAGTATCAGAAGCGGCATCTCGAGCGCATTGGTCCTCATGCGAAGCATGAAATCCTTGATGGTAATCACTTCATTCATGTCAATAACGCAGATTCTGTTGCGGAAATGGCTGATCGATTTCTGGCTTCTGAACAGGATAATACCAGCGAAGCTGATAGCCAAAATCAAACGAAAAGCTGATCCTTCAAAGTTACTCGACACTCAGAGCGCGGCCAGGAAACTTGACATATCCGAGACAGCAGTTAAGAAGAGAATGGAAAACCGGGAGTCTGATTGCCAGCAAATTGAGAACAGGTCGATGGAAGATTTTCCCACACAATATCTGATGCCCGAAATACTTTTGAGAAACGGTTTGAATGTAGCAGTGCTATTCATCATATCTCGCCTGGTAATTGCTATTCTTACAGGAGCCAATGAAAGGGATGGCGAAGGATGGTTTTGGAGTCGAAAGCTCTTCTTGCAGTCGTTCTTGTAGAGGTCTTGTTGTCGGTACACAGTATTCGCCAGCGATCATATGAAAGAAGAAAGAGAAGCATAGTCAGAATTGGTTCTTTTCTTGCCTTCGCTCTTCTGCTTCTTCTTTCGGTTGTTGAGTGGCATGCCCGTTGGTATGCGTTCTCTGCCTGGCTGTTGATATTGGCTCTGCTCGGTACGAAATCTTTGGTTCATGTGAAAGAAAGCACCATAGAATTCAGGCGCAAAATTGCAGTAAAAAGGTGTATTGCCCTTGTGTTTTTGTCAATTCTGACACTGGCTCCGGCACTGCTATTTCCGCAACACGATAAACTGCCTGTCACAGGATGCCACGTCGTTGCTACAAGCGTCTACACGTATATCGACTACAACCGTGTAGAAATCTATTCTGACAAAGAAGAACACCGAAGGCTTACAGTTCAGTTCTGGTATCCCGAAAACATCAATGATACGTTTCCGGTTATCGTTTTTTCCCATGGCGCCTTTGGTATTAGGTCGAGCAACCTTTCATTATTCAGGGAGCTGGCAAGCAACGGCTATTTGGTATGCTCCATTGATCACACATACCAGTGTTTGTTCAGCAGGGATGTCTACGGAAGAACAACCTTTCTCAACCGCGAGTATATGAGGGAAGTGTTGAATGAAGATGCACATACGAAAAAGAAACAGAGTTATGCGTATTATGGGAAGTGGATGAGTATTCGCACGGCTGACATTGAATTCGTGTTAGACCATATTCTTACCCAAGCAGACAATCCTGACTCGAATACAGTATACAGTCTTGTGAGCAAAAAAAGATAGGAGTAATTGGCCATTCACTAGGAGGTTCAGCCGTACTTACGATCGGGAGAATCCGTGATGATATCGGTGCGGTAATGGCATTGGAGTCTCCTTACCTGTATGACATTATTGGAGTGGAAAACGATGAATTCGTCTGGAATGAAGAACAGTTCCCGGTGCCTGTGCTGAACCTCTACTCAGACAGTTCATGGGACAATCTTGCCAGCTGGGCACAGTACAGACGAAACGCTGAGATGCTCCTTGATACATCTGAGTATGTCCACAACGTTTACCTCGAAGGTGCTGGACACTTCACGCTTACTGATTTAGCTCTAAACAGTCCTGGACTAACAAGATTACTAAACGGCCACCGCACAACGATTGATCCTCGATACTGTCTGACAATGATAAACCGAATTGCTTTAGAGTTCTTCGATTATTACCTGAAAGGGCGAGGCCAGCTTTCTTTCCAATAGCACGAGAGGGCCTCAATTTCTTTCCAGGAAAACAGTTCTCAAGAGCGTGTAATCCCGAAACAAGATCTGATTGCCATTAGTGAACAAGCCTCGATGTTTGCAAAACTGCTTATCTCACAATGCCTTCACAAAACACGCATTAGACGGGACCTTCCAAGTGATCCACTTGCCGTTATTGATCTGATTCCCATCCTTGGAACCGCGAAGCGTGAAAGAGCTTCACGCGAAG
>PWXG01000128.1 GCA_003561215.1 Thermotogales bacterium
ACCTTCCATTATCTCAACAGTAGTCGTCTTTCCCGCACCGTTAGGTCCCAGAATCGCGAGAATTTCTCCACTGTAGACATCAAAGCTGACGTCGTCAACGGCTTTCGTAGCACCGTAGAATCTTCTGAGGTTCCTTACACTGATCAACACATCGGATGCCATTACACACCTCCTGTTGTCCGGCCTTATCTATCACCAATTATTACATGTGACACAACAAAATCGCACCCAGTACTGGTGACCGGCTGAGTTTTTCTTAAGACACCTCCCCTAAGGCGCAATCGCTCAGAAAAATACTAAAAAGGCAGCGATTTCTCATCGCTGCCCTGAACGTTGAAAACCAAACTGCTTACTCAGCTCTTAAGACCAACTACTGCCTCAGGTGCAATAACTTGAAACGTAAAGCTCTCTGTGATGAACAGCCTTACTGCTTCAGCTGTATGAGATTCGTAACCAATCGAGAAATCCTGTCCGAGAATTAAAGAGAAGTCACCACCCCTCACCGATACAAGGAATGCTTCGTCAATCCTTCCCGTCTTGATAACTGATCCGCCGATTATGCTTGATACGTGACTTCCCAGGGGATGTCCGGTCTTCTGCGCATGTAGTTTTGCCCAGATATCCGAATTCACTACGAGAGCGTATGGCCCCTCGACCCCTTCCGCAGCAAAAACACTGGTCGCTCTTGAGAGTCCCCCGAGAAAGGACCCGATGTCCTCAAAAGAAACGCTGATAGCATTATCCGAAGCTTCTGCCAGGATTCCGGAGACACGTGCCTGCTCAAGGCCATTCAGCACGACCCTGTCCTCAAACAATGCAGCTTCTTTCACAGCGTTTTCCAGAGGTTCAAGGTCCGGCGTCTTGTCGCCTCGCTCAATATCGTCAAGGAGCCAGATCCCAAGCTCGAACGGTATCCTAGTCTCTATCATTGGCAGTGATTGCCTTATTCCCCAGTAGTCCTTCTTCTCCTTGCTCTCAACGATCTGCAGCTTCCCCAGTGAATGACTTGCATATTCCCAACCGAACGGACCCTCGATATCGACGAACTTTCTAGAATAGAGCTGCGCCTTGAGTAACTCAATTGCGCGGTCGTCAATTTCCTCCCAAGCACCGTTTGTTATGGGAGATCTCTCTCTCTTCAGGAAATCCATGTCCTCACCCCCCTTTCTGCCCTTTAGTACTGCGGATGTTCAGATCGCCAGAAGTCTCTCCAAACGATTCTTTCGAATCATATGCTTCTTCCATCTCGGTTATGGGGTTCTCGGTGAAAAGGTAGGTTCTCATCTCTTCATCCCAGCCGTCCATGTTTCTTCTCAACCATTCAAGCAACATGACTGCATGTTCGATCTCCTCGTCGCGGTTGTGTTCGACAATCGCTTTGGCCTCCGCGTCGGTTGCCGTTTCAGCACGTTGATTGTACCAATCAATGGCCTCGATTTCCTCCTTCAGACTGTTCAAGGCCCTACTGATGTCTCGAGCTTTTGCAGATAGCTCTTCGACCGGTTCATGGTAAGCACACATTTTCAATCCCTCCATTCTATGGATTCGTTATTGCTACTCGTACATGTATATTCTACAGCACTGCTTGATCGATCTCGTTCAAAAGATTGACTCCTGGAAGCCGTCTGAAACAGCTTGCTTCAGAAAAAGAGGTCAGTTATGTCCGGGGTAGCATCCGGAGACTATCACAGTAAGAGATCACTTCAGGAAGGTCTTCAGATTCATCTCCTCATTGAGTTCCGGCTTGATCAAGCTGTCGGGACTTGTCATGATCACAACCACTCCGGGACCGTGACCGGTTGATATGCAGTCAGAATGTGCGATCACCCCGATTGATATTGCCCCTTCCTTGTAACCTCCGATACCATAGCTGTTATTATGGTTCTCAATCGCTACAAAGTCTCCGATTCTGAGCTTGTCAAGACCCAGACGACTTACGAGTTGTTTGTCGTGAGTGATCAGGTCATAATCGCCGCCTGTAGGATTTCCCGAACCTACTCCGGAACCCATGAGGTATCCTGGAATGGAAGCTGCAACAGGAAACACTATCTGACCGCTCTTAATGGATACGGGAAGACCTTCAAGCAGTTCAGGATCAATATTATAGACCTTCACTCCTGGAGAATCCTCAAGAATAAGTCCCTGGCCCCAGGCCTTCACCTGGATCTTATCCCCTATAACGAGTTTCTCCTTGGTTTCGCCATCGAAATGAATCATGATGTGGTCTATTCCGCCATGCTTACCTATCACGTGCCCTTTTGACCCCTTGGCATCACCAGAAATCACAGCCGCTTCATTTCCAATACAGGAGTAGCTTACATAAGCGATATTCTTATCCTTGTCAGAGTTCTTTGTAGACACGTCAGGCTCAACATGATCACCTGCAAGGCTGAATGCGTTGTCACCCAGCGTGAAGTTGTAGGTTATGCCTCCTGTTCCCGGAAATGCATGGGGCACACCTTCTCCGTCAAGTCTGAAAGGCAACCTCTTCAGAGGATGAGATATCTCGCCAGTTACGGAAATCTTTACGACTCTTCCCTTGTTCGTTACCACCTCGCCCACCTCCTGAGCAGAAAACTGATTGGCCTAGACAAAATAGATTTGCGTGACAAACTTCGTGTTCGTATCATCCGATCGGTTACCAATTCCTGAGTCCCGAACCCGCAAGACCTTCTATCCTCAGTCCTTATACATCGGCCAAGCTCGAGCCTCCGAAGAAGTCTGCTATAGATTAACGAAGAGCTGCCTGATTAATCTCTCATTGCCACTAATAGCTTAACATGAGTCACCTTTTCAGAATAATCATCCAGGACGGAAACAGAAGACCGATGTGTGGGCTATTCCTCATTTTCTTCGCTGAGTTCTGAAAGCCTGGAATTGAGTTTCTTGAGGACAAGACGCTGAAGGTCATACTTCATCTCATCTAACTGTCTCTGCAGATCCAGCAGCCTTTCGTTTAACTCGCCGAGTGAGTCAATTGCTTCGTTCACACTTCGTCTGGAGATTTCAACTCCATCAGCTTCATCAGAAAGCAGGTTTTCCAGAAGCTCTTCAGGATCGAAGACCTCAACTTCAGCAATTAGCTCTTCTACAAGATCAACGAGCCTTTCGACAAACAGCATGCCATCACCTCGTTCATTAAGAATCGCTAAAGCATTCGACCACGAGGAGATTCGGGTTGTTCAAGCCCCATTTACCAAAAAGGAGTAGTATAGAATCGTTTGGGGGAGTGATGTCATGAACATATCGGTCAACCATTACAAGCTGGAAGTATACGCTCCGGAAAAACACTGCCGTGAGATAATGAGAGCTGCCGCTGAAGCAGGGGCTGGGAGAATCGGCAAGTACGAGTGCTGCTTCTCTATTTCACTCGTGACCGCTCTTTGGAAGCCAATTGAAGGTGCAAAGCCTTTCTCCGGCATCGTCGGGGAATTGTCCGAAGCAAGTGAGGTCAAAATAGAAACCAGGTGTACTGCCGACTATCTGAATGCTGTTCTAAAAGGTGTCCGAGCGGTTCATCCCTATGAAGAACCTCTGATCAATGTCATTCCGATTGAAGATACATCTGAAAGTGATCAGGGATAATCACGGAAGAGCTCGTCAAATAGAATCTGCAAACGTTCAAAGAGCATTCATGGAGTCTTTGATTTTAGGGCTTTATCGTATATAATCAAGTGTATTGAGTTTCATTATCAAGGAGGTGTGTTTTTGTGAAGAAACTTATAGTTGTGTTTGTACTGGTGATGGCTCTTGTGTCTTTTGGAGCAGTCAGGAACCCTGACAC
>PWXG01000157.1 GCA_003561215.1 Thermotogales bacterium
AAGGGATATCGCACTACGCCGCAGAGAGTAGCGGTACTCAAGGCGCTAATAGGAAACAAGAACCACCCAACTGCCGATGATCTGTTCAAGGTTGCTTCAAGGAATTACCGCAGCGTCTCGTTGGCGACAGTCTACAATGTTCTTCAAATGCTTGAAAGGGAGAATCTTGTGAGATCACATTCCTTTACCGGCAGTGGACTTCATTATGATCCGGATATCTCCGATCACGCTCATTTCGTCTGTGGTAAGTGTTGCAAGGTGTACGATCTGAGCATCAATGCCCCTTCGTGGGCTGTGATACTGAACAGTCTCGAATCAGGCTTCAAAATAATCGGCTATGAGATAGTCCTTCATGGAATCTGCGAAACTTGCCTTCAAAGTCGGCAGGAAATCGGCTAAAATCGAACAAGTGAACGGAGGTGTTCCCGTGTCGATCGGCATGACGGATCTGGACGTGCAGAATATCATTGATCAGATAAAGCAAGTCTCTGATATCAACGAGCTGCAAGAACTGAAAGCTCGCTTTCTCGGAAGACAGGGAGCTCTTACAACTGCAATGAAGAAGATCAGGGAGGTTTCGCCCGACAGGAGAAAAGATCTCGGGAAGACGCTGAATCTCTACAAGCAGAGTATTGAAGATGCTCTGGATGAACAGCGGAGAAAGCTGTTGGAAGAGCAGAGGAAAAGGCGGGAAGCTTTTCGGCGATATGACATTACCATGCCGGGTGCTTCGAGAGAGATAGGTGCCCTGCATATCATCAGTCAGGTGCAAGAAGAAGTACAGGAGATCTTCCTCAGCATGGGATTCGAGCTTGCAGTCGGTCCGGAAATGGAGACTGCCTACTACAATTTTGAAGCACTCAATACCCCTGAATGGCATCCATCAAGGGATATGCATGATACCTTCTATCTTTCGAATGGAATGCTCCTTCGCACTCATACCTCGCCCGTGCAAATTCGGGTGATGGAAGAAAGAAAGCCGCCGCTGGCAATTTTCTCGCCAGGAAGGTGCTATCGCAAAGACACACCCGATGCGACACATCTTCCCATGTTCTACCAGATTGAAGCTCTTTATGTTGACAAGAACGTATCTGTTGCTCATTTGAAGGGCACACTGGAAGTACTTGCAAAACGCTTATTCGGCCAGGACAGGGAGATCAGATTGCGCCCGAGCTACTTCCCTTTCACCGAACCAAGTTTCGAAGTATACGTGAGCTGTGGTATCTGTCATTCGTCAGGCTGCAGGAGTTGTGGCGGCACCGGGTGGCTGGAGATATTGGGTGCAGGAATGGTTCATCCAAACGTCTTCAGGAGTGTGGGCTATGACCCGGGCGAATGGTCCGGATTTGCCCTCGGTATGGGTTTGGAAAGAACCATAATGCTGAAGTACGATCTGGAAGATATTCGCGAGTTGATGAGAAATGATCGCCGCTTCATCAAGGCGTTCAGGGGGGTGGTTTTGTGAGAATACCGACCGGATGGCTCAAAGAATTCGTTGACGTTTCGAGCAAGACGACCCAATCTATTGCTGACGCTTTGTCTATGAGTGGCACAGAGGTCAACTCAATAATGTTTCCCTGGGAATACATACACGGGGCAGTCAGCGGGAAGATCGTGGAAATCAACGATCATCCGCATTCTGAAGAACTGCGAACTACGAGGGTAGATGTTGGTGACACAGCACTGCAGATCGTCACCTCAGATCTGACAGTGCGAGAAGGCGAGACAGTTGCTGTAATTCCTTCAGGAGGCAGTTACGAAGACCTGGATATCCGTGATAGAGACATCAGGGGTGTCAATTCGGAGGGGATGTATCTTTCCCTTGAGGAGCTTCGTCTGGAAGAAGACTCAACAAGAGTCTTCAGATTTGATGGTGAGGTCGAACCAGGACTTGATGCGAAGGAACAACTCGGTTTTGACGAAGCGGTCATCGAGGTCGAGCTTACTCCCAATCGCGGAGACTGCCTTTCGATAAAGGGCATAGCAAGAGAACTCGCCGCTTTCTATGGCACTCGGTTGCGAGTTCCTGATGTTCCCCAGATCGATGAGGAAGAAAGGTCCGTGGGTGTCAAAATCGAGGACAAGGCGTGCTATCGCTACACCGCGCTGCTACTGGAGAGTGTTGAAGTAGGTCCTTCCCCACTCTGGATGAGAAAGAGGCTGGTAGAAGCCGGGCTGAGGCCGAGAAACAACGTTATTGATATCACAAACTACGTGATGCTTGAAACTGGGCATCCAGTACACGCTTTCGATTTTGGTCGGTTTCGGAGTAATTCGATTCTCGTGAGGACGGCAAGGGAAAACGAGACCTTGCAGCTTCTCGACAAAAGGCAGGTTTCGCTCGAAGAAGGAGACCTTCTCATAACCGACGGAACAGAACCTGTTGCTCTTGCGGGAGTTATGGGAGGCCTGAAATCCGGCATATACGAAGACACAAGCAGCATTCTTCTCGAGGTTGCAGTCTTTGATCCTGTGACCATAAGAAGAACATCGAGAAGACTGGGCATTAAAACAGACAGTTCATACAGGTTCGAGCGCGGTGTCGATGCGTCTGACTCCGTTTATGTGATAGAGCGACTTGCAGATCTGATGATCAAACACGCAGGCGCAAAGGTTGCTAGCAAGATTGAAGATGCTGGACATTTTGAGGAGGCAGAACCGATACACCTGAGAAAATGGTATGTAGATTCTGTGCTTGGCACCGTCGTGCCCATAAAGAAGATTCCTCAGATTCTAGATGCACTTGGTTTTGAACTGGAAGAAAGGGGCGACGGCTGGCAGGTCAAGAGCCCTCCTTACAGGCATGATATCGAGCAGGAGATTGACCTCGTCGAAGAAGTGGGAAGGGTTTTCGGATATGATCGGGTGGCGGCTAAGCCACCACGGATATTGCCGATAGCGGCGGATCTTCCCGAGGAGGTTTTGAAGACAAGAAGAACACGGCGATTTTTGACTGCTCTTGGTTATGATGAGGCGGCTAACTACAGCTTCATAAGTCCTGATAGCATACCGGGCCTTGATCAAGGCGAAGAGCTTGTTCAACTGAAGAACCCAATCTCGATAGACATGTCTTTGATGAGGCCTTACGTGTTCGCAGGACTTCTGGGAGTTGCTTCATACAATTACAGGCGTCAGAATAAGGACATTAGGGTTTTTGAGGTAGGACGGACATTCACGGGCAAGGAGGAGCTGCACCTGGCGATGCTTGCGACTGGACGAGAGAACCCTTCAGATTTCTCGGACAAGCGTGAGACTACCTTCTACACGTTCAAAGGGGCAGTAGAGGCTTTTCTTGACTTCTTCGGTGCTTCGCCCGAATTTGTTCAGTATGAACTTCCCTGGCTCGAAAAGAGTTGTGCTGCTGCGATTCACGTTGAAGGTAATAATATCGGATTCCTTGGCACCTTTGACAAAGACTTCGCAGAGCATTCTTACGATATCAAGACCGGCGAGTTATTCATAGCAGAGATCCGGCTCGACGATCTTTCTGTTAACAGACGAAGTGACATCGGGAAGGTGAGTTTCTCTCCGTTTCCCAGGATCTTTAGGGACCTTTCTTTCATAGTCCCTTCAGATATCTACTACGAGGATCTTGAGCGTAGTATCCGGGAGTGTGCACCCGAAGTCCTTGCCGAAGTCACTGTTACTGACGTTTACAGGGGAAAAGGCATACCAGATGGACATAAGAGCATCACATTCACCCTTGTATTCGAGTCTTTCACAGGCACTCTGAAGGACGAAGAAGTCTCGAGGGTTGTTGAAGATGTTGTTTCGTGCGTTGAGAAGCTCGGCGCGAGGCTGAGAGACAGCTAGAGACTCTCAGTCACCGGATCTACGATTTTCGAGCCTTCTTTATCTGCGGAGAGATCATCACGACGAAGAGATAAAGACCGATGATCATCAAGCTTGCGGTGAAAATCCATTCTCCATAACTGTTGTAGAGAGTCTGATCGTCTCTGGGCACGAAATTCAAAGTATCTAACAAGAAGACTTCGTCTGTCTCGAAAACAGTCGGAAATGTCTTGAGCGTCCTGCCATATGGGTCTATTACTCCGCTTATTCCGGTATTCGAAACCTGGATGCCGAATCTCCTGTTTTCCACTGAACGGAAGATCATCTGTGCAAAATGCTGCTGCAGTGCAGTGTTGTGATCAAACCATCCATCGTTTGTTGAAGTTACCAGGACCTGGCCGCCCGCTTTAACGAGTCCTCGACTAACCTCAGGATAGTAAGAATCGAAACAGATCTGTACTGCCAGATTCGTGAAAGCAAAATCGAAGACCGTATACTCCTCTCCTGGACTAAAGAAATCGAGAAAGCGCAGAAACCCGAAAAGTCCAAAAATCCTGGGATAGGGTAGTATTTCGACAAAGGGTGTGGGTTTCATTTTGGCGTAGAACTCTTCACCAAAGCCATTTGAATCAATAATCCGTACCTGGTTATAGTTTTTGTCGTTGTAGGTCGGAAAACCTATCAAGACTGATAAGTCTCTTTCAGAAACGATCTCCTGTAGCCTGGATCCAACGTAGTTGTTCCTGATATCTGACATGAACGTTGCTTCGGGCATCACTACCCATGAGCCCTCGGGAACGCTTCTCAGAGCATCCTCCACTACGGCCAACACAACACTGGCAGGTTCGTTGTACTTGATTGATTGGGGGAAGTTCGTTTGAACGGCAACTACCTCACCAGATTCACCATCACCTACCGCAATCCTGGGAACGAAACGCTCCAGAAGACTGCTGATCGAGAAAACACAACCCAGGACAATCATAACGAGAGCTGCCTTCTTCAGAAAAGCCTTTGGCATTATTGTGTAGAGTATGTAATTAACGGAGACGATCAGAAAGACAAGTAGCAGGGTCCCGCCTAGCGGGAGCAACTGGAGTAACCCAAGATCGTTGATCAAAGCATGCGAAAGCCTTCCACCGGTAAATCCGAGTGGTCCATATCCTCTGATTGACTCGAAAACAACAAAAAGCGAAGCCACAACCAATGAAGAGAACAGACGATTCTTCCAGAGATGATCTTTCAGAAGCATGTAAGCAATCCCAAAACCAGCGAATGGAGCGGCCATGATCAGACCCATCAGGAAGAACGTGACGGTTGCAACAAAGGGCGGGAATGTTTCAAGGACATCAGGAACATTTCTGGAGAGAACAGGGAACACCCAAAAATGCGATAAGAGCAAATAAACGTACGCGAAAGCGAAGGCTTTGATAATTCCTGAGAGCAGACTTGACCGATTGAGCTCGAAGAACAGAGGAACGAGTGCAAACCAGATCAGCCCGCCCCAAAGCATTCCAGGCATTGAAGCTGCAGTGAGCAGAGCGGAGATGATGACCGCTGCCAAGTCAGTCAACCCCCATTATCAGGTCGATAGCCTCAGCGACACCGGAATCATCGTTGCTGCTGGATGTGACCATCTGGGCAACAGCCTTTATTTCGTCCGGAGCATTGTTCATCGCAACAGATAGTCTGGCTACCTGCATTGCTTCAATGTCATTGAAGTTGTCACCAATAAAAGCAACTTCTTCCAGTGATATTCTCAGATGATCTGCGAGAAACCTGAGAGCATGTTCCTTGCCGACTCCCGGACCGAGTAGTTCATAGAAAGCGTGGTTCTCAATCTCGTTGTTTTTGACAACGGTAATGACGTTGTCGTCAAGCCCGAGTTCTTGCAAGGTTTTCCGAATAATATGTTCTTCTCCTTCAAGAGAGATCTCGACAACACCGGTATTCCTCAAATGTGGTATGACGTCATCAACCAGTCGTATCCTCGGTGCATTTTTCGAGTAATAATCTACATAAGGCGATTCAGGAACGTCTTCCATAAACATGTCAGGGAGTTCAAAAGAGTCTTTGAAGACTGTAAAAGTCAGGCCTGAGTGTTTTGCAGAGTTCACTATTCGGATGGCTGTTTTGTTGTCGAGGAGGATCTTCCTCATTATCTCGGGAGGATTCTTGCTATTATCAAGGATCAGGGCCCCGTTCTGGTATGCCGTAGGAACAGCTATCTCCAGGTTCTCTACGAATTCTCTGCCAGAGACGTAGCTTCGACCTGTCGATATCGAAAGGTGTATGCCTCTTCCCAGTGCTCTTTTCATCGCCTGGATGTTTCTTCCAGGGATCCTCTTCTCTTCGTTTAACAGCGTTCCGTCAAGATCAATAACTACGAGTCTGATCATCAGATCACTCCCTGGAAAATCCTACAACGTGAAAAGTCTCGAGTCTCGCGTTTCTGGAGCGTAACCACTTCACCCTGATAGGCACAGAAAACTCCGGTTGCAAACGTCCTTTTTCTATCCAATATCTTGATTCTGAATCATTGATTATCGCCGGGTTAGCAGATATCAGCAATGTGATCGGAGAGTCCAGATAATGGACCTCATCTATCTCAGGTGTTTTCTTCATTCTTACGATCAATTCCTTGATCACCTCCGGTTTCAACAGCGGAAGCACGTTTATCAGAGCAATGTTCCTTGACAAAGGGCCAACAATCTTGACATTGACCAGGTCCGATTTCCTGTCAGAAAGGTAGTCAAGAAGCAACTCGTTGGCAACAGACACTGCTTTGCCGTGATAGTAAGGGTTTATAAGCATTTTTAGCAGGTGCTTAAGCTTACAGCCTTCTCTTCCCGGAGATTCTCCGATTCTCTCCACAGTTATCCCGAAGTAATCAAGCGCCTCCTGAACCAGAGACCTGGTCCAGTGTCTTATGGGGGCATAGAAGCCGTCTTTCACTGCAATTCCGGTCTTGCCCCAGGAATCACTCTGATTTGCTCCGGTTGCTACAAGTCGGTTCGATATTCTTCGGATCGCACCCATCTTTGCCACCCTCGTGCAACGGTTGCAGGATGGCCCTTTTCGCCAAATCTCCTCTTGTGTCTTCTTTTCACCTACTACGATGAGTTCAAGGCCAAGGGAAATGGCTGCTCTGCTAACGATCTCGGCGCTTTTAGCGTAACTGTATCTTTCAAATGAGACATTGATTAGTCTCACGTGTTCTCTTCCGAGTGCTTCAGCGCACAGTTTCGCTACAAGCGTGCTGTCTTTGCCGCCCGAAAATGCAACATCTATGCTGTCAGCATTACTGCGTATCTCCCTGACCACAATGCGGATTTCTTCTTTGTGGTGCATATCTCAATCAGCTATCCTCCCTGACAATTATAGACTATTACTCAAGATGCATGCAGAAGAACATGCAAAAAAGAGGTACGCATAGTGCGTACCGTCAAGAAGTTTCGAAAATCATAGGTTGGAAGTCACAGTGAGGTTGCTTCACTGCTGGTGGGTGCGGCAGGGATTGAACCTGCGACCTCTTCCTCGTCAAGGAAGCGCTCTCCCACTGAGCTACACACCCTCTAGGAGATTCTACACCGCAAGTATTTTCCTGTCAAGAAAGCGAGTCTGATTTCCTTACAGAAGACTGCTAACACCGTCAACGATGACATCGGAATAGGGAAGGTGGGCTTTCAAAGTATCTCTAAGTAAAGGCATCAGCGAATCTGATGGGAATTTCACGATTATTCGTTGTCTGAAGGATTTCCTGATCCTCGATATCAACGGTTCGACCGGTCCGAGAACTTCAGCCTCTTCTTTGTCCAGCGCAGTTGTCAGATCAGCCGCAAGCTGTGCAGCTTTCTGCTCTGCTTCATTCTTGTCAGGTCGTCCGACAACAATATCTGCAATGTGCGCGTAGGGGGGATAATTGAGTTCTTTTCTGATGGAGACTTCTGAGTTGTAGAAGAGTTCATAGTCCGACTTCTCGAGTGCAGTTATCACCCTGTTCGCGGGGTTGAACGTCTGGACAACCGTGTGTCCGCCAACCCCTCTCGATCCACGGCCTGCAACTTGAAACAACGTCTGAAAGGCAGACTCGGCAGCGTCAAACCTGGGTATGTTAATAAGCCTGTCCGAATCCACTACGAGGACCAGGTCGACGCGAGGAAAGTCAAGCCCCTTGCTGATCATTTTGGTGCCTACCACGATCTGAGCCTGTCCTGATTCGATCATTCTCAGAGCTTTTTCATAGTCCTGAGGATTCGTAATTGTCTCTCGATCCATGCGCATCATCGACACCGAGGGGAATGTTCTCCTGAGTTCATGTTCAACTCTTTCAGTGCCGAATCCCCTGGCAACGAGGGTAGCTGATTCGCAACGATCGCATCTGGAAGGTGGAAGGGATTTTCTCCCACAGTAGTGACACTTCAGAACATTTGTTCCCCTGTGAAAGGTCATTCCCACGTCACAATTGTCGCATCTCCTGACGTTCCCGCAGGTCGTGCATACGACGTAGTTTGAAAACCCCTTTCGTTGAGTGAAGACAAAGCACTGACCTTTTCTTGTAATAGTTTGCTCGATTTCAGCTAAGGCTTTCTTGCTTATAATGCGAAACCCGTCTGTTTCGCGCATGTCAACAATCTCTACAGATATCTCTGCTTCAAATGGTCTTGTTGCAAGTCTGTGCATCAAAGGGGAACCGCCAAGGGCTTCGAAGAAACTCTTCACCCGGGGCGTTGCGGAACCTGCTATAACCGGAATACCGAGGTTCTTACCTTTGATCCGTGCTACCTCGAGTGCGTCGTAATGAGGAGAGGTCTGCTGAAAAAAGCTCGAATCGTGTTCCTCGTCAACGACAATTATTCCTGCCCTTCTCATGGGAACCCATACGGCACTGCGCGTTCCGACGAGAATGTCTATGTTCCCTTCGACTGCATCAAGCCAGATCTTCTGTCTTCGTGACTGTGTAAGATAACTGTGGTACTGGCGAACCTCTCTGCCCGGGAAGTGTCCTCTCACTCTTGCGAGCAACTGAGGAGTGAGGGACACCTCGGGAACGAGCAGAAGTGCTTGTTTTCCCCTGTTAATGTAACTGTCCATGAGCTTGAAGTATATTTCAGTTTTTCCCGACCCTGTTATTCCGTAGATGAGGTGATCCCTGTCTGGGCTTGACTTGATATCCGAAAGAATCTTATGCTGGTCTGTAGTGAGATTCTCAGCAGATTTGAGAATCCATTCCGAATCGTTGTCACCAGGCGAATCGAAGACCTCGATTACTCCCTTCCTCTGTAGCGTATCGATAGGTGACCTGCTCTTGAGCTCAGCCAATTTGAGGAGCGCCGAAAGCTCCATGTCGTCTGCGGCAAGCAGTGTGTTGACCACTCTCCGGCCGGGTTCACTGAGCTCGGTATCTCTTAGTACTGCAAGGCTCGATACGAGCTTGACCTTTCGGACAAGGTTTTTCCTGGGTTCTGTCCTGGTATAGCTGTAAACGACCTTTATTTGGCCCTTTCTTCTCATCTCATCGAGTTTTTGTTTCCCAACTCGTTCCTGGGCTTTGCTGATAAGCATAGGAGCTCGTAGTTCGATGTTTGCGTCAAGAGGAATAACGAATCGCTCTGTCTTGATGAGTCTTCCTGGAGGAAAGAAGAGATCGAAGACCTTTCCTGGAGGAGCCAGGTAACGCTTGCAGACTTCGAGGGCGGTCTTGATATCCTCTTGGGTCAGATAAGAAGAGTCATCAATTAGCTTCGAGATCTTCTTAGTTGCGAAAGGGGGTTTTTCGACATCGAGTTTTGCAACATAGCCGATTGTCATTCTCTGGGCAAAACTGGCTACAACCCTTTGTCCGGGATACAGAGCGAGTTCGGTTTCATATGTGAAAGCATCCAGAAGAGGACTGTTTGAAATTGCCACTTCTACGTAAATATAATCATTCCTCCCGATATCTCACCGGTTCCTTGAAGTCCATAATGCCCTTTATCGCAGAGCGTTGAGGGCAAAGAAAAGCGTAGAGACTGCTGGCCCTGAAATCGAGGAAAAGCTGTTCCTTGAAAAGCTCAACATCGATATCCGGACCATCTCTTTGGGACTTCTTCAGGAGCTTCTTCCATAGTGAGGGAGTTGTGATCATGGGAATAGAGAGTTGCTTTTTCACATCGGACAGAAACGCCCTGCCTTTCTCGTTGAATCCAAGAACACGCAGATACTGAGGGCCAAGAGCCCTGCTCTTTTCTACCAGCCTGGGTCTGATCGAAAACACCGCATTCAGAATGGTCCTGCAGATTCGTGTCCGCGTGAATCTTTTTGTTTTCACGCAATCCACGAATTCCTCGAGAGTCGTGCTATTGTCCGCACAGCTTTTGAACCTTGCATCGAGTCCCTCGCTGAACCCGTAGAGGCGGGAAAGATCCTCTCTCGGTGTAGCACGAGCAAACGGGACTAGTAGATCCTGGATTCTTTCAGGAAAAACAGGACCGCGGCCAGCTGCTATCTCTTTTCTCAGGATCTCCATCGATTTTGCAGGGACAGAAAGAGCCACCTTGTTCCACTCGTCGCTACGGATCATCTGTCTTATCGCAGTTGCACTCGAGAACTCTCCGGTGAACACCTTCTCCGTGTCGTCTGCTCCGACGCGTTTTACAACACCGGGCTTCATATTGCTTCCGAGGAGCTTAATGGCAGTGATGTACTCCAGACCCAGTATGTTGTTTGACCGTCCTATCTCCTCGATTCGCTCTGAAAGCGCCCCAAATTCTCGAGCAAGATAATCACGCAAAGCGAATTTCCTGGCATTGGGAAATGATAGCCCGTCCTTGAGGTAGGCTTTTAGAGATTCCTTGTAATCTGGGGGTTCTAGAATCAACACTCCTGCAGTTGTCTCAAGCATCTTCAAGTCTGCAGTCTCGCTTCCAAAGACGATATCTGTAACTCCAAGGTGTTCCAGGGTCCATACTGAACCCAGGGCGAATCCACCTGCATCTTGAATCGCATAGACTGCCGGGATTTCGAGAACAAGGTCCACACCTTCGCTCAATGCCACTTCACATCTTGCATACTTGTTTACTATAGCGGGTTCACCGCGCTGAACAAAGTTTCCGCTCATCACGGCGATCGTTACTTCAGGTGCAACCAGTTCTCTGGCCTCGTTGAGATGGTACAGATGGCCTTTGTGAAAGGGGTTATACTCTACTACTATGCCGAGGATTCTCATTATCGAGAGGGTGATTGTTCTCGTCAACCCTGACTATCGTTGGACCAGTGTACTCTTTGTCCTCAAACAGCGCGTAAGACATGATAATAATCAGGTCACCGATTTCTCCAAGCCTTGCCGCGGCGCCGTTGAGTCCAATACTACCACTACCCGGCGCACCGCGCATCACTTAGGTCTCGAGTCGCTGACCGTTGTTGATGTTCGCTATCTGAACAAGCTCATACTCACGAATATCGGCAAGCTTCATGAGCTCTTCATCTATGGTGATACTGCCTTCGTAGTGAAGGCTCTTGTCCGTTATCTTCACCCTGTGCAGTTTTGCCTTTAGCATCATTCGGGTCAACCCATTCACCTCCCGAAGCCGTGACGATATTCTCCGCTTCCAATCGTATCAGGAAACTGCCCTTTCTACCACTCAGAAACGATTCTTTATGAGGGACCAACGAGTAAGCAATAAATAGTAACGGAGCGAGCCAGGCAGGCACTTTTCCGCGAGAAGCTGTGATTCTGAGGCCCCGGAAATACGATGCTACTTATGATAACATGATTTCAGGAGGTTTCTCAAATGCCGACCAGGAAGTTTGACGGTGTTGCAAGCCTCATGAGGTGGATAAAGGAAGTATCTTCTACTTTCATGAACGAACCGGTCCAATTCCATGGAGAAGTGCGGTATGCGCGCATCAACAGGAGAGGTGTACTTGACATTGAACTTGTTGAGACTGCCAGCATGTTTGGAGGGAGTTACAGTTATCAGATACCCTGCCAGCTGGAGAATCCTCAGGATGTGCTCGGGCGACTCAAAATAGGCAGACCATCGGAAATGGAAGCCGAAGACTACACGATTCTTGGATTACTCCAGTTCAGGGTAACT
This sequence comes from Thermotogales bacterium, assembly GCA_003561215.1. Lineage (GTDB taxonomy): Bacteria > Thermotogota > Thermotogae > Petrotogales > Kosmotogaceae > UBA9910. Next base: position 11,868 of record PWXG01000157.1, read on the forward strand.
CAGAACCGTTATGTTGTCGAAGTCATAGCGATTGAGCCTTTTGGAAAGGGTGCCATTGAGAAGAGGAGAAAGAAGATCCTGGAGAAGCTGGAACTAGAGGGACTATATCCCGTAGAGAAGCTTGAATCCATTCGCGATCTAGGTGATCCCATAACAAAGATCGCAGTGCTCGCTTCTCCTGGCACTCGAGGGTTGGTAGACATGCTGACCAACATTGCGATGTCCAGGATCGTTCCTGAAGTCTATCTTTATCCGGTGGCAGTAGAAGGCCCTACTGCGCCCGCAAGCATGGTGGATGCCATTGACCTTGCGAATTCCTGTGATGCTCAGCTCATCGTTATTGTCAGGGGAGGAGGGGCGCAGAGCGGGCTGATATACCTTGATGAAGAAAGGCTTGCTAGAAGAGTTATTCAGTCTAGGATTCCCGTTATAGTAGGTATCGGACACACTGAAGACGTCACATTGCTCGATTACGTTGCCAGGTTGTCTCTTGAAACCCCAACGGCTGTTGGGCGAGAAATCGCATACACCAATGAAGCCTATCTTGAGGCACTCGAACGCAGCTCCCAAGAATTTCGGCGAGAATTTGTCGATCTTTGCAGACGGCGCAGGCTAATGGTAACTGAAGCAGAGAAAGGGATCCGAGCATATGGTCTTGAGAGAGTTGCAGCTTCGAACCTGAAGAACGTAACAGGCCTCGCAAGGACTCTTCGATTATCTGCAGAGAGCTATACACCTGAAGGATCAGGATTCTGGCGACTTGTCAGGGAATATCGCAAATCGGCAGAGAACCTTCTGCGCGATCGTTTCGAGTTGTTGTCAGGCGATGCAGGTGATCTTTTCGATTCTATGGATCGCTGGCTACAAATTGTGCGTTCCAGGCTAGAGACATCTACTGCAGTTGTCAGATCGATGAATCCGATAAGATCTCTCTTTAAGGGAGGGGCGATCGTCACGGATGAATACGGTCATCCTGTTACGACCATAGACAGTGTGGACGTCGGAGATGAACTAAACGTCAGGGTCGAGGATGGAACAATCTCTTGCGAAGTGGTGAGCAAGGCGAAAAAAGATCTTCCAAAACCTGTGAAGACGAGGTGATCTGGTGAAGAACACTGAGAAGATACAGGAGATGAGTATTGAGGAAATTAAAGCTTTCCTGCAAGGGCTTGACGATAAGCAAATGAAGGAGATTCGCTTTTCCGATGCTCTGGGAATTGCAGAGAGAGTCTCCGAGCTATTTGAAGTTGAGCGCGAGCGAATAGACATAGAAGATGCGATTGATCTTTACGAAAAGGGTATGGATCTTCTGATTGTGTGCAGGGAGAAGCTGGCGGTTGTTGAGAGCAAGAAAGAGGAAATCGACAGGAAATATCGCGCCCTCATAGAATCACAGCAGGAGAAGAGAGATTCTGCTGAGAATCGCGAAAGCGACTGAGGTGAATCATGTTTTCTAGTGCAGTATCTATAGCCAGCAGTTTTACCCGACCAGTGATAATTTCTGCGAGAAGAATTGACGGAAAGGTCAGCTGTGCAATAGGTTCTTTCGTTGTTCTGAACGAAGACGGATGGATTGTAACGGTAGCTCATCTATGGCAGTCATACTTCGAATACAAGAAGCACGAAGATGCCGTGAAGAGTTACAGAGAAGAACTCTCGAGGATAGAACAAGACGAAAGCTTGAGCGAGAAGAAGCGCGAGAAGCTGATTACATCTCTGGAAATTGACAAGGGAATAATCCAGAACCACTCTTTCTGGTGGGGAGAGGACGGCATCGTGCTCAAGGATATCAGGCCGTATCCAGAGGGAGACATTGTCACAGGAAGGCTGGAACCTTTTAACAAACCCAAAGGTATGCGATTTCCAGTAATAAAGAACCCCGACATGAATCTTGATATCGGTACAAGTCTTTGCAAACTAGGGTACCCTTTTCACAAGATCAAGGCTTCCTTTGATGAACAAAGAGGAGCTTTCATCCTTCCTGGTAAGATCACACCGGCGCTATTTCCTATGGAAGGTCTTTTTACACGACATGTCATTGCAGGTAAATCGAAACGGACCGGTCGAGAGATCAAGTTCCTGGAGACCTCGTCTCCCGGACTGATGGGTCAGAGCGGAGGGCCTATCTTTGACACGAAAGCTACTATTTGGGCGATTCAGAGCAGGACCGTCCATTTTCCGCTTGGCTTCAGCCCAAAAGTGAAGAGACGTGGACAGGAGATCGAAGAGAACCAGTTTTTAAATGTCGGCTGGGGAGTACACCCTGAGACAGTAGTGAGTTTTTTGAATGATAACAACATTAGCTTCAGGATGTCCAACTACTGAGTTCATCAAAGACCTTGTGCTGTCTGAACCAGAGCTCGTAGACCCGTTCGGATATCTTCCTGATCGTTGAACCGGAACTGGACTCTCTGGCTGATGCAAAAGCATGGTATAAAGCTATCCCCAGATCTGAATAACGAATTGCTGCATTCTTTGCGTTGCCCACGCTAATAAGCAGTCGATCATTCGAGACTTCTCAAATCTCCATGGCTGTCTCTTCGTTGCTAAGGGAGCTAGAATAGTCGCTTCGAGCACTTCTATCATAACGGTAGAGCGAACCGTTTCTCCTCGAGGAAAAAAGCTGTCGAACGGCTTTCTGCCTTTCTTCACAAACAGCTCGCCGAAGCTCTTTCCGCCGGAGGTTTCACCAAAGAGCCCACATACCGGAGAACCCGAAGGTCTCAAACCTGTGTGCCAACAGGTATCAAAGCCGATACGAGTTAGCTCGATGAGAATTTCTTCTCCCTGAAAGCCACAAAGGACAAGATCGTCATATTCTTGTTTCACGGGAACATGAATATACGCTGAAGCCATTCGGGTGTCTTCAGAAGTCTTCCAGTTGAACGACGCCTCTCTTTCAGAGAATTAAGTAGCGGAAAGAGAAGGCTTATTGCCTTCTTGTCCTCGCTGGTCAGTTTGTAAGGAGAGAGTTTCCTGGTAGAGCGTCTCCTTCTTGCGAGTTCTATGAAACTCAAGAGATGTACCTCTGTTCAACCATAAGTCCAGCCTGATCAATGATCTTTTGTTACAACTCTACCCAGAAAAGCACGAAGGAGTATTTCTAACGGTCACTCATAGGAGAACACAGAATCTTGAGCAGAACTCTTGGGTTACTGAACGCAAACGATCGTCAAGCAAATGAACGGCCTCTTCGACCACCCGGTCGGGAATATGCCTGTAGTAAGCATGAGCGATGCTCCCGGCAATGCATGCGAGAGTATCTGAATCCCCTCCCAGCGAAACCGCTTTTCTTATAGCGTCGACGAAATCCTTTGATTCGAGAAAGGCTCGGATTGAGTGAGGTACTGTACCATGAGACGTCGGATCAAATGAGTACCACTTGCGAACAGACGCGATAGGTTCCGTGAGGTCATAGTCGAAAGATGACTCAATATAGTCTGCAATTTCTCTCTTGGTCTTTCCGATTCTGGCGAGAAACACTGCAGAAGCAGTTGCCTGGGCGCCTTTGATTCCCTCAGTGTGGTTGTGTGTCACTTCAGCACTTCTCGTTGCTTCAAGAACAACTGATTCAAGATCGTTGAAAGCAAAACCAATTGGACTGACACGCATTGCCGAACCATTGCCGAAACTGCCGTAAGGTTTGCTTGTTTCCGAGCTTGCCCAAAGAGAAAAGGAGTCACCATATCCCCTATCTGGATATAGTCTGTGATATTGCCTGAGACTCTTCGAGTAATCACGATCGCCCATGACACCGTCTGCAATTGCCACAGTCAGCACAGTATCATCAGTGAAGGTTGATTTTTCAATGAATAGTGGGAATTCCTCAGTCTTTATAAAGCTGTGCTCATAGGGCGAACCGATTATGTCACCAATAATTGCACCCAACAATGGAATCACACCCTCACGAATTCCTGAGCAAAAATAGTATAGAATATTGACAATCAAATAATGATATAATATATAAAGTTGCCTCATTTGGAGTTGATACTCTTGAAAAAAGGCAAATCCCTCATAGCGATAATACCTTTTCTCGTAATGACTTTCATCATGGTCCTGTCTCTCGCTGGACTCGAAATATCCGTCGAGTTTGATTCTCTCCTGCCTGAGACCTCTGAAGCCATCCTGAATATGCAGAGAATGGAGGAATCCTTTGGAGAGTCCAGGGAGATGCTCCTGATAATTCGAACAGGAGATGTCTTTGATGCAGATACGTCAGCGATGGTCTTCTCTTTTGTCAATCGGCTGAAGGAATTTGATGGGGTTGTATCCGTCAGGTCGATTTTCGATGCAGCCAAACTCTCTTACATGGGAAGCTTGGAGACTGAACCGTATTTCACTGACGGTGTTCCAGGCGATAGCGTCAGAGAGCTCCTGGACAATCCTCTCTATGTTGGGAATCTGGTGGACAAGAGAGGAACGACTCTTTTTGTGCCTATCCTTCTTGAAGACAACGCCTCGATCGGAAGCATAGTTGATATGGCGGAAAGGGAGCTTGCTGGATTCGAGGTCTTCTCAACGGGAGAGCCGGTAATATGGGACGAGATGAACAGGGCAATAATCACGCTCGTGATTGTCTATCCGCCAATCCTGTTCGGGATCGTATGGTTCATCTACTATCTGAAGATCAAGAACAGATTCGCCGCGGTAATTCCGGTTATTATCGCACTGATAGCGACACTGTGGACTTATGGAATTGCCAATTGGGCAGGGTTTGAGATCAACATTCTTACCTCGACGGTGGGGTTATTCATTGTAATAATCTGTTCGGCATACGGACTCCATTTTCTTGACAGGTTCATGTACAACTCCGTTCATAACGAACGAGAAGAAGCCATCAGAATCACTCTGAAAGAGGAAGTCACCCCGATCACTCTTTCTGCTGGAACTACGATTGCGGGATTCATGACCTTTACTTTTGGCACTATAGAGGGCTTCAGTGATCTTGGAATTCTTGTTTCAATCGGGATAGCATTGAGCGCTTTCTTCACCCTGACAGTGCTTCCGAGACTTCTCAAGCTTGTGAATATCAGGAATGGTAAGGAGCAGAGAGGAAGATGGTCGTCCAGGTTGTTTATTTCAAGAAGATTGCAGCGATCATCATGGTTCATAGTTATCGCGGCCCTGGTTGTGTCACCTTTCTTGCTTCAGAGCATTGAAGTAAATTTTGATCAGCTCGAGTATTTCAAGAAAGGCTCTTCAGTTCTTAGATCTGCCTCGGTTGCCAGAGAGGAGATGGGGTGGGTCTTGCCGTTCTACATTGTTCTAGAGAAAGACGGTGTATTCACTGCTTCAGAAGAGCGACAGATGAAAGAGCTTTCGGACAGAGTAGTTGAGCTTCCTGACGTCTCAGGAGTAAGCTCGATCCTCGATGTTACAGAGGGTTTCGGTGTGCCTCTTCCTCTGATACATATCGCCTCCAGGGGAACAGAAATTCCTCTTGAAGATTTTCTTTCGAATGATTCTACGAGAATCCTTGTCAAAACGACACGGACAGACGCCGTCGGAGTAGGTGAACTGAGAGATTCCGTTGAAGGTATTCTTGAAGACTACCAATCGCTGAATTCCTACATAGCTTCTCCAGCGCTAACCACTACAGAGATGAACAACGAGATCCTGACCAATCAGATTCTGACAATAGTAGCAGCTATGACAGTGTTTCTGATTCTGCTTGCTGTTGTTTTTCGATCTTTCTTGACCTCAGTAGTTGCAGTAGCTCCAATCGCGCTCACTGTTCTGATGAATTTTGTCTACATGTCTCTCTTTGGAATCAGACTTGATATCGCAACAGCTATCGTTGCCGGAGTTCTGATGGGTCTGACCATCGATTATTCCATTCACCTTGTAACACGCTACAGGCAGAAGAAGGATGTTGATACCGCAACTGTTGAGATTTCTCCTGTGATAGTCGCAAGTGCTGTTGGACTTGCTGCAGGTTTCGGTACACTTTTTTTTGCCCCTATGACACTTTTCGTGAGGCTAGGCCTTCTCCTTTCAGCAGGAATGCTGACAGGAGCCTTCCTGACGTTAACTCTGCTTCCTTCTTTGCTCAGGGTACTGAGCAAAAAGCAGCTTAAAAAGGGCAAAGAAGCTGGCAGTTGACAGGTAATCTTGCAAGGTGTATTAGTATTAAGCAATAACACTATTGGGGAAAAAGGAAAGGTGTTCACCCTTCAAGGAAGACCTGATTTCGATTTACCGAGAAGCAGATGATTCTGTAGCATTTTTCAGACAGAGCACTGGATTTTCGTGCGTGGGATCCTGCAGAAAATGTTGCCAGACTCCTGCTTACAACATCGAAGTAACAATGGTGGAGTTCATTCCTCTGGCTTTTCACCTCTTCGAGGCTGGGGAGGCTGACGAATGGCTAACCAGGCTATCAAATATCGGCGATGATGAACCATGTGTTCTGCTTGAAAGAGACTGCACAAGGCTGCCTGCGGGTGGATGCAGATACTACCAGTTACGCCCGATGATCTGCAGGTTGTTCGGTTTTTCGGCTGCGATAATGAGAAATGGTCTTCTCAGTCCTGTACTCTGCCGGCTGGCAAAGAGGAGCTTACTCTTCGGCGATAACGATCAGCCCATATCGCATACTGAGACAACACTTCCCGTCCTTGCAGATTATGCCAGAAAGATCTTCAGTCTTGATCCATACCTATCTGGCAGACAGTATCCGATAAACATCGCGTTGAAAAAAGCTCTAGAATACGTGGGCTTCAAGTTGTATCTGTGTAAGATTTCTGAGGCATTGCAGGATTCAACCAGTTTTTCTTCCGAGCACCAGTGTCCCTGAGCAACCAGGTCTTGTTTCATACCGGGGCTGTCAGGAGACCTTCCTCAAGAACCCAAGCAGTATAGTATTCAATTGTTCCGGTTTCTCGAGAAACACAGCATGTCCTGCACCGGCTAACACATGCATCTCTGAACCGGATATCTCTGAGGCAATAATCTTCGAGTATCGCGATGGTTTTACCATGTCCAATTCCGCAGCGACCACGAGTGTGGGTACCGATATCTCCGAAAGCCTCGAAGTTAGGGGTTCGGACGCCAGTTTCATGAAACTCCTGCAGAGTCTTGACGCTGCATCATAATCAAAGTCTCGGTAGGCATCTCTGATCCTGGAAACAAGCGCTGAACCTTTACTGCGGAGGAAATCGTGGGAATAAACATCGGTCAACCATTCTCCAATGAACCTATCGGGATCGCGAGATTCTGCCGCGTTCATCCACCTTCTTACCAGTAGTTCCAGTGCAAAATCTACCTCACTGACAGCCGTAATTACGGAAAGACTCCTCACCATCTCCGGGTAGCTGAGTGCAAATGCCATTGCAACCTCTCCGCCATACGATGTGCCGACGAGGTGTGCTTTGTGTCTACCCACAGAATTCATCAGGGCATTCAGGTCATCAGCGTGAGTGTATACAGAGTAATCAAGAAGAGTCTTCTCGGATTTCTGCTGATCTCGGAAGTCATGAAGTAGAATTTCATAGAAGTCTTTTAGAACCGAAGACTGAAGTGCCCAGCTTGAGGTGTTCATGAAGATTCCATTCAACAGGACAACAGTATCACCCTTTCCGAGGAGTTCATAATAGAGTCTAGTTCCATTTGGTTTTTCATAAGGCACGTGCCAAACACCTCCCTCGAAGGTTCCAGTATATCGTGTCAAGAGAATGTAAATGGAAGCGTTGTGAAAATAAGAGTTCTTCTCAAAGGAAGTCTAGCACACACGCTACACGGACTTCATGAGTAATACAGGAATAACGAAACAGGCAATGTCTTCAAACCATGGCCACTTTCTGCTATCAGAACAAGACTTCAAATCCGAACAGACCTGCAATTCAGCAAACCCCATTGGGACCATGCATTAGTCTCTCTAGACAAATCTTTCTGAGAAAAAACCCCTGCGTCGCGCTTCACCTTCGATTTCCTCGATTTCGTTGTCGATTTCCTTGTAGAAGATCTTCTTCTCTCTTTTCATCCGACCTGAGCCTCCATCACCTGGCTGACTGCGCAAGAAGGCTGAACGTCAAGCAAATCAAGAACAGAAGTCGGAGTTCCGGGGAAGTAACCTGAAATTTTCAATCAGAGGGACTTTCAACCTTTATTGTGAGTGTGTGATACCTTTCTATTTCGTTTTCGTTCACATTGGCAAAGAACCTGAAAGTGACATCAAATTGGCCTTCCTCAGTTGGTTCCCAGCTGTACTCGCAATGTCTTGCCAGATGCTTCAATTCACCGGGGCTATCAGGGTGAAGCTCCACAGTATTCGTTGAATACCAGTTCCATCCATCGATTTCAACGCACCTGGTCTTCTTGATGGGTGAGCAGCCTACTGCTTCACGCGCAACTAGGGAATTCACCCTGAAGCTTATCGTCTCACCCAGGTATTCCGTAATCTCATCAACAGGAACGGTTCTGGAGAAATGCTCAGAGGTCGTCAGGTAGAACAGCGAACTCCAGAAAGGAACAATCCCTCTGTCTGCGCTTTCATAGGCCCTTTCGGGCAAACCAACGCACGAGTACATCGCTCTTTTGGAGAAGGGTATGTTTCGATACCCTCTCCAGGCCAGGCCGACAGTCCAGAGAGAGTTGTTACTGAATGCTTCGTAAACGTAACGAGAGATTTGTCTTCGTTCCTCTGGTGTCAGCTTACCGTCATACCTGCGGGGTCCCAGAAACCTGTCTGCCCATAACCCAAGCCAACGGTGACCGTATGTATCTAATCTGAATACATATTGATATAGCGAGGGGTCGACATCGTTCGGGAAAACGAACACACCGTCTTCGACGATGTGGCTACCACCATAGCTCTGGTAAGGAAAGGAATCCGCAAATGTCACGCCATCATTGTAACCGAAGTCGCTATCGCTGAATGCAATGTCTTCGCATACGCCAAGATACAGACCCGCATGACCTGGAAACCAGTTCATATCAATGTAGTATAGAAGGTCGCCTTCAAGCAGGTACTTACCTGGAAGATGAAGAGCGTAGTAAAGCGCATCTGCCTTGCCTACAATGATGCAATAAGGGAATCCTCCTTTGATCTGCACGACCTGGTCCTTGTCTTTAGTGAAGCTCGCGATTCCGAAGTCTTGGTCTACATGGAATTCGTCGCTTGCGTAGTTTACTCCTCCTGTGGAGAAAACAGGGTGGACTATAAGCACTTCGTCATCCTTGACTTCGAGAACACCTGCAGGGATTGTCACGGTGATCGGTCTCATTATGGAAAGAGGATCTGCAAAGAAGAATACCAGTGAAGAACCGTATTCCGTTCGATCCTGCAGCCCGATATTCACGGGGGTGTCGGTGATGAAGGTGCCAGGCAAGAAGCTCACAGTGATACCTCTGGGGAGATTAATGGTTCCCCCATAACGCGCTGAGATCATTGCGTCGAAGTATTTATGAGTGACCGGAAACTGAAAACTACAGCCAAGCATGACAAGAACGATAATCACGGGCGGGAGATATATAAGAGTTCTTCTCACATTATTCCTCCTGTCCTGCTATCAGCACATAATCTACTCATTACAACAATCGGGATGTCTTGTTGGCATATGAGTTGGCTATCTCAATGGTATTATCTCACTTGCTCCACATATCTCAAAGAAAAATCAACTGACCTGAAGAAAGGAAACTTGTGGAGTTATCGATCTGATAACACAAAGAGGGTCAAGAGTGTATATTAGAACATGGTTCAGACATAAAACGCCAGTGGCATATACCCGGCTACTCTGTTACCCTTGGCGTGGTGTTGAAAGGCAGAGAATGACGATAGACGAACGAAAACAGATCTAAAGGAGCAGCAAAGAACGGCGAAGTCTCTATTAGGTCTCTGACAGAAAGGAGAATATGATGAACAAGCTGCTAAGGGTTTTGCTATGGTTGGTGGGGGGATTGCTTATTGTGTTTTTCGCAGGATGGATAGGTATTTCTATCAAACCAGCGTCTTTTGAGCCGTTTTCACAAGCTCAGCCGGAACTGGAAAAGATCCCCCTTCCGGACAATCTGCCTGTGCCTGTTGAACGTTTCTACAGAACAATATATGGCGAAAGCATTCCACTCATCAAGTCGGCAGTGATTAGCGGAAGCGCAGAGATGCGCATCGCAGGGATCAGGTTCCAGGGACGTTTCAGGTTTACCCATCAGGCCGGCCAGGACTATAGGCACTACATTGAGATTACTTTCTTCGGGCTTCCAGTTATGAAGGTAAACGAGTACTATATCGATGGAAAGAGCAGGATGGAGATGCCTTTCGGAACAATAGAGGGAGAACCGAAAGTGGACCAGGCAGCAAACTTGGGATTATGGGCTGAGTCGATCTGGTTACCCGCAGTATTCGTTACCGATCCACGTGTTCGATGGGAAGCAATCGACGACAATTCAGCCGTGCTGTTTGTTCCTTATGAAGACTTGGAAGAACACTTCATAGTACGATTCCACCCTGATACAGGTTTTCCAGTATTATTTGAGGCGATGCGCTATAAAGATGCGCAGAGCAATAGCAAGACGCTCTGGATTAATGAAGCCATCGATTGGGAGTACTTTGGAGATCAACTGTTGCTTAAGACTGGTTCATTGTATTGGCTTGGTGACCGTCACCCCTGGGCTGTGTTCACTGTCGAAGAGATTATCTACAATGTCGAAGTCTTTGATTACCTGAGAGAGCGGGGTCTCTAAATCATGTGAATGGATATAGATAGATCACTTGATTGCTCTGGACGTTCTTAAGCAGAAGGTCTCTCTATTCGATAACACGGACACCGGCGCGGGTTTATTTCGTACTTCTGAAGTCTGTTCCTCCCAGGAAGCTGAAGAGTTTCTGAACGCTGAATACCTTCCTCAGACAACCTGGAGTGTGGTTTGAGGATTCAGACGAGAGATTCCGCGACCTCCTGATCTCTTCTGTAACCGACAGAATAGAAACAAGTGGGTATAAAGATTGTGGCTCTTCGAGCAAGAAGGGTAGGTCATCAAGCACCTTACGTGTTAACTGGACTAGCCTGTAATAGAGTTATCTATTCAGATCCACTGAGATAGAAGCGACTGTTGATCGGAACTCTGGCCGTCACTCTGTAGAGTTTCGTGCAGAATCAGAAAAGAGGTGATCAGATGATTGATGAATTGAGGAGTTCACTGAAAAAACTCCTTGAAAAAGAGGATCGAGAGGGAGCAGTTAATCTTGTTCTTGATTATCTGAACAAAGATGGAACAAGCGTAACTGAGCTGTACATCAAGGTGCTGGTTCCTTTGCTACAGGAATGGGAGTGCAACTATAAAGACAAAGTCCTGTGTATCTGGAAAGAGCACATAATGAGTGCAACAATAAGGACGATAATTGAGTGCTGCTCACCATTTGTCAATAAAGAAACAGATTCATCTGGGAGAAAAGGGAAAAAGGGTAAGGTTGTAGTCGTCTGTCCTCCCGAGGAGCTGCACGAACTGGGTCCCCGCATGGCTGTAGATATCTTCAGAGTGAACGGCTATAATGCGCTTTTCGTGGGAGCAAACACGCCAGTCAATGCTTTTATGAAAGGCCTGCAGAACTTCACCCCTGATTATGTAGCCATTGGTGTCAGCAACTACTACAACCTCGTAAATACTGCAAAGATGGTAGAAGCTGTGAGACGGACACTGCCAGAAGCCCAGATAGTAGTCTCAGGACCTGCTTTGATTAACAACGAAAAAGCCAGAAAACAGATCGGCGCGGACATCTATCTCGAAGATCTTCAATCGATTACCTTGCTCGAGAAGGGGGGGAACAGATGAAGTTTGCATTTAGTGTTGCAATGCGTTTTCTTCTTTCCAGTAAGGCTCAGACGCTCCTCATAATACTTGGTATTTCGATAGGAGTATCAGTTCAGCTCTTTATAGGCCTCTTGATTCAGGGTCTTCAGATAGACCTTGTTGATAGCACGATCGGCAACTCTTCACAGGTGACGATCATATCAACGCGTGATGATAGAACCATAATGGATTGGCAAGAGCTGATCCAACGACTGGAAGAGTCAGCACTCATGACTGATATAACGGTAGTTTCCCCTGTTCTGGAAAGCCCGGTGTTCATTGTTAGCACCGAAACCTCTCCATCTGTCATTTACAGAGGACTCGATTTTGATAGGGCCGACGCGATATACGGGATTAAAGACAGGGTCCTCCAGGGTAGCCTACCGGGCAGAAACGAAGTGCTGATCGGCAAGGAACTCTCAGAGGAGCTTGAACTGTTGATCGGGCAGACGATTACTGTACTCTCTTCTGAGGGAAGAACCCACCAGCTGGTTATTTCGGGAATTTTTGATCTTAGAGTTGCCGGTCTAAACCGTTCATGGGTCCTTGGAACACTGGAGACCGCTCAAACCATCGCAGAGAAGGAAGGCAGAATAAGTGCGATAGAAATGCAGGTTCTTGAGGTGTTTGATGCTGATATTATTGCTGCATCTCTTGCTGGAGCTATTGAAGTAGATGGCATCCGAGTAGACAACTGGAAAGATCAGAACCAGCAGCTTCTCAGTGGACTGCAGGGTCAGAGCATTTCGAGCCTCATGATACAGGTTTTCGTAATCATTGCTGTTGCGCTGGGCATTTCGAGCATACTCGTGATCACTGTTGTTCAGAAATCCAGGCAAATCGGCATTCTGAAGGCAATGGGTGTCACAGACAGAACTGCAAGCCTCGTATTCCTCTTTGAAGGTGCGCTGATCGGAATCGGTGGTGCAATTGTGGGTGTTTTACTCGGGCTCGGATTGAGTATTGCATTCACGACGTTTGCCCTTGGACCTGATGGAGAGCCTGTAGTCGGGCTATATCTGAACTACGGATTTATAGCTCTTTCTGGGCTTATCGCCTTCGGGGCCTCGGTAATCGCTGCAGTGATTCCTGCCAGGAGATCTGCAAGACTGACACCCGTTGAGGTGATACGTAATGGCTAATATCGTCGAACTCAAGAATGTCAACAAGTTTTATGGAACAACAGTGAAAACCCAGGTACTCTTCAACATAGACCTGAGTTTTGAAGTAGCAAGTTTCAACTCGATCATTGGGCAGTCAGGTAGCGGAAAAAGTACTCTACTGAACATATTGGGAACACTGGATAGGCCAACAGATGGGCAGGTACTCATTGATGGCAGGGAAACAGGAAGCATGAAGAACATCGACCTTGCTGCATTACGAAACAGGACGATAGGTTTCATATTCCAGTTCCATTATCTGTTGCCTGAATTTACAGCTCTAGAGAACGTACTCATGCCTTTCAGAGTTTCCAACAGCGCTGTCACAAAAGAAGCATTTGAAAGAGCGGAGGAGCTCATGGAGATTGTCGGTATAAGTCATGTGAAAAACAATCTTGCAACCAGGATGTCTGGGGGACAGCAGCAAAGAACTGCGATTGCCAGGGCCCTCATAAACAATCCCCGTGTCGTTCTTGCTGATGAACCAACAGGAAACCTCGATTCGGATACTTCAGAGAAGGTTTTCCGTATGTTGAGGGAGATAAATGAGCGATTCGGTACAACCTTTGTCATTGTGACTCATGACCGGAGAATTGCTGAAGAGACCGACAGGATCGTCGAGATCGTTGATGGGCGGATCAGGATGGATCTAGCAAGATAAGCTGAATTGCTACGGGGTTGATCGACCAAAAAAGAGCAGCCCCTGACAACTCTGCTTTGAGAACAAGCTATTGTGGTTTCAAAGCACTGCTGAGGTCTTTGTCCAGGTGGATCTCTAAGTCTCTTACCTGGGATCAGCAAGAGTCTTTCTCGGCAGAAACAATCCATCTTGCGGCTTGGAGAACGTCTTTTGCAACGAAATCTGGTTCAATGTCTTTCCAGAGGTATCGGAATTCTGCAAGGGATCCTTCTCCAAGGCCAGTGCGTACCAGAACGGCCATGCAACCAACAGTTCGAGCCAGGGCCATGTCCCATGCCCCTGTATCTCCAACAATGTAGGAGCTGGGAAGGTCAATGGAGAAATCTTTCCTGGCCTGCATCACCATGCCCGGCGAAGGTTTCCTGCATTTACATATGTCTTCAGAGGAATGAGGACAGCAGTAGAACGCATCAATGTGAGCACCTTTGGAAGCAAGCTGATCTTCCAGTTCTTTGACACGGCTGAGATAGTCATCCCACGTAAACAGGCCCTTCGAGATATGGCTCTGATTTGTTATCACGATTGCCAACATGCCAGCACTATTGATGAGACGAATCGCATCTTCAGCAAATGGGAAGAAGGAGAATTGCATGATGTCATCAAGACCTTCTCCACCAAGAGTTCCTTGAAGATCCAGAAATACGGCTCTCTTCATGTTGTGGCTCCAAAAGAGAATGTTTATCAGCCTCATATTATCACGCTGTATCGAATACAGGGACTTTTCAACAGGTGCCATGCAAGTGTGACTGCAGTAGAACTCAGTACACTAAGCGTAACATATGCTGAAGACTACTGGCAGATTCACAATAATGTAGAATCAGATTATCGGACTCAAAAGGGGGTAAACATATGTCGTTTTTCGACTTTGGTGTTAGAACGATTGAAGGTTTCCAGAAAAGCCTTGCTGACTACAGGGGTAAAGTGATCCTCGTAGTGAACACAGCAAGCAAGTGTGGCTTCACGCCGCAGTACAAAGGATTGCAGGAACTATACAAGAAGTACAAAGACAGGGGATTTGCCGTTCTCGGATTTCCCTCTAACGACTTTCTAAGGCAGGAACCCGGCACGAATGATGAAATCAAACAGTTCTGCGAGGTTTCTTTTGGTGTGCAATTTCCTATGTTTGAGAAGATAAAGGTGAGGGGAAGAAACAAGCACCCACTCTATGAGTTCTTGACGTCGAAAAAGACCAATCCCGGGTTTGGTGGATCGATAAAATGGAACTTCACGAAGTTTCTCATAGACAAAGAAGGGAAAATCGTCAATCGTTTCTCATCGAACACCAGCCCTGAGAGTATCGAACCAGAGATAACCCGGCTCCTTTAGAAACTGAGTTTAGGGGCGGGGAACTACTTCAAGTCGAAATCTACGTTACACAGCCCGTGGTAGTAGTTGCCTCGAAATGCCTTGAAGCGAATCACCGAATAGTCCGGATCTTCGACTCCCCGGGGATAGTATTTCTCGCACCCTTCAAACCAAAGAACTTCTCGTATGCTTGCCTCTTGAGTTATCCTGGTATGACCAAGCAGCATGAGTCCCTCGATAGAGTCCTGATCAACGAAGCACAGGCAGGACCTTGCATCTTTGACAATCTGCTTTACCCGTCTTGATGAAGTATTCGTGCTAAACCAGAATTCTTTGAGGCCATTCTGTTTGAGGTGCAGCATCGCCTTTGCATAAGGATAACCCTCTGGTCCATTCGTTCCCAGCATGCAGATTTTCGATCTTCTTGACAGCTCGAGAGCTTTTCGAAATTGCTTCTTTTTCATTCATCCTTATCCCACCAGTCAAGTGTTCTCCTGAACGGTCAGTTCTTCGATTAGTATCAGTAAGCAAGATCAAGATCGATAATGTGCTCGGGTGTGCCTCTAACGATATATGATACGATACTCTTGACAGTCTCATCGATCATCAGCTGTACTCCTTCTTCTGTCCAACTTGCGACATGCGGCGATAACACGACGTTCGGGAGGGAGTGAATCGGGAAAACTGACGGGAGTGTAGCCGGACGCTCGCGAGAAGGGTAATTGTACCATGTATCAATTGCTGCCCCAGCCAAAACGCCGTTCTTGAGAGCTTCATAGAGACCCTTTTCGTCGACAATCTCTCCCCTGCTGATGTTTATGAGAAACTTCCCTTTCATGCTGGAAAGAAGCGCTGCACTGAGCAGTCCCCGCGTCTCTTTAGTCAGAGGCAAAGCGACAAACACTACATCGGCGACTTCGATCGCTTCGTTGATACTTTGGACAAGAACGTCAATGCATTCAGGTTTTCCTTTGGATCGGTGTCTTCTAAAAGCCACTACCCTGCACCTGAAGGCCTTCAGCATCTCAGCAATTTTCACACCTATTTCTCCAGTACCGAGCAGAGCACATGTCTTGCCCTGCATGGAGAACCAGGATGTGTCTCTGTCGTCAGTCCTCCCAGGCCATATGCCCCTTTCCATCTCCTTGTGAAGAAAAACAACTCTACCAGTAACTGCAAGTGCAAGGGTGACAGCTCTTTCGGCAACAATTGCAGCGTTTCCATGGTTGTTGGATACCGTAACATTCCTGCTCTTTAGTTCCTTCAAAGGCAGGCTGTTCACGCCAGTCCACGGAACGAACAAGACTTTCAGTCTACTGGCTTTGCTTAGCTCCTCTTCGGAAAGACGACCCGTAATCAATGCCTCAGCCTCCTGAATCAGATCGCGAGGATTGTTATGGTCAAACCGGCTTATAAAAGTATGTTCAGGGAAACGCTCTTTAAGGTCGTTCAATCTGCTTTCCCAGTACTCGTCCATGGAGTTCAAAAAAACAAAATTCAACGAAACACCTCCATCAGTGACACTTCCAGTTATCCTGCCCACCAGACTATGCGCGTGTCAGTCAGTCTTAAGGGTTAATCTTTAACAGAACTTTCCGTATACTATGAAACCGCCTGGAATGACCAGGCAATGTTACTCAGAGTAGCCTAACAACAGTTTTGCCTGATCATGTCGTAAGGATATGGCAGCGGAACCTCGCTTACTTTGCTCAGGTACTCCCCATGCTTGGCAGAGAGCTTCCACTTAGCCGAATCAAGATTGTCTTTGAGGTGTTCAAGCTTCCTGGCCCCGACTATCGGCACACTCATGCTGTAGTTGACCTTTAACCAGTTCAGTGCTACCTGCGCAGGTGACCTTTCTGTCTCTACTGATACTTCCATCAGAGCGTCAATGACCTTCCACGTATGCTCATTGTTGTAGTTCGCCCAGGACTCAAACCATCCTTCCTTTTGTGCCATTTCTACCCTGCTTTCGGCAGGTGGTCCCCCCATACCGCGCCTGTAACGGCCCGAAAGCCAACCGCCATGGAGAGGCCCCCACACCATAAAACCAAGTCCTTCTCTTTCGCACTGAGGGAGCAGTTCCCACTCGCTCGAGCGTACAAGAAGATTGTACTTCGCCTGTAGCGAAATGAAGGCTTCCCAACGTCCTGACCTGCTGATTTCAAGTGCTTTCTGCAGCATTGAGGGGGAGAAATTGCTCGCCCCAATGTACCTCACTCTACCCTGGTGAACCAGTTCGTCTAGTGTGCCAAGTGTTTCTTCCAGAGGGGTATACGGGTCCTGACAATGTAACTGGTATAGATAGATGTAGTCGGTCTTAAGTCTTTCTAGACTTGCCTCTACCTGTTGGATGATGTGTTTTCTCCCGAGACCGCTATCATTAGGACCATTGCCCATAGGGAACCGAACCTTCGTTGCAATGACAAAATCATCCCGCTTCTGTGTCTTCAGCCACGTTCCAATGATCTCTTCTGACAGTCCCTGTGAGTAGACGTTTGCAGTGTCAACGAAATTCCCGCCAGCTGCTGCAAACATATCAAGCATTCGATGACTGTCTGACTTGCTGGTCTCCCTTCCAAATGTCATGGCCCCCAGGCAGAGACTACTCACTCTGAGTCCAGATCTTCCCAAAAACTTGTAGTCCATATTCACACCTGCCTTTTCTTTTGTCTTGGTTAGTGAAACTATCACCTAATGTATTATAGAACAACCTGTCTGGGGAAGTACTCCGAGCCGCAGCAAATCTTCTGTCAGATAACGAATGACTGATGTATGGTGTATGCTGAAATACGGGAGGGGTTATATGCGTGTGCTTGTTCTTGACGGAAATCCTGACGCGGATGACAAATCTTACGGAGCAATCCTTTCAACTTTTGTTCAAAAGCTGATATTTGAGGGAAAGCCTGTTGAAGTTGTTACTCTTCACCAGAAGAATATCAAGCAGTGTGTCGGATGCTGGACCTGCTGGGTCAATATGCCCGGAAAATGCATGCTCAAGGACGATGTGGAGGGTATTTTGATGAAGATAGTTGAGTCTGACCTGGTGATTTTCGCTTCTCCGATCATCCTTGGTTTCATGAGTTCGCTTCTTAAACGCTTCACTGACAGAATGATACCGCTTGTTCTTCCCTATTTTCAAGTTCTTGAAGGTGAGATTCATCACGTCCCAAGGTATGAGAACAGGCCGTTGCTGGCAGCTGTAGTTGTTGCTGAAGAAGAGACTGATCGGGAAGACCATGAGATAATCTTCGACATCTACACAAGAAATGCTCTGAATCTTTCAACGAAGCTTAGCATGTATAAGGTCTTTGATAGAAACGGAGAGGAGTTGGCTTCTAGATGAGGATTTTTGCTTTAAATGGTTCTCCGCGAGGCAAGTTCAGTAACACAAGGGTGATGATCGACGAGCTGATTAAGGGCATTGCAGACAGAACCGGTACAACAGCTCGAATACACGACCTTATTTTAGAAGAAGACGTGAAGGAACTCGCAATGTCCACGGAACAACATGAACTCCTGCTAATTGGCTTTCCGCTGTATGTAGATTCCATGCCGGGCATTGTCAAAGAGTTCTTTGAGAGCATGGGAGCCTTGAGACGTTTTCCTGAAAGCAAGCAGATTGTGTTCCTGATCCATTCCGGTTTTTCGGAGGCCATTCACTCCAGATTTGTTGAGCGCTACTGCAGAAAACTTGCCAGTCGTATGGGATTTGGCTGTCCAGGAGTGATAATAAAGGGGGGCTCTGAGGGAGTCAGGTTTCTGTCTTCCGAAACAAGAGAGCAATTACTACCAATGCTCCGTGAACTAGGAGAGCACCTTGCAGCTACGGGAGAGCTAAGGCAGGACATGTTGAAAGAACTTGCTGCGCCAGAACGTTTTGAAGGGGAAGTACTGGAAATGGTCAGAGCAAGCATTGGAGACGGCACAAGTCATCCCTATTGGGACCAGTTGCTGAGAAACAACGATGCTTTCGAACAACGCTTTGCCAGGCCGCTCTTGGGGTGATCTGTACGCCTTGTTGCTTTGTCTCTTACACGTTGGATCTTCAAAGACTGTATTCAGCTCAATGCATAGTCAACGGCTGCTTCTGCATGTATTCTGGTAGTGTCGAACAGGGGAACATCCAGATCCATTTCCGTTAAAATGTTCGGTAATTCTGTACAGCCAAGGATAACACCTTCAGCGCCTTCCTGAACAAGCCGATCTATGGCATTGAGGAGGACCCTTTTTGAAGAGCTCTTTATAACGCCTTTACAGAGCTCGTTAAAGATGATCCTGTTCATATTCTCGCCTACTCTTCTCTCAGGCACAAGCAGTTCGATTCCGCTATTCATAAACGGTTTTCGGTAATACTCGCCTTCCATGGTATGAGTTGTTCCGAGTAAAGCCGCCTTCTTGATGCGCTGATTGTGGATCTTGTGCGCGGTTGCGGCTGCAATATGTAATATCTCGAGCGAAGAGGATCCTTCAATCTCATCTGCGACAAGGTGCATGGTGTTTGTACAGATTACGAGAAAATCTGCTCCAGCTCTCTTCAGAGACAGAGCAGCCTCTGACAGTATTTTTGAGATTTCGCTCCATGAACCTTTGCACATCAAGTGAGCAAGAGGCGAAAACTCTACAGAGTAAACGATACACTCTGCAGAATGAAGTCCTCCCAGCCTGTCTCTTACTGTTTCGTTTATTATCCTGTAGTAGTGCATAGTCGACTCCCAGCTCATTCCGCCAAGAAGTCCGATCTTCTTCATCATTAACACCTCCTGGTTACATTCATCCTTGGTATTGTTTGCAAGTGTATTGATTGCTACAGGTTCACCAAAACAAGAGACAGCAGTATAAGAGACAGTGCGAAGGCCTCTGAACGAAAAAGCTTCTCCGAAAAGACCACAACACTCCATATGGTAATCAGAGCAACACTCCCGGCACTATAGAGAGGGAAGACTACAGTGCTCTTCATCACTTCCAGCGACATAATCAGAAAGAAGGAAGAGAAAAGATTCGGAACTCCTATCATGAGTCCGGTGAGCACTTCACGAAAGCCAAAGCGTTTTCTGGAAACAATCAGAACCATACTGCTTATTAGAAAAGCGCTGCTAAACACACATAGGAGAAACACGCTTCTGTATCCTGAAACACTGTAGTGCTGAAAGAACTTGTTGCTGAACTCTGCGATTCCGCCAAAGAGAAAAAGAAAAGCAAGAGGCATGACCTTGCTTCTGTCTATATCAGCCCTGAAGGGTCTGTAGATCACGATAATTGCAATCAAGGCCATCACAATACCCGTCCACTGTATAGAAGACGGCAACTCCCTCCAGAGGATTATCGCTAGAGACATTGGAACGAGAATGCCCAGTTTCGAGAAAGCCCCGGCCAGGCTTATCGTACCATGACCGATACTCTTCTGGTAGAAAACGAAAGCGAGAAAGAAGAAGACTCCGGCAGGAAGACCCACCGTGATTGCCCAGTAGACACTGTGCATACCCTGGAAAACACCGTTGTTTCCAACAAAAACTCGCCCTATGGATTCGCTGAACGAAAACTCCTGGCTGCTTCTTTCAGGAAGGTCTGAGGATAGGAGCAGGGCAGCAACGATCATTGCTCCAAGGTAGTTAAATGTTGTCACAGCAAAGCGATTCAGCATTCTCGTCTCGCTGAGTCGAAACAGAACAGCAATCAGTGAACTGCAGATTATTGCCGCAACAAGATAAGGCATAGAATTTGCTCCTGGTATCCGAGAACATCAACAGGTGGATTATCGGTCAAGTCTTCCTGTAGTCGATTTGCACAATTATCACAATTCTTCTGATAACTTCAAATGGGACTTGAAAACGAT
This sequence comes from Thermotogales bacterium, assembly GCA_003561215.1. Lineage (GTDB taxonomy): Bacteria > Thermotogota > Thermotogae > Petrotogales > Kosmotogaceae > UBA9910. The sequence continues at coordinate 32,656 of PWXG01000157.1, forward strand.
TCTATGATTCGCTCACAACAGAGAATCTAACATAACAATAACGAAAAAGATGTATGCGATTCGGCCAGTCCAAGGAAAACCCAATGGGAATTCCTTCTGGTTAACCTGCTGTTCCTTCTTCTTGCTGCTGATAATCGTGAAATATGGCAGCCAGAAACCCCTTTTGCCTCTCGTAGCCTTCTTTGAGGATCTGGGCATAATAGGCTTCATCGAAAGATAATCCCAGTTCCGCACGCATCAGACCGATCAACGGTACCAGAAGTTGATCTAACGCGGCGACTTCCTTGATTGATTCCCGAATAAGATCAATCTGCAGCGGCATAATCTGCTTATTGAGATCTGCATGCTCAGTTCTCAAAGCGTTAAGATACTTATCCAGAGACTCACGATCACTCTTCGGTTGACTCAGACGACGTTGATCCAGTTTCACAGAAAGTCCTTCTTCTTTCTGGTCTGATAAGTGATCAATTCTCTCCCGAAGCTGCTTTATTTCTTTCGTTAAAGACATATTGCGTTCCAAGATGGCACTGTATTTCTCGCGCCTTACCGTAAGCCGCATAAAAGCACCCGTCAGATCCAGGTTGAAGGTCGCAACCGCTTTGATGACCTGGCTGTTGCCAACGATGCTGATCTTGCCAATCGCTGGTGAGTGGTCAGTATAGGATTTCATCAGTTCATCAGAAGAAACACTGAAATCACTGTATCTACTGACGGCGACCAGACCGGCAGAAATGGCCTCCATTGCGGCCATATAGACGTCACGGCGTAGGTTGAGATCCCGGGCCTTGCTTTCCAGCTTCTGCTCATGTTCATGTTGCAGTCGAAGCCGTTTGGTGTTTGATATATTCGTCAGAGCTACGCCGATAAGGGTCAGCAGCGAACCGATTATGATGCCGTAAAACGCGGGTGGAATGCTTTCGACAAAGCTGATAATACTACCCATGTGTTCACCCCTTGGGAGCCAAATCTTCTTGATACAGTATGTTCCCAGATTACCACGATCGAGCTTCGTTACATGATTGTCCTAACGACATTGTTGCAGCAGATCATGGTTATTTTCCTCAGCACTTCTTTTTGTGGGCTCAAGCCCTAGCGATTTCTGCGTCTTTGTCTCTTCAGAGAAAAGATTGTTCTCAGTTCTGTGATTTCCTCCGAGCCAATGATCCATGAGACAAAAAGAAAGCTAAGTGTCGCAGCTGTCAGCAGTAGGAGCGTAGTAACGTTCCCGGGAACCAATATACCTCTTAACACCACAACAGAGATGATCATCAGAGCAGACGAAAAAACTGTCTTGCCAATGCTTGAAAGGTCTCTTCCGGAAGGCTTTGAACTCTTCAGAAGCAATACTGCAAGCACCGAAAATCCTGTTATCCCTGCAATGCTAGTTGCCAGTGCTATTCCGATAGGGCCGATTGTCAGGCCAAGCAGGATATCGAGAATCACGTTAACAGCGACCATGAGGACAGTTATGAGAGATGGCAGTTTTGCATTCTTCTTCGCATAATATGCTCTTGATAAGACTCCGAAACCACCGTAGAAGGGAAGACCGATAGCATAGGCGGCAAGTAGCATACTCGTAGCCAGAGTATCTTCTGTAGTGAACGCACCTCGTTCGAACAGGAGAGAGACTATTCCTGCCCTCAATGCAAACAGGGCAAGAGTCGCTGGCAGAAGCAGAAACAAGAGCAGTCTAAGCAGCTTCCAGAGTGACCGCGTGAACGCTTCGTGATCAACGTTTTCGCGAGATAGTTCAGGAAGAGCCACAGTCGCAACCGCCACGGCAAAAACTCCCAGAGGGAGCTGATATATCCTCATTGCGTATTGCAGGGTAGCTACAACACCTGAGCCAAGTTCTGTGGCAACCCTCACGTCGACAAGCGAGTTTATCTGATTGATTGCAGGAGCAATTGAAGCGACGGCGAAAAACAGCAAAAACTGTTTTGCGTCTTGTTTTGAAAAAGACGGAGTTATCTTGAAACCCGCTCTTCTTACAAAAAACATCAAGAGCATCAGCTGAGCAAGTCCTCCGACAACAAAACCGATTGTTGCACCCAGTATCGCAGGGTCAGTTCGCGAAGAAAGCGTTATACCAAGAATTGTGGTTAGGTTTATGATTGCAGGGCTGAAAGCAGCCACAAAGAAAGCATCGAGACTGTTCAGGATCCCATAGAAGACGGCCCAGAGCGATACGAGCAACACAAAAGGAAACGAGATTCTCATGAGATAAGCTGTGAGCTCTACCACCTCATCGCTCAGGGGTCCGGCAAAGGCATATGAAAGTGGTCTGGAGAAGATGATTCCTCCCAAGGTGACAGCTCCTGCAATAACACACACTATCACAATGGTCGTTGTGGCGAATACCTGAGCTCGTTTCCTCGAAACCCTCATTCTTTCATTGAACAGCGGAACAAACGAAAGAGTCATCGCTCCTTCTGCGAAGATCTTTCTAAGGAAAAAGGGTATCAGTATCGCTATCAAATAGGCATCATACTGCTCCGACGTCCCGAAATACCCTGCAAAGAGGCCATCACGGAGCAATCCTGTCAATCGTGAAATCATCGTTGCGACTGCAAATGCAAGCGTTTTGCCCAGAATGCTGTTTGTCATGAAACCCTCCAACCAGAGTAATTATACATGTTCATCGAGAAGACCACGAAAACGAGTGAAAAAAGGAAGGGAAGACCAAAGATAACCAAAAGATAACTAAACGAATGTGTTCACAAGTCAAACAGAAAGAATAGGAAACATAAACGCAAATAATCGGAGATAGATCGACCCTATCAGGTTATGTGATCAAGAAACTACATGTTATCCTTTTTTGAGGAGGCGAGCAGAATACTAGCTGAAGAGAGAAGAAGGTTTGTTCTCGATAAGCTTATCAGTAAGGGTGAAATCCGTTCTGCGGCGATTGCAGAAGAGTTAGGTGTTTCCGAAGTCACTCTCAGAAGCGATCTCACTGAACTCGAGAAGGAGGGTCTTCTCAGAAGGGTTCACGGAGGAGCAGTGCGGATGCGCGTTCAGAGATACGATCCTGAGTTTCAGGAACAGATAGCAATTGACGTGGATGAAAAGCGTGAAATCGCCTCAAAAGCTTCCAGAGTCGTTGACAAAAACGACGTGATCTTCATAGATTCAGGCAGCACAACGTTGTTCTTTTTTGAAGAACTCGCCAAAAAGCCACCCGCCAGTCTTACTGTAGTCACAAACTCTCTATACATAGTTAACGCTGTTGCCCAGACCTCTGGGATAAACCTGGTGGTTATGGGAGGTACTTTTCAGCAAAACACGATGAACTTCCTGGATTTTGAGATCAACCCCTTTCTCACAAGATACAACGTAAATAAGGCGTTTCTCGGAATAAACGGAATGGACGAAACAGGTTACTACGCTTCCAATATTCTCGAAGCAGAGACGAAAAAACTGGTGTGTAATGCGTGTAATGACATATATGTTCTCGTCAGCAGCTCAAAGCATTTCAAGAGATCTTTGGTGCTGATCAGTAACTGGACGGGCAGAGAACAAATCATTACTACTGATTTGAGGGATGCTTCAGAAGAAAGATTCGAGAAACTCAGCAACGAGAAACATGTGAGAGTTTTCTGAGTAAACTCACAGAACACAGAACGAAGACTCATAACAAGAGGAGGGAAAACATGAAGAGAATTACAGTACTACTGGCACTTGCAGCCTTTTTGCTATTAGGTGCAATGAGCTTTGCACAGATCGAGCTTGAAGTCTGGTATCACGACGGAAGACTCGAGGAAAGAATGGTAATAAGGGATCAGATCGAGAGGTTCAACGCGAGCCAGGACAGAATAGTGGTGAGAGGTGTTGAAATCCCCGAAGGAACCTACACAGACCAGGTAAACGCCGCAGCTCTTGCTGGAAGACTGCCGGACATTCTCGACCTGGATGGACCAACGGTAGCCAACTTTGCATGGGGTTACTACTTGTATCCACTTGATGAGTTCATCACGGATGAACTCATGGACGATTTACTCCCCTCAATCATCCAGCAAGGTCTTTATCAGGGACACATGTGGGCGGTTGGAACGTTCGATTCCGGACTCGCAATCTACGGCAATCGAGCATATCTTGAGCGAGTCGGAGCAAGGATCCCCGAAGGTGTAGACGATGCATGGACCATGGAAGAGCTCATGGACATTCTCTACAAGCTGAAGGAGCTTCCCGAAGTAACTTATCCGTTTGACTTCAAGATCAACTACGGTGTAGGCGAATGGTTCACATATGGTTTCTCACCGATATGGCAAGCTTTTGGTGCTGATCTGATCGACAGAGAAACCTATATGTCGGCCGAAGGCGTTCTGAACGGACCAGAAGGCATAGCAGCCGGCGAATGGTTCCAGAGGCTGTTCATGGAAGGATTAGCACATCCTAATCCTCCAGGTGATGCTGAGTTTGTCGAAGGAAGAGCAGCGCTCTCCTGGGTTGGACACTGGGCATTTCCTCAGTACTCAGAAGAACTCGGCGACGACCTCGTGCTGATTCCGATGCCGAAATTCCCTGAAGGACAGGCCACAGGGATGGGCTCATGGGCATGGAGTCTCACGTCTGCCTGTGAAGATCCGGCTGCTGCCTGGGAATTCATCGAGTTCATCTTGCAGCCAGAAGAAATTGTCAAGATGACAAATGCAAATGGCGCAGTACCTTCAAGATTCAGCGCCATAGAGCTTTCTGAATACTACAAAGAAGGAGGACCTCTCGAACTCTTTGTAGAGCAATTGAACACGATTGCTGTTGAAAGACCTGTTACGCCAGCATATCCCACGATTACGGCTGTTTTCGCAGATGTGATCGATAACATTATAAGAGGCGGAGACGTAAAAGCACTACTTGATAGAGCTGTTAGGGATATCGACAGGGATATTCGTGACAATGATGGTTATCCCTTTGAGTGGTAGTAACTGACTGTTAAGTAAGGGTGGGCGAAAAGCCCACCCTTACTTGATTAGGAGGTCGTTATGGCGAGACATGTTTCCACAGATAGAAGAAGAGGCTTCCGGCATGCCTTGATCTTTCTTATCCCTGGTCTAGCCCTGCTAATAACGTTCATGATCGTTCCTTTTGTATCGGCCTTCATTGTCTCGTTCACCAACACAAGGTTGATAGCCAGGGTGCCTGCGAGGTTCATCGGTTTTGACAACTACGTAAGGATGTTCCAGGACGATGTGTTTGGCAAGTCACTTCTAAACATCTTCTATTTTGTCGCGGTTGTAGTCCCTATCCAGACGATGTTTGCTCTCGCACTGGCTGTTCTGGTCAACCAGAGGATAAAAGGGACAACATTCTTCAGGACAGCGTATTTCCTTCCCACTGTTACTGTCATGGTCGTGGTATCGGTAATATGGAGCTTTCTATATCATCCAGAAGGATTGATAAACGGTTTCATGCAGACGATTACCTTTGGGCGCTGGACACCTATCGACTTCCTGAACAACAGGTCGTGGGCGTTTCCTTCGATCATGCTTCTGTCGATATGGCAGGGAGTAGGATTTCAGATGATCATCTTCCTTGCAGGACTTCAGAGCATTCCTGAGACGCTCTATGAAGCCGCTACGATCGACGGAGCAAACAGATGGAAGCAGTTCCGCTACATCACATTGCCCCAACTAAAAAGCACGACAGCCTTTGTAATAATTTCGACAACGATATTAGCTTTCAGACTATTTGACCAGGTCTATATAATGACAAGAGGTGGCCCGGAAAGAACAACATACACCGTTATGCTTCACATCTACGAACAGGGGTTTAGGAGGCAGAATGTCGGTTACGCTTCGGCCCTCACCGTTGCCTTCTTTTTAATCGTGTTGGGGATTTCAATCGTCCAGCGGTTGATACTCAAAGAAGAGCGGGAGGTGGCCTGAATGGAAAAGCCGAGAAGCAAAAAGAAGGCAGAACTCGTAAGCAAGACTATCAGTTACATCCTCTTGACGCTGCTTGCTTTTTTCTTCTTCTTCCCGTTGATCTATATGATATCGACATCACTCAACCCTGACGAACGGGAAATCGAAAGACAGATGGGTTCAGCGCGAGCGTTTATCCCTGAGCAGGTGTCTTTTGAAAACTTCAGAAATGTCTTTGACAGAATGCCGTTTGGACGCTATCTATTCAACTCGATATTCATAGTAGGATCAACCGTGTTCATAGGTGTTTTTGTAAATTCCATGGCTGCGTATGGACTAGCGCGTTTCACCTTTGCAGGGCGCGGGGCGCTAGTTTCGCTGGTAATCGCTCTTATGATAATTCCTTTCGAAGCTATTGCGATTCCGTTGCTCTTGATGACAGCACGCTGGGGATGGCTTGACAGTTATCATGTTCAGATCATTCCTTTCATTGCCAATCCATTTTACCTGTTTCTCTTTTATCAGTTCTTTATAGGCTTTCCCGTAGCGCTCGAAGAAGCAGCGTTGCTCGACGGTGCAGGCTGGTTCAAGATATTCTGGAAGATTGCATTACCTCTATCAAAGCCGATTATAGCTAGCGTCGCGATACTCCACTTTTTGATGCAGTGGGGTATGTTCTTGTGGCCTTTGATGGTCACAGTTGGACCAGAGTTCAGACCTTTACCTGTGGCTATGCAGGTCTTCTTCGGTCAGTATCCCAGGCTATGGGGAGATATAATGGCATTTGCTGCGATGATGACGCTGCCGGTAATCGCAGTCTTTGTACTTCTGCAGGGTCAGTATGTTAGAAGTGTTGCCCAATCAGGAATAAAATAGGGAGCAGATCTTGAGCAAGATTGTCGTTATTGGGGAATTGCTGGTGGATATGATCTCCACCGAATATGTTGACGATCTGGCGAGTGCTTCG
>PWXG01000255.1 GCA_003561215.1 Thermotogales bacterium
AAACTGTATATACAAGTGTGGAGGGGATATGGGTGACTGAGAGAATAACCGCCGTAGATATATTGTATATACTCGGAGAGTTGAATGATGAGGGGGAGAATTCTTCGAGGCAAAGGTTTGTGAACAGTTACCTTAGAAAGATCGAACATTTTGAGGGGATTCTGGCAGATATTGACGGTGTTCTCGACAAGTTCGAAAAGGCCACGACAGAGGGAAAAGCTATGCTCAACAAGGTTTTCAGAGATCTTGTAAATCGCCTGGCCGAACTGGCAGGGCTCAGTGTCAAATACAGTCCTTACGAGAACGAAGAATGCATAACGGGCGAATGGGGGACGGGTAAGGAGCATCCTGTAAAGGTTGCCGCGCTAATACCTCAAGTTAGTTTCGATTTGAACAGGATAAGTAAGGATGCTCTCGTTGTTCTTTCCGAAAAGATAGAGATCCAAAGACCGTTTGTCACTCTGAGAAAGCTATCCGAGTTTCTGAACATGGTGAAGCAGGTTAACATTCCGCTCACAACAGTCTGTGCCACACTGGCCGTTCATAACAGCGTTGATAGAAAGCTTGAGCCGATAATGGAACTCATTCTGCTGGCCTTCAAAAAGGAAATCAGACAGAACGTCTCGCCAGTCAGACCGGTTTCGGAATGGGCGAAAGAAGAGCTTTCAGAGTTTGTTGACACGAGACTGAAGCTCCCCACAAAGCTTTTCCTGGTGATGTTGACAGAGGGTCCAAGAGAAGGTGAAACCCTTTTACAGGCTATCAACTGCGAGCTCGAAAAGAGAGAGCATGAACCGATCAAGAGTCCAATGGCTTTGGGCGCAATAATGGGCGCTTTGTCGAAGCACTATGGGGGCGTGAAAGAAGAGCTCGTTTTGAGGAAAGGCAAGAAGTATTCGCTGAATGAGAAGTACATTGATGTGATAAAGCAGATAAGAGAAGGCATGACGGTCTGACTCAAGTCTTGACCGCTCAGAAGCGATCCTAAGCCTTGTTCTTGGTGTTGGGAGGGCAATTCTACGCCATCATGTATTTGAGGCCCTTAGAATCGATTCTGGAAGGTCTGATTCTGAAAAATAGTATCAATGAGCATTACAGAAGTATTGCCACGCGAAAGGCTTGTGGTATAGTAATAGTGGAGACATAATATACATTATGTCGCCACTTTCTAGGTCTGGGGGTTCAAGGATGGAAATTGATAAAGCGCTTGACAGATTTCACGACTATCTCAAGTACGTCAGGAACATGTCGCGCAATACTATAGAAGCATACTCAAGAGACCTGGAGCGCTTCAAATCGTTTCTGCAAAACCACTCTCTCGAGTTCAAGGCTATCAAGAGGAACAACATAGAGAGTTTCATGAAGTCACTGTCTCAGGCGAAGCCAGGAGAATCAAGGCTTTCCGCATCGAGCATTGCGAGAAACCTTTCCTCCGTAAAGGCGTTCTACTTGTTTCTGTTCCTATCAGGCGAGGTTCAGTCGATGCCGACTGATCTGGTCAAGGCACCCAAGCTGAGAAGGAGAATCCCTGAATACATCCCTTACGAAGATGTGCAGAAGCTGCTGAATAGCTTCTCCGATACTCATGTAGGCAAACGGAACAAGGCGATTGTCGCAGTTCTTTACTTTGGGGGTCTTCGAGTCAGCGAAGCTTGTTCATTGCAGCTTTCCGATGTTCCCTTGGGTGATGAGCCCTATATAAGAGTCCGCGGAGGCAAAGGTGGAAAAGACAGGATAGTGCCTCTAAACGGACGCGCAGCAGCCATACTTGACGACTACGTTGGAATCAGGGGTCAGTTCGCGAATTCTGATGAATCGAACGCCCTCTTTCTTGGCACAAGAGGAGAACCCATTAGCCGTAAAATGATCCCGAAAATGCTGAATACACAAGCAAGAGTAATCTTGCCCAGTATACACGTGCATCCACATGTATTCAGACACAGTTTTGCCACACATCTTATACAACGTGGAGTGAATGTAAAGATTGTACAAGAATTACTTGGTCACGCTAATCTTGCTACTACTAGTATATATTTGCATATAGCTGATAGAGAAAAGAGAGCAGCTGTAGAAGCGCTATATACAAGCGTAGATTAGCATAAGTTGATTGAAAACAGTTACTTGCTACGTGAAGAATGCAATACGCAGCTGCAGGTATAATTAGTACTTTAATCCTTTCTGATCTTCCCTATCGTCCTGCGCCTGCCTCTCAGCAGCAGTGAGTGGATTCTCTTGGTATAGAAGCTCTTCTTCGCGGTTATTTGACGGCACCAAAGACACCAACCTTCTTCATTGTAGGTGCAAGAAAGGTAACCGGGTCTTTATCTTCTGGTGGTATCCACATAGCACAACGAGAACCATGTTGTTGAAAATGACATTCGTCCTGGAACCAGATATCCAGGTTCTTCTTTCTTTTCAGCTTTTTGAGTCTTTTTTAAAGGTCTCCCGTGCTTGTGGATCAGCGGTTGCAATTACTCCTCCTGGTTTTCGTCTTCGAAGTCCCAGTCTGTGGAATATCCTCTGACACTGTCTTGTCCCAATATCTAACCCATACTTCTGTTTTAGATGATGGCTCAGGAGTTTGCCATCCCAAAGGTTCTGAGTATAACCGTGTTCATGCGGTGAGAGTCTCAGGTCTTTCCCTACATCTTCAAGCATTTCTTCTGTTAGGTTTGCAGGACGCCCAGGGCGCTGCTGTTCAATCAGTCCTGCAAAACCATCCTTTTCAAAGCGCCTCACCCAATACTGGATCGTCCTTGGACTGTGCCCCAGCATCTTCGCCACTTCATAACAGCTAAATCCCTGACAGATAAGCAGTAACCCATGTAACCGATGATCATATTTTGCTTCTTCAGAGCGTGCAATTTCACCCATGATAGCTTCTTTCGTCTCTTCAGGATTCTTGATCTCTAATCTGCGCATAGTATCCTCCTTTCTTCCTGCTAATAATATAGCAGAAATGGATACTATACGCAACTATTTATGGCGGTATGTAATGAAACAGGGAGAAAGTCACCCGGCAGGATTCAGACACCTCGTGACGTCTCCTACGGGTACTACGATAGAGCGGACCTGCTCTCTTGAGCGTAAGGGACTGAGAGATGCATTGATGAAGGCCACATTAGATACTTACCTGTGGGCTGGAGCTCAATAGCGAATATGGTGCTATGATTGTGAGTTCTGCAGGGAATTCTGACAGCAGAAACAGCATTTTGGAAGAATAATGAGGTAGACTATCGTGAACCGCGAGTCGAATTCGTTCTTCTCTGAGTGAACCGATCAGGTCATTATATTGAGTGTAAGAAGCTTTGTAGCATTAGATTCAAGCTTTCTGATTACGTGGTTGTTTGTGTCTGCGATATAGAGAACGCCATTGTGGCAAAGTACATCATTGGGTTCGAACAGCGGCAATTCTGAGAGCTGCTTCCCGGCTGTGTTGAACAGTCCGTCTCCTGTTGATCTGACAATCGTTCTCACACGCCTGCCGGAAAGCTCTGCGACCTTGATTGCATGATTGTAGGTGTCAGCAAGATAAACTCGGTCCTGCAGGGCATGAAGTCCAAGAGGATGCTGTAAGAGAGTCCTGACAAAGGGTCCGACGGTGTCCCCGTAATCGAACAGGCCTGTTCCTATTAGCGTGTGAGCATCCCCTTTCCGAATGTCCAGATACCGTAGTGAAGAAGTCTCTGAATCGACAAAGTAGGCCCTGTCTCCGCAAATGGATATACCGCTTGGCTGAGCAAGGCTTGCAGCAGCTGAA
>PWXG01000114.1 GCA_003561215.1 Thermotogales bacterium
GAAGATGGGGATTGTTCCAATGGCTGGATAATGGGAGCCGGATGAATCGAGAGGTTCACGTCCGGTTCTACGAGAGCCTGGGGGCGAGATTCCCCCGGGCTACTCACCGGTTGAAGTAAAAAACAAGACACGAGAGTGCCGACTTACGAAAACCCGGTCGTGCGAGAGACCCACGAAAGCGCAGTCGTGCTCGAGATGTCGTCGAGAGTTCTGGATCTTCCGCTTCGTGGCAAGATCTAAGCCACTCCGCTTCTTGAGCGTTCTTTGCTCAATTCGCTTCGTTTGCTCAATTGCAAACTTCGCTTCTCTGGCGAATTGTGCCAGATTCACTTCTCAGAATGATTCTGGCTGACTTGCTGTGCCCTTCGGATGAAATCCGACGGATTATGTTGCATGAAGATAACCACATCTGGGCAGGATACCCGATACTTCATAGAATGCGTGTTCAAGAACACAACAACTTGCCGGAATATCATCAGGCCGTATATCAAGGCTGAACGAATAGAGACTTCCCCTCGATATAGATTCCGTTCGTCTTTGCAGGGCTGAACACTGTTCAGCCCCTACGTTACTTTGGAAGTGAGTTTTCGCACGTATACTGTAGGGGCATAATACCATTATGCCCTTGTCTTGATAACTTTCGTATATCATGGCTGAACGGTGTTCAGCCCCTACGTTACTTTGGAAGTGGGTTTTCGCACTTATTCTTTAGGGGCATAATACAATTATGCCCTTTTCTTGATACCTTTCGTATATGCAGGGCTGAAAGGTGTGCACTCATGCCCTTGACTGTCGTTGATTTATCTCTGATCTTCCGATTCAGGTTCATGGCCCGATCCTGGCTGTCACACATCGCCACAGGTCCTGTGGCTTCGCTTCAGGCATGCTTTTTGCCTTCCGCTTCTCAGGCCGATTCTACCTGACTCGCTTCTGCTTTGTTCCTGGATAATCTATTGCGCTGTTCTTGCGATCCTGAATCCGGTCAAAATGCCGCTGACTCCTCTTCTGCTACTGCGATATGACACTCTTGATACCAGGAGCCAGTGCCCAACACTCCCGCCTCGAAAAACCCTGGCTGTGCCATCACTGACATAGGGGTTGATCTTGTTGGAGCTGGTGTAGTCTGCGTAATAATCCGAACACCATTCCCATATGTTCCCGCTCATGTCGTAAATTCCAAGGGCATTAGGAAGCTTCTGTCCTACCTCATGCGATGTCCCGCCAGAGTTCCCACTGTGCCAGGCCACTTCATCTGCATTGTCGCTACCAGAATACCTGTATGGCGACTGATTGGTCCCGCCTCTTGCAGCGTACTCCCATTCCGCCTCTGTGGGCAGGCGATAACCCATAACCTCCGATGGATCTGTCGCCTTCTGTCCGTTCTTGTCGATGAAGTTACCTTCGCTGTCATATGCTCTGGACAATCCCTCGTTATCACTAAGCCAGTTACAGTATGCTATTGCATCGTGCCAGGGTACGTTATAGACAGGTTTGCGCCCTCTGCCATATCCGTTCCAGTCGTATATCATGGCCCTCTCTGTATCTCTACAGAATCTGTCATACTCCTCAAATGTCACCTGATACTTCCCAATGTAGAAGTCATATGTGAAAGTCACACGATGTGCAGGTAGCTCATTGCCTCCATAATCACCCAAGGTATCACCCATGATGAATTCGCCCTTTTCAACCAGTACAACTTCTGGTTTGATATGCAGAACGATTTCCACTTCTGGGAGTGCCGTTCTGGCAATCCGAAAGCCTGTGTCTGGAGAAGATATCGTGGGTCGCAGAGGGCGACGGTTCCCTAATAACAACTCTGTTGCATCGTCTTTCCAGCTGGCTCCTCGCGTAACCTTTGAAAGGCCGGTGCTTGAGTACGGGTTGACTCTTGCTACAAGGCCGTAGCCGTACCACCCGTCACTACACCATTCCCATATGTTCCCCGTCATGTCGTACACTCCAAGTTCGTTTGGCGATTTGTCCGCCACTTCATGCGTAGTACCCGCTGCATTGCTGAAATACCAGGCTACTTCATCAACATGGTTACTGCCAGCATATTTGTGCCCTTCACTCTTTGTTCCTCCACGTGCTGTGAACTCCCACTCTGCTTCTGTCGGTAACCTGTAACCCCACACTGCTTCCGGACTTCTTGCTTTTTCACCGTTTTTATCGACCAGGGTTCCAGAATCGTCATATGCTCTGGGAAGACCTTCCCTGTCGCTGAGCCAGTTACAGTAGGCAATAGCATCCCACCAGGCAACGTTTATGACAGGTCTCTGACCTCTTCCCCAGCCTTCGTCGTCAGGTTTTGACCTTCCGGTATCATCACAGAAGGTCTCATACTCGTCAAAAGTGATTTCGTATAGACCGATGAAGAAGTCGTAGGTGAGCGTAACCTGATGCAAAGGGCGGCTCCAGTGACTCAGATCTGAAGATTCTTCTCCCATCAAGAATATTCCACCTTGAACGCGCACCATTGGCGGGACAGTGTTTGATGGACTGTAGAAGTGAAGTTCCTCATACCCGAACAAGAAGCAAGAAACCAAAACCAAGTTTATGATGAAGACAATACTTCTCATACTTCCGCCTCCTTTAGTTGAGCGGTTTGTCCGTTGTTGATTCTCAAGGCGAACGACGGATCTCCCTCTCCTGTTCCTGACTATACCCTCTCCATCGTCGCCAGGGTCTTTCCACTCAGCACCCGTTCTTCCTCACCCGCTCTTTTTGTTCTGGGTTTCTCACAACGGGCACCGCAAGCCTTGCGTCACTTTGATTCTTCCGTTGTTGGTTGTCGGTCGCCAAGAATAGGTAACCATGAAATGGGAACGGAATGTCCTAGCTCTCATCCCACTCCTGACTGCTCACTCTTCACTGATCACTACTCACTGCGCTTGATTCGCACGCCGCATGACGGGGTTTTCGTTTCTTGCTTTTTCTGCTTCTTGCCCGATCCTGGCAATCCGCTTCTCCAGATGATTCTTCTCCATCCGCTTTGAGTGTGGTTTTATACTGAGATCCTTTTCGGTCTATCTTCTGGTCTTCTGTTCTATGAAGGTCTCCCGCGAGCCGCACGCCGTTTCCTGCATGTTCTTGCTGCATCTGCTCCTACTAAGCTGCAAAACTTCCAAACTGCGAACCTGCTGCTTTACTGAGCCGTTCTCGCGACCCTAAAACCTGTGTAGTCGTCAGTGAATGTGGGAGATTGATAGACGCGAAATGTTACACGGACCCCAAACGCAATATTCCCGGAGCTTCCTCCGCGGACGACGCGGTTAGAACCGCTGCTAACATATGGATTTTCCTTAGGTGTAGCCGTATAATCGTACCAGCGGTCAGTGCACCATTCCCACACGTTCCCACTCATGTCGTAGATTCCCAGCGCGTTTGGTTCTTTGGTGCCAACTTCCTTTGATCTGATTCCTGAATTGTCCGAATACCAGGCAACTTCTTCTACGTTTTCGCTTCCTGAGTATCTGAAAACTGAGTTCCGCTCTCCTTCTTTTGCCGCATACTCCCATTCAGCTTCTGTCGGAAGCCTGTATCCAACTACCTTCGTTATGTCGAGTGTAAGTACCCCATTTGTGTCCACAAGATTTCCCTCTCCTACTTCTCCCTGCAGTCGATAAGCTACAGGTAAGCCTTCCCTTTGGCTCAACCAATTACAGTAAGCAATAGCGTCCCACCAGGTCACGTTTATCACGGGCTTTTGCCCTCTCCCCCAGCCTCTATCCCACGGTTTTGGTCTATCCATATCGTC
>PWXG01000075.1 GCA_003561215.1 Thermotogales bacterium
AACCTGCTCGGAAAGCGTGTCGACTATTCCGGAAGAGCGGTTATTGTTGTTGGTCCTGATCTGAAGATACACGAATGTGGAATCCCTAAGAGGGTCGCCATGGAGCTCTTCAAGCCCTTCGTACTTTCGAGACTGTTACATGGAAGTGAGTCGAGCAAAACGGCCAGGAAGCTCAAGAAGACGATCATCGAAAAGGAAATGCCTGAAGCATGGGAAGTGCTTGAAGACGTAATAAAGGGTCATCCTGTCCTTCTTAACAGGGCACCGACACTTCACAGAATATCCATACAGTCGTTCATACCTAGATTGGTTGAGGGAAATGCTATACAGCTTCACCCACTGGTTTGTGCGCCTTTCAACGCGGACTTTGATGGCGACCAGATGGCAGTACACGTTCCTCTTTCTGCAGCATCACAGGCCGAGTCTAAGTTCCTGATGCTGAGCAGGTACAACGTCATCTCGCCCGCAAACGGCAAGCCCATATCCATGCCCGGAAAAGACATAATCGTGGGTGTTTACTATCTCACCACGGTCGATCATGAGTATAAGGCCATAGAAGAAGAGTTGCAGACACTTCAAAATCAGCTGATAGAAGAAGGAAGAGAGGCTACGGAAATCAGAAAGCTCGTTCGCGAAAAGGCCCTGGAAAAGATTTCCTGGAAGTTCTCCTCAGAGCGGGAAGCACTGGTCGCCTACGAGAACAACTACCTGAGACTGCATGACCCGATACTCGTCAAACTCGATGAATCCAGCGGAGAGCTCACACTAACGACTATCGGACGGATCATCTTCAACGGGATTCTTCCTGACGATGTCAGGGACTATACAATAACATTCAAGAAGAAGCAGATAAAGCAGGTCATCTACGACTGCTTCCAGAGGCACGGAATGGATGCGACAGCGGACCTTCTAGACGACATGATGAGACTTGGTTTCCATTATGCCACGCTAAGCGGTCTGACCATATCTGTGAAAGATATCATCGTCTATCCCGAAAAGGACAGGATCATTCTCGAAGCCCAGAACAGTGTCACCGAGATCGGCGAACTCTATCGCCAGGGATTCCTGACGGATATCGACAGGGAACGCGAAGTAATAAACATCTGGAGTAGAACAACCGAAGAGCTCATGAACAAGACATATGACGAGTTCAAGAAGCATCCGTTCAACCCGATTTTCATGATGGTCGATTCCGGTGCGAGAGGTAATGTTGACCAGCTCAAGCAGCTTGCTGGAATGCGCGGACTGATGTCCGATCCTTCGGGCAAAACTATCGAGGTTCCGATTACATCGAACTTCAGGGATGGTCTGACCGAGCTGGAGTTCTTCACCTCGACCCACGGTGCGAGAAAGGGGTCAGCTGACACAGCTCTGAGAACATCTTTTGCCGGATATCTTACCAGGCGTCTGGTAGATGTTTCGCAGACCATTACTGTAAGTACCCCCGACTGCAATACGCGTGAAGGGGTTGAAGCGGTCGAGTTGATCGCAGATGAGGTCACTATTGAGAGACTTGAGGACTACCTGTTTGGCAGGGTATTGTCTGAAGACATCATCGATCCCCTCTCGGGGAAGACACTGAAGAACCCGCTCAACGGCAAGAAATATGTTCGGGATACTCTCTTGCACGAAGAAGACGCGCTTTTCCTTTCAAGCACCAAGAGAACGGTTCCAGTTCAAGAACGCACGACTCTCGATCTGTCGAAGGTCTCGCATCTGATCTACTTCACGACTTTTGCAGATGATTTCTTTGTCAACGGGCACAGTTACAGTGCTGGGACACAGATAACCAGCGAAGTGCTGAGAACACTGAAGACGAACAACGTGGAGAATGTCGAAGTAATTCATTACCCGGCAGTCGGTCAAATCTATGCCGGGCCGGAGTTCAGAGACAAGGATGGCAAAATGCTCGTGAAGTACCAGGAGCACATTGACTTCTTCACCTCTGCGCAACTCGTGGAAAACAATGTCGAGCGTATTGAAGTGCGACCGCCTATAAGAGTTCGCTCTGTCTTGACCTGCGAATCCGAACAGGGGGTTTGTTGCATGTGTTACGGAATGGACCTCTCCAATCATCACATTGTCAACGTCGGTGAAGCGGTCGGAATTGTTGCGGCTCAGTCCATAGGTGAACCCGGTACACAGCTCACGATGCGGACATTCCATACTGGTGGTATCGCTACCGGTGCGGATATAACACGAGGCCTGCCGCGGGCTGAAGAGCTATTTGAGGCCAGGAAGAAACTGAGAGATCCCGAAGCTCTCTTCATTGAAGAGGACGGTTTTGTGAAGGACATGGCTACAGACGAAAAGGGTCGCAGAAAGATCTACGTCGAGACAAAAGAGGGCAAGATCAAGGAATACGATCTCTCTACCACGACCAAGCCCAAGGTAAGCATTGGTGACAAGGTAGTTCAGGGAGACACTATCTCTACCGGAACAGTCAGACCAAGGAAACTCATGGAAAAACTCGGTCTTGTTCCCACCGCCCTCTATCTGCTGACCGAAATCAAGCGCGTTTACGCCGAACAGGGTGTCGAAATCAGCGACAAGCACTTCGAACTGATAATCAAGCAGATGCTCTCTAAGGTCGAGATAACCGACCAGGGCGATACCGACTTTCTGCCCGGAAACCTTCTGAATGTGCAGGATGTTAAGCGGATCAACAAGGAAATCCAAGAAGCTAACAAGAAAATCGATGACAACCGCGAGATGGTGTTAGGCAGACGTATGGCCAGAAGGATCCTTGGTAAGAACGAAGAGGGAAAGACGGAGAAGATCGTTTCCGAGGGCGAACCTGTGAGTCGTGAAATCCTCAAGAAGCTTATTGACAGCGGCATTAAAGAAGTTACCGTGTATGATGTCGACGAGGAACGATACCAGGGGTATCTCGAGGAAATCGAGCACAACTATATACTTCCTGAGAAGAGAATCCAGATCATGCCTAAGGACATTATAAAGTACAAGAGGAGACTTCTGAGAATCACAAAGGCTTCTCTGGAGAGCGAGGGCTGGCTTTCTGCCGCCTCCTTCCAGCAGACTCCACAGATCCTTACTGAAGCCTCTGTTGAAGGAAAGATTGACAGTCTCCGCGGGCTGAAGGAAAATGTAATAGTCGGACAACTCATTCCTGCAGGAACGGGTCTTGACATGCACGCCAACCTTCAGGTTGAGGAATCGACGGCTCTCTTTGGGCTCGAAGATCAGGAAATTGGATAATGATACTTTCGTGCTGCGGGTTATTTGACTCGCGGCACTCTCTTTTCAATAGGTGAATCCTGAAGGCACAAGATGCTATAATCAAGCTGTTAAGTGATAGATTAGAACGTGTTGTCTGGTGTGCAGCAAACTTTTTTTCGGGCAACCATTTTGCGCTGAGGAGTTACTGATGCAGGATACCTCGAGAAGGGACCTAATAAGCAGAACGGTTTCTGTTCTTGATCTACCGGAAGTCAAGGGAGAGATCGCCAGGACCTTCAAGGATAGAAAATGGAGGACCATTTTTGCGAACTCTAAACTTGCGTTGGTAACAGACAAGGACGAAGGCTCTTCTTTCCTCACCTCTCTCTTTTCCTTTTCAGTCAAATACTGCACTGTATGCCAGACCCCATGGGGAACTCTCGATGTCAGCAAGGCAAGATCCAGGCGAGATGCAGAAAAGAAGATTGAAGAAGTCATAAGGTCCTGGTCAAGGATCATACCCGAGCATATCGAAGCCCTGGAAAACATGGGCAGCGGCTCAACAATTTTTGAGTCTGTAGCTTTCAGTCATCTGGAGCAGACAGTTGCTAAACAGAAGAGCTTTGAACAGGGAATTGAAGAACTGGCCAATACGGTGAGCCAGTACAACGATTACGCAGCAAAAGTCGGCTCGTCGATCGGCGTTGAATCGTTGATAAACGACCTTATGAAGCTGCCTTCCCCACCTCTACCAAAGCTTTCAAAAACTGCTGCATCAATGCTGAAGGAACACATGCCTTCGGAGGAGGCTGCCGCTTCCTTCCAGCAGACTCAGCTCCAGGGACTCGTCAAGCGACAGACTTTTGACCATGCAGACCTTTCACTGTTCATCTCCAAAGTCGACACAATCTTGAGAGAGCTTATAGGCTATTCTGAGTCCACGATCCCGAAGATGGGTGTGAATCCGGATATCATATATTCCATTCTTGACTACCTCTGGAAAGTCAAGGCAGATGTAAGCACCTGGCGCGATGCGATGTTCAGTGCAGGGAGGGAATACAAGCTTTCTCCCGTGTTCTGGCAAACCACCCGAAACTGGGTACTTTCCAAAGTAGGACGACAACTCAGGCGTCTGCTGAGAGATTCCTTTGACGGTGCTGCGTGGGTAATCGTCGGATCTGAGGAAATCGATGACCCCCGCTATCACGCAGGCGCACAGATGAAGCTTCTGGGACACGAGTTGCCGGGAGATAGAGTCGTCGAGGAATCTGACGAAAACACTTTCCCCACCCTGACGGTCGATGACGGACGCGGTTTTTGGAGATTTCTGCCTGACAAGCTTTCGCATGGCGACGTCGAGCTTTCATATTCGGAGATTGGTTACGAGACAGGTGAAGTAAGACTCTCCATCGAGGAATTCGATGCTTCCCCATCTTCAGTTGCTGTTGGAACGATCTGGAAGATCGCTGAAGTTACCCACAACAACGGAAGAAGGCGTGTAGACAAGGTGCAGGTGCCTGTCTACAGTTACTATAAATGCATTATCCGACAAAACGAGAACCAGGAGATATTGCTTCATCTGCTCTTCGAAAGCCTCGAACAGTGCCAGAACTTCGTAAACTATCTGGAGAAGATGCTTGCAGAGACCTTCTCTGTTCCGGATTTTGATTCTGTGACTGCTTTGCCGAGAAGACAAAAACTGCATGGGAAGTCAGCCCGCGAACCGCACGTTCCTGCTTCTGCAAGAGACGAGGCGGGCACACCGATGGCTGGAGAAGCGTCTGATCATGGTCAGCTAGAATTGCTGCTGAAGCTTCCTGCGGATGTAAATGCTGTCCGCTTTGCGCCACAGGGAGACATGCTCGTTATTGCAACTGCAGACAATGCACTCTGTGCATACGAGATGGAGACCGGACGCGTCCGATACACGCTCAAAGGATATCCGGCTCTCGGTTTCTCTGTTGCAATATCTCCGGATGGAAGGTACATCGCTTCTGGATCATGGGACAACGCTGTCAAGTTCCTTGACCTTGAGACAGGCCGTCATGTCAGATCTCTGGAGGGGCATACCAATTATGTTTCTGCAGTAGCGTTCAGCAGTGACGGCGATCTCCTCGCTTCTGGGTCATGGGATGGAACGATAAAGATCTGGAAACTACCTTCCGGAAGATTACTGACAACCATAAAGGCGCATGAGGATTGGGTTAAGCAGGTAATCGTCTCTCATCGAACCGGGAGAGTCATCACAGCTTCAAGGGACAGAACAGTGAGGATCTGGAGTCTCGGAAGCGGTAAACTCATGAAGAGCATAAACACCGGATCGAACTACACCTCAACGCTTGCCTTGAGCAGTTCAGAGAAGATACTGGCATCTGGTTCAATGGACCGTATCATCAAGATCTGGGACCTCAAATCTGGAGAGATGCTGGATGAGTTAAAGGGACACTCCGGAGGGATCACAGCTCTGACGTTTGGGCCGGATTCGAACGTGATCGTATCCTCAAGTCTTGACCAGAGTGTCAGGGTTTGGGATATCGAGAAACAGGAGACAGTGGAATCGCTCGATGCCAGTCATGGCGCGGCACTTTCTCTTGCTGTAAGCAATGGAGAAAAAGGGGTTGCTGTCGGTTACAGGAATGGAAACGTAGGCGTGTGGCGTGAGTGCCCCCTCGGAATCCCCGATAGCATGGTGGAAAAGGACGAAGAAAAGCCCGAGAGCAAAGAAGCTGCCTCTGTGGTAAAGGAGCCTGACGAGTCACATGAACCCGAACCTATTGAGGAATTGTGGGAAAGAATCAGTGCACTACCGGACAACAGTAGAGAACTACTTTTCAGGGTGCTGAAATACGAGCGTGCAGAGGACATATCGCTATCCGAAATCGATGCGACACGCCTGGAAATAATCAGAGTTGCACCCAAACTGTCTTTCAAGGGGCACCCGCTAATCGAGTTGCTCGACTCTGCGGATAACACAATAGCCTGGGGAAGACACCTTGATTCAGAGACTGCAGAAAGTCTCCAGAGCATGGTGCCTGCAACATACCGTGGAGTGGACGAGTCTTGATCGAATCCCTGATGGCACAAGAGCCGTCATATCTTGTCAAACTTGCCGAGCGACTCGAAAAAGGTGGTCTCAAGATCGGCAAGAGGACGAGGTCTGAGGTCGTTCGGGCTGCAATACACTGGCTGTACAGCACGTACGTGGACAGAATGCCGCAGTCAGTGGCTTCTGTTTCACAATCATACGGAGTGAGTGCGAGTGCT
Source organism: Thermotogales bacterium (assembly GCA_003561215.1). GTDB lineage: Bacteria > Thermotogota > Thermotogae > Petrotogales > Kosmotogaceae > UBA9910. The sequence goes on from PWXG01000075.1 coordinate 6,445, forward strand.
GTGCTGCGAATCATCAGACTGGCGGAACAGCATAACCGGTACTACTTGGATGCTGCAGCACGAAAGATAGACTGGTACGTCGATTTCTTTCGAACTAGCGTCAATCAGGTGTTCATGCTCAACGATAGAAAACCTGTTGAGATCAGGCGTTTCATTGATCACCTGGAAAGAGTGGCGTCTGTCTGGCGGCCAGACAATCAACTGGAAATCGAGAGTTTCTTCTGCAGGTATTTCTATCTGTTGAACGTGACGCCTGAAAAAGGCAGGGATTCCACGCGATCCGTGAAGGTTCACGTCTCTCCAAATTCCCGCAACAGGTACAGCGTCTTCAGGCCGGAGAGAGGGGGAATCGCAGATGGACTATAGACCAATGTTTGAAGCAATTAGAACGGGAGCTTCTGTTCCCATCCAGTACGTGCCCGATCTGATCGTGGGCAGAGAAGTCGAGAGAAAGGCAATTGAGAGTGACATAGAGTATATTACATCGACCGGGAACAGCAAGGTCAGGGTCTTCCTGGGAGACTACGGTTTTGGAAAGACAACGCTTGGGAAGTATGCGGAATACATCGGAAAAGAACGTGGAATGCTGGTTAGCTACCTGACCGAGAAGGACTACCAGGATTTTCACAAGCAGGACGAGCTGTTCAAATCGATCATGAAGAACATCAGTTTGATCGGGGTTGAGGGCAACACACTCCGAGTCCTGATGGACGTGTGGGCCGAAGACAAAGTCAAGGAGATCCGGAAGTCGGGGCTCAAGGTTACTTCGCCTGGGGCTGTTGCAACTTACCTTCAGAAGAACGCAAACCTTGCCAAGGGTATGTTCCTGGAGTTCTGTGCGGCATATATCTTCAAGATGCTTCGAAACGAGGATACAGCAGACCTGATTGCCTACATCAGGGGAGAAAGGATAGACCGACGTGTGCTGAAAAGGGTCGGAATCTATCACTTCCTCGACGAGGACGGTTGGAACTTCCTGAAGGCTTTTGCTGTACTTCTGAAAGAGCTGGAAGTTCCCGGCATGATAATCATCATGGACGAACTGGAGAATCTGCGCGGAAAACGGCGGGACGTCCGCGATGCTGCCTACAACCAGCTACGTGAAACTGTTGACAAACTCATGGGAGGGGATGTCTCCTCCACTTACTGCATGTGGCTGGGCACCCGAAACTGGTTCGATAGCGCGAAGAACGGAGTGGCATCCTACCAGGCGCTCCATGAGAGGGTACAGAACACCCATGATATTCAGACAAGTCAGTCAGTAATGCTCGAACTGGAACCCATGAATCATAACGAATACATCGAATTGTTAAAGAGGATCTGCAAGAACTACAAAGACACCTACGGGCTTTCGAGCGGAAGCAATTCGATTCCGGAGAGGATTTTCGAGTCAATTAAGGAACGATATACGGATGTGAACAAGCGTTTCAGTATTCCAGTCAGGGAGTTCGTGAAGTTCTCAGTGGCAACGCTCGACATCATGAAAGAGAACCCCGGGGAAAAGCTCGATTTTGCTCTGCAGAAAGTGACCGTTGGACCTTCCGAAAAGGATGATCTGGACTCTCTCTTCGAGGAAGCGTGAAATGCCTGAAAGACTTCGAGACGATGTTGCCAGGTTTCTGACCACGAAGTTCGGCTGGAAAGAGCTCCGCGGAGTCCAGGACAAGGCACTCCCGGCAATACTCTCTGGTGAAAATGCACTGATAATCGCTGGAACAGCTTCCGGCAAGACCGAAGCAGCTATGATGCCGATTCTCAGCATGATGCTGAATGACAGTTCACATTCACTCAGCTGCATCTACTTCGCTCCTCTGAAGGCGCTCATAAACGATATACAGGCCAGGCTGGACAGGGTATTCCGCCCTTTCGGCCTTGAGGTCTCACACTGGCACGGCGACGTCTCCGCTGGTGAAAAAAAGACTGCGATTAGGAACTCCGACATTCTCGTGATAACTCCTGAATCGATGGAGGGAATCCTTACCTCCAAGCGTCCAATCAGCAAGATCTTCAAGAATGTCAGGTTTGTCGTAATCGATGAAGTGCACAGTTTTGTTGACAGTCCACGAGGAGCGCAGCTTGTCTCCCTGGTTGAAAGACTTCAGGCGATTAGCGAACACGACATACAAAGGCTCGCGATGTCGGCAACCGTGGGTAACCCAAAACTCCTGGCAGAGTGGTTTTCGGGAAGCAGCACAAGGAAGACCAGTGTCATAGTCGACAAAACACCTTTCAAGAGGGAGCTCGAGATAATCGGACCCGAAGACGCAAGCCCTGGCGAATACCTCTTCAATCTTATCAAGGATGCCCCAGGATCGAAGACCCTCGTCTTTGCCTACTCCAGGGCCCAGGCTGAAGAATTCAGCGTGCTCATGAGAAGCCTTGGAATAGAGGCACCTGTTCACCACAGTTCAATATCGAAACCTCTGCGGGAGACTATAGAGGAGACATTCAAGAGTGGTAAAGGCATGCGCGTCGTTGTAGCGACATCTACACTTGAGATGGGTATAGATATTGGAGACGTCGACCGCGTCGTATTTCTCGAAGTCCCATATTCTGCAGCTTCCTTTGTGCAACGTTTCGGAAGATCAGGAAGAAAGAGCAAAATAGCTCGTGCGACTATGTTCCTGACTGACGACCACAGTGTCTACAGGACGATAGGCATACTTGAGATGCTGAAAAAGAAATCTGTTGAGGGACTCTACCCGTTGCAGTTCTATCCGCAGTTGCTGGGACAGCAGATGGTTTCACTTGCTTATCAGCAAAAACAACTGAAAAAAGCGTCGCTCGAGCTTCTGACGAAAGCATTTCCGTTCAGGAAGATCAAGCGACAAACCTTTCAGGAACTGGTCCACCATCTCTTGGAACGTGACTACCTTGCCAGGAAAAGCTCCGGGGAGATCATCCCCGGATCAAAATCGCGAGAGATCCTGGAAAGTGGAATGTTTAAGAAGGAGTTTGTTGTGCTCTTTCCAATAAAATCAGAGTACACCGTCTTTCACAACGGCATCGAAGTCGGTACACTCCATCCGTTGTTCGTCGAGGCACTGCAAAACCTCCTCAAGAACGAGAAAACCGCTTCATTCCTGCTTGCCGGAAGGACTTGGGATGTCAAGAAGATCGACAACCAGTTACTCACGATGAATGTCAAGGAAGGCAAGCAGAGCAAGAGACCTGCCTGGCTGAGTTTTGGCCCCAGGTTCAGCCTTGACTTTGCGAGAGCAGTGAGATGCGGAATACTCAATAGGGATTTTCCTGATTATGCAAGTCTTTCGCCTGGAGCGGAAGAGGAGATAAACCTTCTGATCAGAAGCGAGGAACCAGGAATATCACAGGAATATCCTGTTACCTTCTTTGAAAAAGAGACTGACGAAAGGAAAAACGCCATAGTAATAAACACATATGCGGGCGACATTGGAAGCATGTTCATCAAATACTTGGTGAAGCTTGTTGATCCCGGTATTGAGAGGCTTACATACGGCTGGAAGGAGATCAGCTTCAAAAGCACCAAACGAATGGACACGATCAGAAGGGAAATGAGGGAGCTTTTGGAAACGGGAGAACCACAGGTAAAAAAGCTCATTGCCGATATTCTTATTGACAATCCATCCGAGATGAAATCGGTTTACTCTTGCACAGGCGACAAACTTCGTGAATACGCACCTGACAAGATCACTTCAGAATACCTCGCCGAATTCATCTACGACTCCAGGATTGTCGAGATGCTTCTGAGCAGCCTCTAAATCGGGATGTTCTCTCCTAACATTCTCTCTGTGTCAAATTTCCTTTGAATAGGTATAATAGAGTCTGATTGGATACAGAATTGGGGTGATGGACTTGTTTGTGGTGATTCTTCTGATCATCAACCTTGGGTTGACAGGGTACCTGCTCTACAAGACTGTTTTTTTCGACCATCCTGTAGTCAGTGGAGAACAGGCGAGAAGCTCGCTTGAGGCGCATCTTCGGGTTCACGTTGAGACAGAAACGAACTTTCTGAGAGCTGTCGATAATGCTTTGAAATCTGGTCGCGTGCTCGAGGCCGAGCTGATTCTCAAGAGCTGTCTTGTGCACCATCCAAATAGTTCCAGGGCACTCGAGCAATATGTAAACCTACTGGTCATGAAAACGGAGAAGTCATCCGTAGACATCGAGAAGCTTGTCGCACTCCACGAAGCGGAAAAAGCTATACTGCGATATGTTGAGATAGCAGGGCCAAAAGCTGTAAACCGTGCGATGGAGGACCTTGAGAGGGTAAGGAAGAAGGATGAAGATATCCGTGAAAAAATGGATCAAAAGCGACAAGAGGAAAAAGAAGAGCGAGTCTCCGAATTCGAAGACCTGGTAAAGAAGTTGAGAACAGCTGAAGAAGAAACCGAGATCAGGGATATGCTTGCCACGGCGTGCGGAATCGAAGAAGAGCTACTGGATGAGCAGCCAGAAAGGGAACTCAGAGAGCGCTACAACAAAGCAAGGGAAGAAATGGACAAACTCGCAGCAAGGAAAGGCGAGGAAATCCGAAACAAGAACCTGTCGGAATACAACAGTGCTGCTGTAGAGAGACTGAGCGAGATGCTCGATGACTTCAATAAGAATGAGAAGGTCTACAGCAAATCTGCAGGTGATTTTGCAGCCGTGATCAAGGAGACGATCGGTACCATTAACACGCACTATCTATCTGCGGAAGTCCTCACATACTTCAACTATGTCTATGGTTTCGTTTTCAGTCTTGTCGAAGACGACGTGAAATACGAAATCACGAAAGTGATGACGGATACTCCGAAGGATGTGCTGAAATGCTGAATCTTGAATATAGGGACATGAGAGAACCCAAGTGCCATTTTCTCGAGATATTCGAAATGAAGCGAAGCCCGAACTGGAATCACAGGAATATTGCCGATTTCGTCAAGGTTACCGATCCGTGCGGATCAAGAATTCCTCAACCGCCGATCCTGCCGTTTGCTCGAAGGCATAATCGTCGGACCATGAGAGAATTCGGCAAGGCGGCAATATCGGCTGTCGGGTTCAAGTCATCATTCAAAGTAGTTAGTGAACGTGACACTGAGTCAATCCTCAGTCTTGTCGTCACAAAAGTCCCCGAGAGAAGCTGGACCACTCCGGGGCGTGTCCTGGGAAACCTTGCATACATTGGTTCAATGGTTACCCTTCATCTTATGAAGAACCGGACAGAGCTTCACCTTTACCACAAATTGCGCGCTTACGAGCTATCACTGATGGCGGATAAGATCAAGTAGCACGCGAAGGCGCCAGTTCCGTCAGATTCAGACGGCTAGTTCTGCGTCGCAGTAAAGAACAACCTACCCCACCACAAGTGGTCCGCCTCCTTCGGAGGGACTAAGAGAAGGGCAGGAAGCGGAACAGCCCAATTCTGGCTGTGAAGGGAGACGCAGAAAAACGCTGCGTGAAGCGGGTGCCCAGGTTCCCTGCCGCAGAAGCCGGGTGGCAAAGATGCGGCCCCAAAACGAAACTGCCAAATGAAGGTCGTGAAGTGGAACGTGAAGAAACATCGCGCGAAGCAAATCTGGCAAAGACCTCCTGAGAAGTGGAGAACTAATACCCGTATGAAGTAGAAAAACCAGGTTCAGTTTCTGAAGCGGAGTGCTGAGAAACTGATCTTCCCAAGACTGACCAAGCTGCTGCTTCTAGCCCTTCAGATCATCCGAATGCTTGAGAACAATTGCTCGAGCAAACTCCTTGATATCAGGTAGACTGTCCTTTAGTATCCTGTATATCATCTTGGGTTCAATGTCCCAGTATAGGTGAACGAGTCTATTCCTGAACCTTGCCATCTTGATTAGCGATTCGGTAAGTTTGTGATCGATTACCCCGTTTTCTTCCAATACCTTGAAAATATCTGAGTAGTCCTCGGGATTTCGCCAGGAGTTGGTCGCAATCACGTGATTGCCCATATTTATACATGTTTCTATTGCCATTTGAAGATATCTCTCTGCTGCTGCTCGCAGAACCTTTTTATCCAGAAACTCAGTTTCGTCCACATTGGCCCAATCTGAAAGCTCCTCCAGATAGTGCTTCAGATTACTGATATGCCTGTCTAGTTTTATCTTGTCAACCATGCTGAATCACCAGCCTCGATTTTCCTGTATAGCTCCCGGTAGTACTCGTTGAGCAAAGGTGCGAAGTCAAAGAACAATGATCTTGTAGTCGCTTCAAAATCTACTCTTGCTTCTTCGCGTTTTGCGTAAAGGATCCTTCCATTCCGGACTATCTGGTATCTCATAGTGAGTGGTGCACTGTTTATGTTGACAAGATCGAACTCTTCAGTCCCCGTGGTTTCTGCGATGATCTCAGTAAGATCACAAAGCAGCTCATAAGAGTGTTCGCTCGACAAACCGCTCTCAAACAAGACTGCGAAGTCAAGATCACTCAGAGTAGTCATGTTCCCTCCTGCAGCAGAACCGAAAAGGTAGAAAAGAAGCACCTGAGGTATTCTGCTCACTTCCTTGTCAAGCAATAAAGCCTTCTCTATGTTTTCCGGTTTTAGGGGTCTTCCCCGCTTGATCATCAGCACACCTCACTGCTGTCATTATAACAAGCATAGAGTAGAAGAAGCTACGGAAAAACTGCTCACGAGTAGCATCTCCTGGTAATCGGAGAACGATGTTGTGAGAGTCATAAAAAACAGGAGTTCTTGTTTGCTGTCTCCTGTTATACAACTTAGTATCGTTCCCTGTACCAAATTCTCAGCTAGTTTCCCATTAGTCTCAAAGCAGACGTCATGTTTTCGTCCCGGGGCGCGAGATGGACTTCGGCACTCTCGTATTCTGGTCTTCCATCTTTAGCTTCCCTACCGCAAACCTCTCTAACAAATGTTTCTAGAAGTCTTTCTCGTACGTTGAACGACGCACAGCTCAAGTCGTGTTTGCTCTTCCAAACCGGCACTTTTCCACCCCATACCCGGCCTTTTCCAACCACTCTTTATTCTGCCGTAGGTCGGCACTTTCGTCTCCTGATCTTCTTGCCACACCCGAACCTCTCAAAACCAATACCAGGTTTCCAAAAACCGCTCTATTTGTCTTCTTTCCCGCCAATCGGCAAAACTGTCAAGCCGGCTAAACTGCTGTCTCTAAGGAGTTCCTCGCGAGACGAAAGCCGCACGACGGAACTCTCGTCTCTTGCCTTTTTCTAGATACGCTTCACAAATTCAAGAACCTCATCTACATGACCCTTCACTTTGACGTTTCGATACTCTTTCACGAGGTTGCCCTCTTTGTCTATTACAAAGGTTGATCTCTCAGTGCCCATATACTCCCTGCCATACATCTTCTTCGGCTTTATTACGTGATAGAGCTTGTGAACAGTCTCAACCGAGTCACTCAGAAGGTCGAAATTAATACCAATCTTGACGGCGAAATTGGAATGAGATTTGATGGAATCCTTACTAACACCAAGAATAACTGTATTCAGCTCTTCGAATTCCTTTCTTCGATCCCTGAAGCCCTCG
>PWXG01000257.1 GCA_003561215.1 Thermotogales bacterium
TGAAGCTCTGCAATAGCTTGGGCAGAACTTACGGGCTTTTTGTAGGGACGACCGCGCGTCATCACGTCAAAAGCGTCGATGACTGCAATTATCCTTGATAGGAGAGGGATTTCATCGCTCTTCATTTCCTGGGGATAACCTGTCCCATCCCAGCGCTCATGATGACAAAGGATTGCATCGGCGATAGAAAAAAGATCGGGGCTGGATCTGGCTATGTCGTATCCTACCTGAGGGTGCTTCTTAACTTTCTTCCATTCTTCAGCAGAAAGCGGACCTGGCTTTCCCAGAACCGGGCTGGGTATACTCATCTTGCCAATGTCATGAAGTCTTGCAAGCAGCTCGAGGGAGTCAAGTTCGTCAGAAGAAAGATACATCACCTCTCCGACCTTTCTGGCAAGAAGGCGCATGCGTTCTGCGTGCTCCTGTGTTTCTTCGGTGGTTTCCCTGAGAGTACGCTCCAATGATATTATGATTGAAGATCGTGCACTACGGCTCTCGTTAAGCTTGTTACGGTACATGCGTTCTTCAGCAAGATCAATGGCCGCATCGATCGATTGTCCAGCCTCTGTCAGCATGGCGTAACCAGTTGAAACACTTATGGGAATTGAGCTACTTGATGCTTCGGTGCAACGCCTTTTGATACGTGTAGCAAGTTTGTTCAGTTTGTTTTCGTCGGCTCTGGGAAGTAAGAAAAGGAACTCGTCTCCTCCCCAGCGGCCTATGAGATCCTCCTTGCGACAACATTCTCGAAGGATACGGGCAAAATCCTGAAGGAGTCTGTCGCCTTCCTGATGGCCGAAAGCATCGTTGACCAGCTTCAGACCGTTTACGTCGCATATCAACAGCCCCAGAGGCAATTCACGCGAATTGCTCAGTCTGCGGAGTTCCTCTTCGATGAAGGCGCGGTTGTAAAGATCGGTCAGATAATCGTGAAAAGAAAGGTGTTTTATGCGTTCTTCAGCATGAACGCGTTCGGTTACGTCTCTGAAACTCCATACGCGTCCTTCTGTCTTTCCTTCGATTTTCATCGGTCTAGAATAACGCTCAAAAACTCTCCCGTCCTTGAAATGGAGTATGTCAAGACTCTCTTTCTCGGGTTCTTTGTAGAGTTCCTTCACCGTGACGAGAAACCGCGCAGGGTCCTCTAGCTGATCAAGGACATAGTTCAACAGCTTTTCGTCATCACCTTCTTCGAGAAGGGAATCAGGGATCTGCCACAACTCTGCGAATCTCTGGTTTGACTTCAACACCTCTCCGTTTCTTCCAACCACGAGAATTCCGTTGTCTGTTGCTTCAATTGTGGCTTCGGTCAAAGACAATGTCCTGGCTATCTGCTCTTCTGTGCGCTTGCGCTCACTGATATTCCGCATTATTCCGAGCACATGAACCTCGCCCTCTTCTCCCAGTTGAGCAGTTGATAACTCGACATCCCTAATAACACCGTCTTTTGACCTGATCTGCAATTCATATTGATAAGGAACTGCTTTACCTTCAAGCCTCATCTTGTAACGTTGTTCAACCTGCTTGACGCTCTTGTCAGTGAGAAGAACACCAAAATCAAAGCTATCCGATTTTAGCTCTGTGGCTGTATAACCAGTGAGTTCTTCAAAGCGGCTGTTCACATACTCATAACGCCGTCCTCTCATGAGATAGATCGCATCGAACGCGTTTTCAACGAGCGTCCTGAACTTTTCCTCGCTTCTTTTCAGGGCTTCCTCTGCAATCTTCCTATCTGTGATATCCTGACTGGAACCAACAAGATATGCGACTTCACCATCCTTGTTGAACAAGGGCGTGAGTACGGTATGCCATGTTTTGTGACCTCCAGGAAGGTCCAGCGTCTCTTCATACGATATCGGAGCTCCTGTAAGCACACATCGTTTGTAGTTCGATACGATCACTCCTCCAATCCCATCACCAAGCAGCTCAGCTGGAGACTTGCCCCTCAGGTCCTCTGGGGAAAGACCGGTGGCCTTTTCGTGTGCGGGGTTGTTTCTGATATATTTGAATGTGTTTCTGTCAAAGACCTCCACAAGAAACATGGCGGATTCTGTACTTCCAAACACCCTCTCATACTCGGCTGTTCTTCGTTGATATTCTTCTTCAGACTTCTTGAGATCACTTATGTCCGTCCAGGTACCGACTATCAACTGTTCGTCTTCAGAAGCATCAGCCAGTCTTAACTCATCGCGAATCCATACCATGCTTCCGTCTTTTCTGAGAAATCGGTACTCGTTCTTGGTAGTAGCTGCTCCTGGGACACGGGAACGTGCCGTAATGATCCTTGTGCGATCTTCAGGATGTAAGTTGCGCGACCACCAGTCAGGGTTCATCGCTTCTTCAGTAGAAAACCCCAACAATCGCTCAATGTTTTCACTGACCCACTGTGGTTGAATGCTTCCTTCTACTATCTTAAGGGCATATGTAACCGTCGGACTTACCGCAAAATAGCGTTGGAGTTTTGATGAAAGCTCTTTCTGTTTGGCAGTCTCATCGACATATGCTGCTCTAGTAACCTCCATCGTCTGATGCCTGTGTTTAAGTACGAAATAAAGGATCATCCCGGTTACTCCGACAAAGGCCAATCCCCTTAGGATTTGAAAAAGAGCTTGATACGCTGTCTCAGGAAATATGAGAGGAGCTAGCGCATCTGAAAGAAGAATCCAGCCAGCAGCAACGAGCACATAAAAGAGGGTGATATGATTCGGCTTGAGCATTCTAGGAGTTCTCATTTTTTCCTCGCTTCCGTCTGCATTGACACAACCCACCACTATAATAGCTTATTTTAACCTTTTGAGTCGAAATATCAAAACGAATTGAGATTCTTCTACCATAATACTTCTTTAGAAAACCCTGGAATACCTCTAATTCAGGGTATAACTAAAGGGGTTCATGAGGTCTTTATTACTTTCCTATCAACTGGTATCATATGAATGTAGTGATCCAAATCTGGGATGGGTTTTTCAGGAACAGACAGGAGGGCTCTACTAAAAGATCTGCGGTTTCTTCTACACCAACAAACCTGCTACACCCTCATACACCAGGCCGACGAATGGCTAACTTCAAGCTTATGCCACAGAAGACAACTCAATAGGCAATACGCAGAACGCTTCCCCCCTTCCAGAAGCGGAGTATGCAGAAATCTGGCGTACTCTTGAGCTCTCGAAATCAAGCGGGAGCTGGATGCTCGCTACGTTCATAAATCTTTATCAGGAGCAGGATCAGAAGGAGGTTGATAACGTGAAGAGAGCGGCGATCGTTATTGTGACTGTGGCCGCTGTAATTCTTATTGGCGGTTTTGTCAGCGCGACAGATACCTACTCACCTTCCGGTATAATCCCGTCAATGGTTCTGGTTGAACGCGGAAGCTTCATGATGGGTGGTCACGGATTCGACGAAAGGCCTGTACACAATGTGACATTTACTTATGACTTCTACATAGGGAAGTACTCCGTGACGTTCGAAGAATATGACCGATTCTGCGAAGAAACGGGCCACAGTAGACCATCAGATAATGGCTGGGGCAGATGCAGGCGGCCGGTAATATGGGTCTCATGGTATGATGCCATAGCATACTGTAACTGGTTAAGCGACAAAGAAGGTCTGCCAAGGGCATATGACGAAGAAGGAAACCTGCTTGATGCAAATGGCAACGTGACAACAGATCTCACAAGAGTCGTGGGATACAGACTCCCGACCGAAGCTGAGTGGGAATATGCGGCAAGAGGCGGTATAAAGAGTGAGGGATACCAGTATGCGGGAAGTGACAACCCTAACGAGGTCGCCTGGTACGAACCTAATGCGGGAGGTATGACCCAGGAAGTTGGAAAGAAATTGCCCAACGAGCTTGGCATCTATGACATGAGCGGGAACGTCTGGGAATGGTGCATCGATTGGTATCACAGCAATTTCTACAGTCTGAGTTCGGGAATAAACCCTTACAACGATTACGGTCACTTCCGTGTGGTTCGTGGCGGCAGTTGGTTCGGTGGGGTAGAGTTTATTCGTGTTGAGAATCGCAGATACTTCTGGCCTACGTACGGTGAGTTCAATCTTGGCTTCAGAATAGCGAGAACACAATAGAAGCGAGGCAAGCACAAAGGAACCCGCAGTTTCACGGGTTTCGCGCAAGTCGGAATCCTTGGAAGTTGCGATTTGTCCTTTCAGCAACTATCAACTCATGGGCGTCGTTGCTAGGTCGCGTGATGGGGGTTCTAGTGCAGAGGCATACCGCAGAGGAAAGCCGCGCGAAGCGCAAAACAGGAGTCTCCTGAAACACTCATTGGCAGCTGCTGAGGGCACAGAAATCCTGTGCCCTCGATTTCCGTGGATCAGGGAGTCTAACCGTGATCTGGACGTAGCATTTCTGTTCTCCGAAAAACTAAACCCGAGTACTCTTTAAATCGTCAGACGTAAAGGAACCGCAAAGACCTGCTTCTTGGCATTCTGGATTTCCTGGTGGCGGTGAATTGCTGAGAAGCTCGAGGATTTTGTGTCTTTGCATGATTCGTCTAAAGGGGGTATTTGAAATGGCTAGCAAATGTCATGTTTGTGGTAAGCCTATGGCAACGGATATTTCTGTAGATCAGACAATCGACGCTGTTATACCTTTGGATTCAGAATACGGGGGACAATGCCGTGTTTGTGGTCGACAGTGCTGCGAAGACCACATTGACGATGACAAAGTATGCTCAGTCTGTCGAGAAGAAGCTTGATTTTGTGATATAAGGCAAAAACACTGCACAGAAGTGCCATGGAGTCAAGGTTTTCAAATAATCCTGGCGACTAGTTCTGGTTAATACAATGTCCTACGATAGGCGCGCTAACCAGACAATTCTTGCCCGACAAGGATCTTGAATATTCTCGTGCAACTTACTTTCGTAATGGTTTACCTCCTTAGAGGGTACGGACCACTCATGCTGTGATGAGTTAGCCTCTGCAAATCAGTTGCTCACATAAACAAGAGGAACCCGCTCAAGGGTTCCTCTTGTTCTTCCTTGCTCTGTGCCAGTTGCTCAGTCGTCTACGTTTTCTGCAGTCACGAGCCTCAAAGGTACAATAACAAGTGGTTCAACTGATGCTCCGTTGATTATTCTCTGCGCTGCAACTACAGCCATGGCCATTTGTAGTGCTGGCTGCTGCTGAACTGTGGCAACCATTTGTCCAGCCCTTATGGCATCAAGAGCATCGTCGATTGCGTCGACACCGAATACCTTGATTTCATCAATTCTCCCGGCAGCGATAATGGTTCGAACCGCACCAAGAGCCATCTGGTCGTTGTGTGCATAGACGGCATCGAGAACAGGATTTGCTGTGAGAATGTCCTCCATTACGCTAGAAGCCTGTTCCCTGGAGTAATTAGCCGTCAAGCTGGAGACTACGCGAATACCGGCATAGTTCTCAATTTCCTCGATAAACCCAGCTTGGCGATCTCTTGCAGAAGGTGCTCCGGGAATACCTTCGAGAATCGCTACTCTTCCTTCTCCATCAAGAGCTTCAGCAAGTGCTTCAGCAATCATCTGTCCAGCCATAGCGTTGTCGATGTCTAGATGTTGTTCTACGTCTCCTCCATTGGATGGTCTTGTAACGGTTATGACAGGAATACCTGCCCTGTTAGCCTCGCGAACAGCTGGAACTATGGCATCAGAATCCACAGGGTTGATTATGAGAACATCGACTCTTCTTGCTATAAGGTCTTCAACCTGTGCGGATTGTCGTTCAGGAGAGTCGTGAGCATCAAGGACAATCATTGTCAGACCGAGCTCTTCAGCCTTTGCTTCGCCACCCTCCTTCATTGTCACAAAGAAAGGGTTTTCCAGTGTAGAAATCGCTACGCCAATGGTCTTCTGGCTAATCGCTGCAGTTGCAACCATTGCAACAACCAGAAGCAATACAAACAGTCTTTTCATAGTTACTCCTCCTTTTCTTTTCTTCGGGATCCTCCCGATGTCAGTCACTGCGTCTTGCCAGGACTGCGAGCAGTATTATTACGCCTTTAACGATCTGCTGGAAGAACGACGATACTCCCATTAGGTTCATCCCGTTGTCTATTACACCGATCACGGCTGTTCCCAGCAGCGTTCCAACTACCGTTCCCACTCCTCCGGAAAGCGATGCTCCACCAAGTATCACAGCTGCGATTACATTCAGTTCCATTCCTTGAGCTGCAGTTGGTTGCCCCGATAGAAGCCTGGAAGCAATTAGTACTCCGCCAAGCCCGCTCATCACACCGGAAGCAGCGAAAGCCATGATACGGTACTTGCTGACCGATATGGCCGAAAGCTTTGCCGCTTCACGATTCGCTCCAATAGACTGGAAGTAGGTTCCATGTTTGGTTTTATTGAGAACCATGTATGCTAGAACAAATACGCCTGCTGCGACGAGTGTGGAGACTGGAATAGGCCCAAGATATCCGGCTCCAAGCGTTCCAAACCCTTCTGGTAGCCTAGATACAGGTCTACCACCCGTCCAGACTAATGCGACCCCCCTGGCGATTCCGAGCATAGCGAGTGTGACGATAAACGACTGGATCTTTCCAAAAACTGTGATTATACCGTTGATTAGACCGACTAACAGGCCGATACCAAGCCCGGCGAGTATGCCGACCAATATAATACCTGTTGCGTTAATCACAATTGCAGTAGCCACACCAACCAGAGCTGCAATCGAACCGACCGATAGGTCGATTTCTCCCGAGAGAATCACAAAGGTCATACCTATTGCAACAATGAGTGTCACAGAGAACTGTCTTGTGATGTTCAGAAGATTCCTGGAACCCAGGAAGTATGGCGAGAGAATGCTGAAAACGACGATCAGTGCAACCAGCACAATGAGCAATCCTATTTCGCTTTTCAGGAGCTTCTTTATGCTCTTCATGAGAGAGTTAGGTGATGATGTCTTGGCAGTCAGATCTTTATTCATGTTTCTCCTCCTAGTGCAAGAGTGAGCAGTCTTTCCGTCGAAACATCCTCACGCCTGAGTTCAGCCCGAACAGATCCTTTTATGAGAACAATCGCCCGGTCACAGACAGTACTGACTTCCTTGAACTCCGATGAAAGAAGCAACACGCCTACTCCTTTATCAGCAAGACCTTGTATCAGATTGAAGATCTCTTCCTTTGCTCCCACGTCTATGCCTCGCGTTGGTTCGTCAAGAATCAGAATACCTGGACTTCCTGACAGCCACTTCCCGATGACCGTCTTCTGCTGGTTTCCTCCCGAAAGGTTCTGTGCGGCCATCTGCATGTTCAGTGGTACGATTTTCATCCTCTTTGCTGTATCGAGTGCCAGTTTTCTCCTGCTTCTGGCTGAAAGGAAAGGGCCAACCAAGACCTTCTTTATATTCGATACGGTGAGATTGTGTTCTACTGGAAGACTAAGAAATAACCCCTGGGACTTTCTGTCTTCTGGAACGAAAGCAAATGAATTCCTGAAGGCCGAATTCGGGCTGTCAACTGAGATTTCTTGTCCCATAAAGTGAATTTCCCCTGAGAGTTTCTTTGAGTAACCAAAGAGCCCCAGACCCAGTTCGCTCTTTCCGGCTCCGATGATCCCGGTTATTCCCAGTATCTCGTTCTTGCGCAGCTCGAAGCTGATCGGTTCATTCATGTTTTCTGCCTTGAATCCCTTCACACTCAGTATCACTTCATCGGTAGGGACCGTTGTCCTTTGCCTCGCAATACCATCCAGATCTTTCCCTATCATTGACTGCACAAGCGTTTTCAAATCGACATTCGCAACTTGGTGCGTGCCTTCATTCCGCCCATCCCTAAGAACAGATACTCTGTCACAGATCTTGAACACTTCTTCAAGATGGTGGGATATGTAGATCATCGTTATTCGCTTCGACCTGAGCTCCTTGATGATCTCGAAGAAAGTGTCTATCTCCGCACTGCTCATACCTGTCGTTGGCTCATCAAGGAGAAGCAGTTTGGCGCCAATTGTGAGAGCTTTTGCGATCTCGACGATCTTCTTCTTTCCAAGGCCGAGTTCACTGACCTTCATCCGAGGGTCTATTTCGATGTTAAAAGCGGCCAGTTCTTTCTTTGCTTCTCTGAACATCCATTTTCGATCGACCCAAGAGACGAATTTGCTTGTTGGTTCATTGCCGAGAAAGATATTTTCCGCAACAGACAGACTGTCTATGAGGCTCATCTCCTGGTATATGGCTGCAATCCCCTTCCTTCTTGCGTCAATGGGGTTTTGGATTATCGTGGATTCTCCATCAAGAACGATTTCTCCACTGTCCATCTGGTGAACACCAGTAAGGATTTTCACCAGGGTAGACTTGCCTGCGCCGTTTTCTCCGATCAGTGCATGAATCTCACCTTCACCCAGAGCAAAGTTGACATTGTCAAGTGCTTGAATTCCTCCGAAATTCTTGTTGATCTTCTTCATCTCAAGAACGTTCCCGTCCATCTCTTCAAGTCACACCCTTCAAGAAATCTTTGACTTCATCGAGGGAAGGAATGGAAGTCTGAGCTCCTTTTCTCATGATGCTTAGAGCAGCTGCAGCATTTGCAAAGCCGATTGCTGTTTCGAGCTGTTCGGCCCCGGCGATTGCTGCTGCAAGCGCACCGGAGAAAACATCACCAGCAGCTGTCGTATCAACAGCCTTGACAGTGTGCGAAGGAGTCAAAACTGGAGACCCCCCTGCAAGTGATATGACGCCGTCTTCTCCAAGTGTTATCACGGGGAATGCGAAACCCATTCTTCTGAGATCTAATACCGCTTCCTTTGCATCGTCGGCACTCTCGATCTTTCTTCCGACCATCCAGGAGGCTTCAGTTTGGTTGGGCTTGACGATATCAATACAGCGAGGAATGTCCTCAGGAAACGGCTCGGTGGGAACGGGTGAAGGGTCAAGAATAACAAGCATTCCGTTCTTGTGCGCCGCTCTGACCGCTTTGTACACAGTTGGTGTGGAGATTTCCATGGTGATAAGGAGAATCTTGTTTGGCTCGAAGAGGTTCCTATGGATCTCAACATCTTCAGGAGTGAGCAGAGCGTTGTTACCAGGCGTAAAAGAGATGGAATTCCTTCCCTCTAGGTCAACCCTTATTATCGCTATCCCGGCAGTTCCTTCTTCGATGATTATGTTGTCGGTCTTGACTCCTTTTTCTTCTAGCTGCTTTTTGAGGGTCCCGCTGAGTTCGTCAGTACCTAGCTTGGTAAACATGGATGTTCTTGCTCCCATTTGAGCTGCTGCAACAGCCTGGTTCCCACCTTTACCTCCGGGATATGTGCTGAAGTTGTCGGTCACTATCGTTTCGCCTTCATTTGGGAGCTTGTGCATGACCATTACCATATCGATATTTACACTTCCCATGCAAAGGATTTCTCCGTTCGGTCTGAAGTCTCTCATGTAAGTGAACTCCTCGCTGCGCTAACCGCCGTCATGAATCTCTCGACTCTTTCTCGTTCTATCTTCCTCCGCCAATCGTTGTTCTGTTTGAAGTAGCTGCCAACGATAGCCCCGTCTGCATGCTTGAGGAGCTCTCCAACGTTCTCTGCCGTCGTTCCGCTTCCCAGCAGCACAGGCAGGCCAACGCTTTTCTTGAATTCCTCAACTCTTTCTGCAGAAGGTGCTTTTCCCGTCTCGAAACCCGTGACAATGAGCAATTCGGCGCCTTCGGACTCGGCATCGTGTGCCTGCTCCGAGACGCTTCTATCGGAAATTATAAAGTGGCTCCCATGTTTGACATTGACATCACAGAAGAATTTCACATCTTGGGCTCTGAGATTGGCTCTATACCTGGCTAACTTACCTCCGATACCTTCAGTCAGTCCAGCGTGCGATACGTAAGCATTGACCCATTCAAAGACCCTTATCCACTTTGCTCCTACGACAATGGCAGCGGCCAGCGCAGCGAAACCACCGTTCAGATGACAGTTGATTCCGATGGGAATACCCACAGCTTTGCGTACTCTCTCCGCAGCAATAGCCAGAGCTGCTGCCGTTTCCGGACCGATATCCTCGCCCTTCAAGTAGGGGAAGTCCCAGATATTCTCAATCTGAAGACCGTCGACGCCACCTTCTTCCAGGATGATCGCTTCTTCTACTGCGATTTCCGTGACACGCTCAAAACTCATATAGTCTGGATCATAGCCAGGAGACCCCGGGAGCGGTTTGAGATGAACCATTCCGATAATCGGTTTTGGTTGTTCGAAAATTTCGCTGAGAGTTGCTCCTTGCTTGTCAATCACGAAATCACCTGCTTGGTTGCTGAGATTAGGGCGGTACATTCTTTTCACTTGGATGAACAACTGGTAAATCGATTAACCAAAGAAAAAACAAAACCCGTTAGAAATCAACCCCAGAAATAAGGATTATGTTTGCATAAGGAGTGAACTCCCCTGTCTTCACGAAGACCTTCACTTCCTTTCTTTCCAATCCGCCATTGAGAACGAGATCCTTAAACTTAACATGGGGAATGATCTCCTCGACAATGTCATCTCCTTTGTTCTTGATCTTTGAGAGGATTTCCTTCAACTCGTCGTAGATTTTTGGACTCGCTTTCTTTGTCTCTTCGGCTATGAGGACTTTTTCGATTTCCAGCTCTTCAAGAACCACTCTCACTGTGTCAACAAATCTCGGCAGATCTCTTCCCACGGATACATCAATGCATTCAGTGTATTCGTGCCTGGGAAAAGGGAACCCCCTGTCCGTTATCACCAGCATATCTCCATGCCCCATTCGAGCAATCGCCCTGGCAAGATCGTTGTTTAGCACGCCTTTTGTCTTCACCTTTTTCTCCTCCTCTGTAGCGTTTGTCAAAAACTCTGGGTCGACTCCCTGACTATTAAACGACCTTCGAGTATCACTCTTTTTGCTTCCAGGTTCAGCCTCTTGTTCTTCTTTTCGATTTTTTCCATAAGTCTTCTCATAGCAATTTGACCAGCTTCAAACTTTGGCTGGTGGAACGTTGTCAATGCTGGCACGATGAATTCCGAGAAGTATATATTGTCAAAACCTGCTATTGCAACGTCGTCAGGTATCTTCAATCCCTTTTCTTTGGCTGCTTCAACCGCTCCCCAGGCCATCAGGTCATTAGCTGCGAAAACTGCTGAAGGTCGCGGAGTTCTCTTCAGTACGTGTTTCATCAGCTCATAACCGCTTTCAAACTGAAAAGTGCCTTTCAAAACAACTGTACTTTTTCTATCGATTCTCTCTTCCTCAAGCTTGTCGATAAACCCCTGGAGTCTTCTTCTGGCAATAGGAACGTCATCTGGACCGGCAAGACATGCAAAGGACTTGTGTCCAAGCCTGAGAAAGTGTTCTGCAAGCTTGGCTGAAGCGGTGTAGTTATCAGTATAGACACTGTCGAAGTAAGGGCTTACATCGTCCATATCCCGGTCCATGACTACCATAGGGAGTTGTCCGACAAACTCGGCAAGATCTTTGTCACCGCTTCTTGGCGCTACGTTGATAATTCCTTCCACATGCTGGCTGATCAGTGAATCGATTGCCGCCCTCTCCCTTCTCTTGTTTCCGTCTGTATTGCACAAAAACATCTGGTAATCGTGGCCCAGAAGAACATCTTCAACTCCTCTGGCAATCTCCGCAAAGTAAGGGTTGGTAACATCCGGGATGATTAGTCCAACGATGAAAGTCCTCTTTATTTTCAAGCTTCTTGCAATCTTGCTGGGTTTGTAGCCCATACTCTCAATGGTCTTGAAAATCTTCTCACGCAATTCCGAACTGACATATTTATTGCCGGACAGAGCGTTGGATACCGTTGCAACTGATACCCCTGAAGCTTTTGCGACATCCTTCATTCTCACCAAAAGAGCATACCTCCACTGGTAAATCGATTAACTAGATGATAACTCTTAACCTTTCTGCTATACAAATCTAATCTGATGCGACTAGAAACAGTCAGAGTTGCTTATGATCTGGCATTCTTCACAAACGCCCTGAATTGCAGTTTTTTAGGAGTCTTCTTTTGGATGTGGTGTTTGTCTTTTCTGGGGTGCTCCAACCTGCAACCGCCTATTCAAACCATCCTCTTAAGGCCGCTCCTTTATTGCGAACATGTCTCAAAAACTCTTGACATATCTAATTCCGAGTGATATTATCTAGATAGAAGATAGAGGAGGAATGATCATGAAACTAAGGAAGAAGAACAGCAAAGGCAGATATGTTAGTGGGAAAGAAATTGAGATTAAGATAGATGAGGTAAGAACAAGAGTAGAAAGGGCCACCATGCCATACATAATGTAAGAAATAACACCTTGCCCCCAGAACCCGGCCTCATAAGGCCGGGTTCTTGTGTGAAGTAGAGGTCTTGTTCTTGACAGCTAATTGCCGGTCATTTTGCCAATACCTTCTAGTTGCTCGATAAGAAAACGGGCATTGCTTAGACCGAATCTTGAGGCCCCCAACTCGTAATATCTGATCAGATTCTCGATGTTTCTTATCGCCCCGGAAGCTTTCACCCTGATTCTACTCCCGACCACATCAACAAGGAGCTTGACATCTTCTTCGGTGCAGCCAGTATCCGCGCCTGCATCAGCGGTAATTGCTGCACCAAGGCGCTTCTCTTCGTCAGTAAGGTAATGTGTTTCCAGGATGACTTTCAGTGTTGCTCCACGGCAAACATCTCTTACAGCAAGGATCTCGTTCTTCGTCTTCTCATCCAGACCGCTCTTATCTCCTGTGGCAAGTCGGATTCATCGGACTTAGTCTCCTGCACTTTAAGCTATACCTTCTTTTGTTCAACCGTCAGCTGTTCTTAGCCCAATCTACTGGTATCATTTGGTTGTAGGCGTTATAAAACTGCGGTGATCTATTTGCAGCGAGCAAACCTCGTGACTAGTGCTCTAGAATGGTTGCTGTGTGGTGAAGGGAGTGTTGGGATGGCCAAGAAGTGTGACATCTGCGGCAAACCTTTACAGAGTGAAGGCCTTGCAGGTGTCGCTTCTGATCTTTTCGGCTCAGATTATGGTGGACAGTGCCGGGTCTGCAACAAGGCCTGCTGCAAGACGCACATTGACAAAGACAAAGTATGCACAATCTGTCAGAAAAAGTTGAAGGAGGAATAGCAAGTAACGGTGTCTACTGCAAGGCAAGAGATGAAAGTAACGATATCCAAGAAGTCCCGGGGACGGCCTTTGTATCAATAACCTCTACAAGGGGAGCGGCTAGTCTTGATTGTCTTTGTTCATATCGCAATAGCTGTAATGCTCCTGATATTAGGGTATCTTGTGAAGTACCGCAGATGGAGCACACTAATTGCAGGATATAACACTGCATCTGAAGAAGAGAAAGTGAAGTACGACGAAGAAGCCCTCTGCAGCTTTGTCGGAAACCTCATGTTTGTCCTTGCCTTTATCCTTGCCCTGAGGGGGTTCGGTTATTCGATCCTCAAACCCACTCTTCCTCAACCGCTCTCTTCCAACCGTTCTTATTCACCCGTATCTACAAAGGTTTTATCGTCAGTCGAAATCTCCGTACGTCGTTGTTTTTCGTCTCTCTGAGATTTGCCCGCACGACGGAACTTTCGTGTCTTGCTCTTCCAACTCTGGCTGCCTCTTAAAGCTGTTTTCGCTTCTTTCACTATTCACTTTCAGTCTCTCGCCTTCACTTTCCGTTCGAGTGTTCTTCGATAAATCTCTCAAGCTCGGATTTCATTATTCTGCAGGCTCTTCCGACTTTGAATGCTTTCAATGCTCCGCTTTTCAGCAGATTGTATATGCTCTGCTCCGCAACCTTCAGATAATCTGCTGCTTCCTGTATTGTCATGACTTCATCTTTCTCAGCATCGAATGTAACTCTTAAGTCAGCCATGATTTCGCCTCTGTTATCAACGGTCGCCTTTATCTCTAGAGCTTTCCATTCCTTACTTGCCTGTATCAACAGGCCTCCGATTTCTTTGATATCCTGCA
>PWXG01000193.1 GCA_003561215.1 Thermotogales bacterium
GACAATGGCCTTACACAGGCAAAGGTAACATAGTATCTGTCCTCTTCATCCTCCAGTGATTCGGAAACCTTGAAACCCACATCATGGAG
The DNA here is from genome assembly GCA_003561215.1 of Thermotogales bacterium. Classification (GTDB taxonomy): domain Bacteria; phylum Thermotogota; class Thermotogae; order Petrotogales; family Kosmotogaceae; genus UBA9910. The sequence continues at coordinate 90 of PWXG01000193.1, forward strand.
GGTGTTTCTCCAGGTGTCCAAAGAGAAAAGACCCAGTTTATGGAGGTCTTGTTCGATTCTGAGTTTTCCATATTCGCGAATAAGGAAGATCATCGTGGTCTCATATACAGTGTCGTCCAGGTCTGGATCGTAGTTGTTCTCGATGAAAGTAATATCCAGGTGTTCCGGCTTCGAATCCTCAGATGCTTTCGTTGCGGTAGTGTGGTTCTGGACAAAAGTCTCCTTCGTTTCATCCGGACCGCAAATCATTACTCCACCTGGTTTGAGGTGGTCGTAAGCTCTGGAAAAGACTGCTTTCAAGTCCTCTTCTGTTGTCATATAGCTGATTGCATCATCAATTAGAACAGCACCAAACAGCCCATCTAGACTAAATTCCCTCATATCAGCCTGATAAAATCGGCATTCCGGATTAGTCTTATAAGCAAGTTCAAGCATCGCGGAGGAAATATCAATTCCTGTAACTGAAAAGCGCCTTTTAAGGTTGAAGACGTTCTTTCCGGCGCCACACCCAATGTTCAGCAGCGACCTCACTTCTCGTTCTGCGTGTTGATTGATTAACCGCTCCACGTTTGCGCAATGTCGCTCGTATTCTGATACACTACCCCACATCGGCCACAGCCAGGAAAGGTCTCGGTATAGACGGTTTGTCTTGTTCTCCATGAGTTCCTCCTATTCTGACAATTCTGAATTCGCCGGTAGTTGATCTACTCATTAATATGTAAACTGCATGTCGTCATCTCGATTCTGCGAATGTGGAGCAATCGATGCCTTTTTGCGGTAGCCTGTCATTACATAGGTTCTTCATTGTTAGAGGCATCAACTGCTTAACCCCACAGTGTAATAAGATACAACGATAACCCAACCGTTCACGAAGTGGTCTCAAAGCCTTTCAACGAAACGAATGAAACGTCTCAAATATCGCAGAAGCTTACTCCTTCATCAATCAGCCTACTTCAATTATCGCGAGTCGTCCACAATCATACAGTTTCTTCCGTATCTCTCATGCTTTTTGTCATATCTCTATTCGATTACCCCATAGTCACACTCTCTTCAGTACTTCTACAGGCTCGCGTCTGTGCCCAGATAATCGGCAAGGACAGCATCACTCTCAGAACGTGGAGTAGTTGGTTACAGAAGGCACGGGTGATAGGCTAGTGTTCCGGTGCCCTTGCAGGAGCACTCACTTGCTTGCACCTGCACCCTGCCCAGTCCTTGCTTCTTATACTCCATTCGAAATCCCATGAAGAGTGCTTGGCTTTGGCCTTGACGAGCAAAAACAATCTCATAATGCGTTCCCTTAGCTTAGACTCCATTGACTATTTCTATTTCTCAGCATTAACTATTCTAGCGTTCCTTGGTCCTTCGCCGCAAAACTCCTGGCCCAGAAGGTCAACCTTGTGTCTTTCAAATTCATTCTTCTTTCTGAATGGGTATATGCATATCAGTTACTGATTCGTCAAGATCTTCATCGCTATAAGGTCCTTCAGAAAAGCATTCTAGCACGTGGCATCTGTTGCGATAACCAGACGCTGGCAACCATTCTCCGAAGGTCTTTTCCCAATCAAGCTCACCGGTCTTTGCAGAGAACTTCGCGTGAAGTCCCGCTGGTAAGGTTCTCACAAACACCTTCAGAGGGGGTTCTTCAGCTTTTTCAGTCCTCATACAAACAAAAATGGCTTCATTACTAGTTTCCGCTGTTTCGGAGCCTCGTATGGTCATTATGAACTCCTCCCCAGGATCTGTGCGGTTTTCGTGCAGGGTTGCTGAATCAGGGATCTTCAGTGATAGGCACCGGGTTCATTCTGTACCCCCCCAGATACTGATAGAATTGGAATAAATGAAAGCTCTTCATACTAAGCGCTTCAAAAAGAAAAAGACTGCATTCCTTATGCAATAGGCGTTGGAGACAGAAGGCTTTTTGAGTGTTCCCAATCCTCCTGGCTGGTGGTAGAATCATGTTGACAACAAAACCTGTCGTTCAGAAATGGCGGAATGGCTGGAGGCTGTCTATCATAAGAAGACCTGATGTCTATCCGGTGCATACTGAATACAACGGGAATGTGAGAACCACACTCTTGGGAAAACCCGTGCCGGTAATTCTTGAATTATCCCTTCGACCTGTAACAATCGAGCTCGTAAAATCTATTCACGTGTCAGATTATTCAAGGACAGCTCCAGACGAAATAGGAGGCTCTGTAAAACGAATCCTCAAGTGAATATCCGTTTCCTATCAAAACCAGATCATCATGAGCTTTGGAGGTGTTGAACTATGGGTGTAACTAGAAAGTTGGTACTCCTTTTTCTGGCTCTTGTGGTTGTTTTTGCTGGCATGTCAATGGCTTCGACTGATGGACAAACAGAGATCATAGACATAGCAGAAGCCCGAAAGCTTGATGACGGCCTAAGCGTAACCGTGAGAGGTGTTGTCACTTCGACTCCAGGTAATTGGGGCGGTGCGGGGTTCTACATCCAGGATGAGTCTGGTGGAATCTACATATGGGAACCCTCTCCTTCCGGCACCTATAGTCCTGGAGACACCGTTATCGTTGCAGGAAAACTCGCCACCTATAACGGCGAAAGGCAGGTCCAAGACGGTTCCATAGTGTTCGCAGAAGAAATGTTGCCGGAACCGGATCCAGTAGTGGCAAAAGTTGGTGATCTCTCTCTTGATGACGAAGGGCTCCTGGTAAAACTGCATCAGGTTGAGATTGTCGAGATCAGAGAAGTGAACATTTATGGCACTTTCGAGATGATAGTCGAAGATGAAACCGGCAAAGCTCTTATCAGGGTAGACAACCGTATCGGTACAACATACGACGAATTTGACGGCGAAGTCGGAAACTATTACACACTCATCGGGATAATCGGCCAGTTTCGCGGTGCTTTACAGGTCAAGCCGCGTGATCCCGACGAACTGGTCAAGGTCGAACCGCCGATTGAACCCGGTGTAGCCTGGATAGCCGATGCCAGAGGTTTCCCTGATGGTACTGAAGTCACCGTTATCGGTGTCGTCACAGCACCGGATACCATGGGCACAAGAACATTCTATGTTCAGGATCGTTCTGCCGGAATAATGGTTCACTACCCCAGCGGACTCACTTTTGACGCCAGTTATGGAGATAGAGTGCGCATCACGGGCACTGCAGGCGAGTTCAATGGTGAAAGACAGATTGTCATGAACCAGCTGGAGATTGTGGAAAAAGAGGTTCCGGTGCCAGACCCAAAGCTTACCGACATCGCCGGTCTTGATGAGAATGAGGGTTTGCTGGTTAAGCTGGAACGAGTAACTATAAGAAATATCACGACATATTCTTCGGGCAGTTCCAACATCGACATCTCTGACAAGACTGGTAGCACAATAATGCGCGTTGAAGTGGCAACCGGTGTCGATATCTCCGGACTGGATGTCGGCGAAGAAATCCAGGTAACTGGAATCTCCTGCAAGTTCAGGGGAGACCCGCAGATCAAACCACGATTCCAGTCTGATATCGAAGTTCTCCCACCCGAGGATGTCCAGGAACCGATCGTATATCGGCTCAATCCTCCAAATCTTGCTTCGACTTTTGACCGCAGACCGGTCGTGTCGGTCACGGTCACCGATGACCATGATATAGACTGGGAAACACTTGTATTTGTCGTTAACGA
>PWXG01000090.1 GCA_003561215.1 Thermotogales bacterium
ATGACAGAGCTTTCAGAAAGAAGCAACGATAGGGTGAAGAAACTCTCTGGTGGAATGAAGCGAAGACTAAACCTGGCAATGGCTCTGATCTCCGATCCAGATCTTCTCTTTCTGGATGAACCTACCCTTGGGCTTGATCCACATGCAAGAAGATCAATATGGAAGCAGATAGAAGCTTTCAAGGGTAAGAAGACAATTCTGTTGACAACTCACTATCTAGAAGAAGCTGATGCATTATCGGATCATGTTGCAGTTATCAAGGACGGGAAGATTGTCGCTCATGGAACACCTCATGAACTCAAGCGTGATACTGCCGTAATGCAGATAATGGTTATCAGGGCTCAGCGTATTCCTGAAATATGTGTAGATGAACTGAAAACGAGATATCCTTCTGTGAAGGAGACGGAAGAAGGTCTTGAAATAAGGGGCGAGCGCCTTGTCTTTGACGATATCGTTGATTCAGTTCGTTCTCACCGTGTGAAGATAGAGTGGCTTACGATGAAGCAACCCTCTCTCGATGATGTATTCTCCAGTCTCGTGGAGAAGGAGGGTCCAGAATGAGGACGGTTGCTCTTGCAGGTAGGGTCTTCAAGGAAATCTATCGCGACAAAGCTGGAGTAACGCTGGGTATCATCTATCCTGCAATGTTGATGATAGTATTCATGTTAATCGAGGGACACGTACCTTTTGAGATATTCGAGCCTATCAACATCATGCCGGGCATTACGGTCTTCAGCTTCGCATTTCTCACGATGTTTTCTGCATCAATGCTATCAAGAGACAGAGAGAAAGCCTTTCTCATAAGGCTACTGACAACACCACTCAAGCCCGGGGAGTTTATTCTGGCCTATTCCCTCCCCTATTTCCTGATTGCCTTGCTGCAGACCGTCGTTATGTTTATTACGGGAACGCTCTTTGGTGCTCCTCCTAGTATCGGATACATCACATCACTCTTGTTCCTGCTTCCAACTGCAATGATCTGCATCGGAATAGGAATGATCCTGGGATCGTTGTTTACAGAGAGTGCCTTACCTGCACCAGGGACAATCACCATAGTTGTCATAGCTTTTTTCAGTGGAGCTTTTGCAGACTTCAGGATTATTGGAGGGATTATCCGCACAATTGCACTGATTCTTCCGTTCTCACACGCCGTTGACGGTATCAGATCAATACTTGCGGGAAATCCACTGAGTGAAGTGACGAACTCTCTCTACTTAGTTATTGCATATGCGCTTCTCTTATATTTTCTCGGCATATTGCTCTTCAGGTGGAGGACCAGATCTGTATAGCTTGTGGTACCGTATTCTGCATTTCGAAATTACTTCTTGGTGTGATCTGGAATAATCTGTAGAATGAACGCTGTTGTCCATATCGAACACTTGCTGACCTGTATAGACAATTGTGCTGTCATTGAACCAGGTTTTTCGATTTGAGTTGCTTTGATAACGTTTTATGTAGCCAAGACGTGCCTTCATTCCATGAAGCGATAATATTGGAGGATGAGCCTCGTCAGCATCCCAAAAGCAAGGAATTCTTTCTTGAACGGTACGTGCAACTCTACCTCTCTTTCTCTGCTTGAGAATCACGTTGAGAGTTCGCACTCAGCTTCTGAGATTCGTTCGCTCATGTTCAGGATTCTGATGTCTGAGACGACCCTGAATCCCCATTGATTGAGTCTTCTTGATAGTTTGCTGAAGGAGAGAGTGCTCACGCGAAATCCTTCCCTTCTATCTGAATCTTGTTCGTTGATCTTAACCTGATCAGTCCTTAGACCCATTTGACTGATCTTGTTACCCTGGTATTCGTGATGGGGGATTGCTATCTTCGATGCCGTCTATCGGCTGATCAGACAGTCACACTTACAGAAGATATTGCCAAAACAAGCATGAAGTCGCTGGATAGCTTGATTTTCTCCACTGCACTCCATTAGTATTGACTAAACACACATGTTCTCGGTAGAGCGCCATGATAGGTCCTTTTTTCCCATGATAAGCTCGGGGGACAAGCTGCTGTTAGACGCTTCCTCATAATAATAAGGAGGAACCAAAGTTGCTCTGGATAACATATTCATTGCTTCTCGCGGGGGTATTTCTGCTCGTCATTACTCCCTTTCTGATACACAAATTGCGTCATGATCCTGTCTCGGTTCTTCGACCTTTGTGGCGCGAAACGCTTTCCACGCGCTTTGCAACAGTTCTGGGAATTCTGCTGGTCGTTCTGGCTTTACTTGGAGGTCTGTGTGCTATCTGGATAGGTGTAGCGTTAATGCTTGATCGGTGACACTGAAGCAGAACGGATGCTTCGAGATTGGTCAGCTATAGAAAAATGGGAAATGGTGGATCCACTGAATACGCCTTGATGCTTCGTGTTCTGTCATAAATGCCAGGCAAAATCATGATTGTGGGAGGTGGGTTGTTGTGCGGGAGTTTCTTTATCTCAAGAAAATGGTTACCCCAGTGTTCATGCAATACATATACTGGATAGGTCTGGCAGCTTGCATCATAACTGGACTAGTGAGGATCGTTCAGGGCGCTGGAATGCCCTTTGGCGGAGGTGGAGTTGTCTTTTCAGGTATTCTGACTCTGTTTCTTGGGCCAATTGTGATTCGAATAGCCTGTGAACTAATCGTAGTTCTGTTTGAGATATCCGATACTCTGAAGGACATAAGAGATCGAAGACCAGGAACCAGTAAGAACACTCCTGATCCTTTCTGAATCAAGCGTTAATTCCAGATCGCACAACAAAGTGGCTCTTCGAACGTTCCATGAGTGGCCGTTTCAGGACACTTCAGGATCATAGTGAAGAGGCGGCTGTTTTTCAGAAAACACCTCTCGCTCAGATTTGACAAGCCTCACTTCTATAGATACAGGTGGGCTATTGCTGGTCAAGAGTAAGAGAGGCTGTCAATAAAGCATTCCCACGTCTTAGGTCCAGAAAATCAAGTATTATCTGAAGGTTGAAGGAATGCTTGAGGAGAGTTCTATCAGTACTCTGGAAATAGTCGCCATTTGGAGGTGCTATCATGAATGATACGGGTTCAGGCAGACCTCGACCTTTGGCTCAGGATGCCTACAATGAACTGGCTGAATCGTATGCTGCCATTGTCGATGAAAAACCCCACAACGCCTATTATGAAAGACCCGCGACGCTTTCACTACTACCCGATGTGAATGGTAAGCGTGTTCTTGATGTGGGATGCGGGCCGGGCTTCTATGCGGAATGGCTCATCGAAAGAGGAGCAGAAGTAGTAGCTTTCGATGCTAACGAGAAGATGGTTGATATTGCAAAGAAGCGGCTAGGGGAAAGAGCCAGAGTTGAACTGGCTGTTCTTGAAGAACCCCTTTTCTTTGCTTCTGACGAATTGTTTGATATTGTTCTTGCTCCTCTGGTGCTTGATTACGTGAAGGACTGGAAACCAATATTCACAGAGTTCTTCCGGGTTCTCAAACGTGGCGGCAGCCTGGTGTTTTCATCAGACCACCCGTTTGTGAAGTACAGGACCCATCCAGAGGGTTTTGACTATTTTGAAACTGAGCAGGTGGAGTATGTTTGGAAAGGATTTGGGTCTCCGGTTGCTGTTCCGTACTACAGTCGTCCGCTCGGCTCAGTGATAAATCCTTTGATTGATGCCGGTTTTGTGCTTGAAAGAATACTGGAACCAAAACCCACTGAAGAGTTCAGGGAGAAGGCTCCTGAGACTTACGAAAGGCTCCTCAGAAGCCC
>PWXG01000014.1 GCA_003561215.1 Thermotogales bacterium
CAGAACCTTCGCGATGCATCAAAGAAACAAACCTGTATGATGTGAAAGAAACGCTTCGCTGGTCTACTACGAAGGGCACAGGAATCCTGTGCACCCTACATTAGTCAAGACAACAACATGCAGCTAGAACACAAGGAGGGTGTAGGAAGAACAAGAGTTAAGATTCAGGTAGAGGGTTAAGGGACAGGTAGAGTGGAAGAGCAAGCTCGGGTGAACAAGAGCAGGTGCTGTAGGAACAAGGGTAGAGGGTTGAGGTGCAGGTAGAGGGTTCAGAAGCAGGGTTAAGGGTCAGGTTGAGAAGCAGGTAGAGGGTAGAGTAAGAGAATAAGACACGAGAGTTCCGCTGTGCGAGAAACCCGACTTGCGATGAAGACCCCAACCCTTGAGACCAGCTTAACTAAAACACTACCACGGTCTGTCAGCTCAGGACTCGGACCCGGGACTCTGGACTCGAAGCTGGTGTTTTGCCGCGTGCGGGTATGGCAAGAAAAGCAAAACACGAAATTGCCGGCGTGCAACTTGCGACGTGCGAAAACTCCGACGTGCGAGAGAAGATCACCCACCCCGGCGCTCTGCGCCACCCCTCCGGAGGATGGGATTCAAAGCAAAGAGCAGGAGACGTTGTGCGGCGTGCAGCTTGCGACTTATGGATAACCTTCGGAAAACTGTGAAGTGGAGGACCCTGTTCAGGTTTGAAGCCAAGAGTTAAGATCAGGACGAAATTCTACTGTGTTTCCCAGTTATTTGCGCCAATACGTTCAAGTATCTGCTCCAGGTTTCCCAAAGAGGCTGAGTTTTCTAACGCATTCTCAAAGATGGCAAGTTGATTGCCATCTTCTAGGGGATCAAGGTTGACTTCATACCATTGAAGAGTTGTTGTGTTTTCTCTGTCAATGGTTGAGGCACTGGTTGCCTTTTCTCCGTCCAGTTCAAAGTCAGATTCGCTATCTCCATTGAAGACTGGTTCAGACCAGGTGAGGATGAGCTTGATATCTTCTCCGCCTATCAAGCTATATGGTCCGCCTGCTGAAGCAATCTGACCAGCAAAAACCGATCTTGCCGCAAACAAATCTTTCGAATCAGCATCGTTAATAGCTGCAGCAATGCTTTCTGCACTGTTTTCTGGTATGTCAAATCCGGTTTGTCTTGCGAGGATTATGACTATAGTATTGGCTGAGTAATCTACTTCAACTTGAAGATCTGCTTCAGGAACTACTGGGGATGGTAGCTTGAATTCAACTGTCCAGGCGTTTCCAAACTTGCCGATTTTGTTCATCTTGATCTCAACTCGGCCAGTTCCTTCAAGGCCAAGGCCCAGAATCCTCCACGCATGTTCACCGATAGACACTTCACTAACGCTGATAACTTGTGGAGAAGCCGTCTTGAGATCCTTGAAGATGCAGGCGGTCGTGAATACAAGAATGATGACAATGACAATTATCGGTAAAAGATATGTGTTTCGTGATTTCATGATATACCCCCTTACTGACATTGCAGCTGTGTTTTCGTTAGCTTATACTTGGCTGTATGTCACCGAATCTTCGTCATCTAGCAGCTCTTCAGACTGAACTGGTAGAGCTTTATGCGTTACTCAGATGATATTACAATTGATTCAAACAAAGCAAGCATCCTTGGGGTCTTGAGAATTGTCTTAGTTTGCAAGGGATTCAGGGTGGTTTTTTCTATCAGAGCCTTTCGTTCTCATAGCATAAGCCCACTAGCAGCAGAAGATTTTTGTGCTTTTTCGTGAAGCAAACAGAGTGTGTTCTCGATGAGTCTAAGCTGTTGATATTTAGAACTGTTATAATTAAGTAGGAGCGTGATGCCAAATGAACAGGCAAAAGACAGGAACATACATCGGTATTGCGGTATTGATTCTTGTGATAACTGTCTTACTCACAGGGTCGGTTTCAGATGAGTTAGAGCCTGTGAACACATGCATTTTATTAGAAGAAGAGAAAGGAGAAAAAGACATGTCAGAACTTCGAGAACGGCTAACAGATATCCAGTTTCGGGTTACTCAGGAAGACGCCACTGAACGTCCTTTCAATAATGAGTACTGGGATCACAAGGAGAAAGGTATCTATGTCGATGTAGTCTCCGGTGAGCCCCTTTTCAGTTCAGCGGACAAGTTCGATTCGGGAAGTGGATGGCCTAGTTTTACAAGGCCTATCAATGAAGACAGCATCGTTGAAAGAAAGGATACAAGGTACGGTATGGTGCGGACAGAGGTAAGAAGCAAAGAGGCAGACTCACACCTGGGCCATCTTTTCAACGATGGGCCCGCTCCTACGGGTTTGCGATACTGCATAAACTCTGCTGCACTCCGTTTCATCCCCAGGGAGAAGCTCGAAGAAGAAGGATATGGAGAGTACTTAAGCTTATTTGAATGACTTGGGCAGACAAACCAGGGTTATGAAGCTCAGGAATCACTCGCTGGTTCGGCTTTTTCAGATAGAATATGCCTTATCTGTTCTATGCTGAGTTCAAGAGAGTCGAGAGAGAAGATGAACTCCGGAAAACCTAGAGCATAAGGCTGGAGCTCGTAAAGTTGAAAGTATATGACGAGTTCTCCATTTTTCAGGTAGAAACCCTGATTGTCAGCCACTCCCTCAAAGCTCTCAGCTGCTTCTGGGAAATACGATTCGGTATCTTCCAGCAGTTGTCGTTTGATTTCTGCATTGACCGTCGCCAACTGCCGATCGTCAAGGATATTCCTTAACTCAAAGAGATTGCCGTTTCTGAGGTCGATATTATATGAGCGTATTTCTGTCATGCCGTGCGCCCCGCCCGTGTACTGATAATACGTCACGGGAATGCTCAGGATCTCGGCCTCGTTGAAAGTCACCGAATACCTGGTGTAAGCAACAAATGTGTGAGGCTCAAAATCATACTCCTTAGCCATCTGGGCATATTCTTCATACCAGGAATAGACCTCTCGCACGAAAGCTTCGGCGTGGTCTTCAAACATTGTGTTCAGTTTATCCTGGATATCTTCATTCTCCATGGATTTCAGCACAGGAATTTCCAGGTTTGCTTCGATTTCGTGCGTGTGGTAGATAACCATCAAGGCTTCAAACTCAACTGGTTCAGCAAGATTTGAAGCTTTTGCAACTGTCGTGGAGAGAACGAAAACAATGAAGAGAGTAAAGGAACACGAGAAGAGCAAACGAGTAAGACGCATAGACACCGACACCTCCGTTTTGTTTCATCTAACAGATTCTACAACTTGTGACTTAGATACTGACACTCACAGAAGAACAGGAGAATGATGGCAGGTTCGCGATCTTGGTAGGTTGGGGATCACGGTTGAAAAGCAGTTGAAGGTTACAGGGTTTAGTAGGTGCAGACTTGCGAAGGCTCTGATTGCAGTGCTATATACATTTACTAGAAGAGGTTTTGCGAACCTGTGGGGTAGGCATAATACTATTATGCCCTTCTTCTGACCGCTTCAATTCAAAAAAACGCAGTTACAGCAGATCCTATATTTGTCAATCTATTAAATATCAGGGCAGAACGGTGTTCTGCCCCTACGTTACTCTGGGTGATGTTTTTCGCCCTTATGGGGTAGGGCACAAAAGTACGTCCAGTTAAGGTAGGTACACTCAGTGGGAGCCAGTCCCATCAGGGAAAAAGCCAGAACCATCATCAAGAGTATTGTAGGGGCAGCGGAATCCACTGCCCTTGTTTGCGAAAATGCATTTGAAAGAAGGGCACAAAA
>PWXG01000167.1 GCA_003561215.1 Thermotogales bacterium
GACCGAACGGCGCTGGCAAGACTACCACGATCCGGATTCTTCTTGGACTGCTCCGCAAACACTCAGGCAAAGCTGACATATTCGGAAAGGATTCATGGAACCACGCTGCTGAGCTGCATAGTTCTATGGCCTACGTTCCGGGTGAAGTCAACCTATGGCCGACTCTTACTGGCGGCGAGGTGATTGACTTGCTGAACAAGCTGCGCGGCGGAATAAACAGAGAGCGACGGGACGAAATGCTGAAGCGATTTGAGCTTGATCCGACCAAGAAGTGTGGCACTTACTCAAAAGGCAATCGCCAGAAGGTAGCCATAGTATCGGCTCTGGCTTCCGATGCGGATCTGTTCTTGCTTGACGAGCCGACATCGGGGCTGGATCCCCTAATGGAAGCCGTATTTCAGGAGAGTATCCTGGAGCTTAAGCAAATGGGTCGGACGGTGCTACTGTCGAGTCATACCCTCTCGGTAGTGGAAAAGCTATGCGACAGGGTGAGTATTATCAGGCAAGGGAAGATCGTAGAATCAGGAACCCTGGATGAACTCCGTCACCTGACCCGCATATCGATATCCGTAGAGACAGAAAATCCGATCGAGGGACTGGAAAAGATTGAAGGTGTTCATGACCTGTTGGTGGAAGAAACCCGGGCCCGCTTCCAGGTGGAAAGCGATAAGCTTCACGGGACGCTTAGCCATCTGGCACAGTTTGGATTCAAGTCACTGATCAGCAGACCCCCGACTCTGGAAGAACTGTTCATGCACCACTACGGTGACAGACTTGAAGCGGAAGATGACAGGGAGAAAGAGAGGACTTCCTGATGAAGACAAGCGTTTACCTCGGAACGAACGTTCTTGTAATGCTTGCTCTTAAGCGCGACCGGATCAGGCTTGTGGCATGGATATTGGGCATAGCAATCTTGACGGGTATGCTGATCGCTGCGTTTGGTGCAATGCTGCCTTCAGAGAAAGACATAATCAACATGACTACAGCACATTCAAGCAATCCCGTTATGCGGGCTTTCCTGGCGCCAGCATCCGGTGTTAGCCTTGGAGGGTTTGTCATGATGAGGGTTTCCACAGTAATCGCCCTTGCCATTGCTCTTTTTGCAGTTCTGACCGTTACACGGCATACAAGGCACAATGAAGAGACCGGATGTGAGGAGTTAATCGGATCGACTGTAGTGGGCCGTCATGCCAGCTTGCTGGCAGCACTAATAGTCACAACGGCTGCAAACATTCTACTGGCTGTTCTGATCGCAGTCGCTTTTATGATTAACGGCCAACCCGCATGGGGTTCTTTTGCAGCTGGTGCTGCCCTTGGGGCTGTGGGTATTGCTTTTGCTGGCGTGGCAGCAATAACCGCCCAGCTGACAGAGAGCACTCGCGGTGCCAACGGCATGGCCGGACTGGTCATAGGCGCTTCATTTATGCTGAGCGGTATAGGAAACATGCTGGGAGAGTTCAAGCCTGCATCGATGGAGGTCATAAGTGCTTGGCCGGTCTGGCTGTCTCCCTTCGGGTGGTATCAGCAGATCCATGCCTTTCATCAGAATAACTGGTGGATAGTCTTGCTGTTCGCAGTTTTTCTTGCACTTTGCGTAAAAGCAGCCTTTATGCTCAACAGCCGCAGGGACGTAGGGATGGGGATGATCCCTGCGCGCAGAGGACCCGCAGTTGCGTCTTCAAGACTTCTGAGCCCCGTGGGTCTGGCCTGGAGGATGCAGCACAGACTGCTGGTTATTTGGTCTGTCTCGGTGGTTGTCTTCGGAGCTGTATTTGGCAACATGATTGGCGAATTCAGCGAAAAAATGAGCGGCCTTGAGAGAGCAGACCAGATATTCGGCGATATTTTCAACATGAGTGAGACGTTTGTTAGGGCGCTGATGGCCATGTTGGGACCGTTTGTTGCTTTCTATACTGTACAAGCGTTTCTGAGAATGGTATCTGAAGAAGCCAACGGCCTTGCAGAGCCAGTTCTAGCCACGGCGGTAACCCGCTTGAGATGGATCATGAGCCATGTTATGTGTATGCTCTCAGGAACAATCGTTATCCTTACGGCATGGGGGTTGGGGGGCGCTGTATCCGCTTTCGTAGAAACGGATATCAGGTGGTATAAGGTGGTAGAATCGTCGCTGATCCAAGCGCCGGCCGTTCTTGTTCTGGCGGGGCTTTTCCTCCTGATATTTGGTCTGGCCCCACGATGGAGTACAATGCTCTCATGGGCGATTTTGATAATCAGCTTACTGGCAGGTCCTTTTCTGGGCCCAGCCCTGGATCTCCCACAATGGGTTCAGAATATCTCACCTTTTACCCATGTACCGGGCCCGACGGAAGCAGTTACTGCTGCTCCGATGATTGTTCTGCTTCTTATTGCTGCTGTCTTTACGGCTGGAGGTCTGGTGTCTTTCACACGGCGCAGTATCAGAACTGAGCATTAGTCTTTTTCACTGAGCTATGAAAAATCGAATAGCACAGAGGGCAGCTGTGAGAAGATTTTCTAGATACCGAATAGAATGTTGTTGTTTGCTGAAGGGCAGTTGTTGGTTTCTAGTTGCTGGTTGATGGTTTCTTTGAGCAAGAGCAGGGAATGAGGGATTCTCTGTATGTTTACACGAAAAAGATTACAGACCCTATGCTGCTACTGATCTTGCTCCAGCCGCTCCATCACGACCGGGTTTTCCAACTACGCTCGAAAACACGCAGCACAGCTTCAAGTATCTTGTTCATATCTCATTGTCTTCATGCAAGATGATATCGTCGGATTTCATCCGAAGGGCACAGCACTGCTGATGCACCATTACTGATAATACTTTTGGATCTTGGTTTTTTCGGACGTCGCACGTCGGTGTTCTCGAACGTCTTCTTTCGTTCTATCATTTGGTTTCCGCACGACCGGGTTTCCGTAAGTCCGCACTCTCGTGTCCTGCTCCTTCAAAACTCTACCTGCCTTTTAACCTGATTCTTAACCTGCCCCTCAAACCTGCTTTTGTTATCACCATTCACTCGGTAATCGAGTTCACAGTCCACACGATTTCAGGATGTTATTATTGACTAGAGATGATAGGAGGTTTCAACAATGCGATACAGACCATTTGGCAATACAGGACTCGAAGTATCGGTATTCGGGCTTGGATGTATGAGGTTTCCGACTGAAGAAGACTCTCAAGGGAACCAGCTTGTAAAAAGGGATATCGCTATAGAGATGATTCGCACTGCTGCGAAGAACGGGGTGAACTACTTCGATACTGCTTACTCCTATCATGAAGGCGAAAGCGAGAAGCTTGTCGGAGAAGCTTTCGCTGATGGATCAAGAAAAGATGTGTTCATTGCAACAAAATGTCCGGTCTGGAAAGTTGAGGAGACTGATGATTTCGACAAACATCTTGACGAGCAGCTTGGGAAACTGAAGACGGACTACGTAGACTTCTACCTTCTCCATACCCTCAATAGCAGATTCTGGAACAAGGTTAAGGACCTTGGGGCGCTCAGCTTTCTGGACAGAATCAAAGAAGATGGAAGGGCGCGCTTTGTGGGCTTTTCTTTTCACGACAGTTATGACGTGTTTCGCGATATCCTGATGTCGTACAGCTGGGACATGACGCAGATACAACTCAATTTCCTGGATCAAGAATACCAGGCTGGTGTGAAGGGCATGAAGCTGGCCGCACAAAAAGGAATTCCTGTGGTGGTTATGGAACCACTTCGAGGAGGTAGGCTTGC
>PWXG01000071.1 GCA_003561215.1 Thermotogales bacterium
CCTGCTTACAATAGCTCGAAAAGTGCAACCAGCCCATAAAAGGAGTGTCTATGGGGTTCAGTTTCTTGAGTGTGGCCAGCCCCCAGCTCCGGAAGAGTGACCAAATGAGTCCAGAAACTAGATCACCACTATATCAGGGCGTCTGATAACAATGTTGTTAATCTCGTATTCCAGTTCAGGCCAGAATGTTGATCGAGGAAATGTGACAATCTCTGCTCCCTCGGTAGTAACAACAACGGTGTCTTCGGACTTGACACCTGTAATCGTTGGGTTCCAGGCGACAGCACTCCCTGACTTGAGCACGTGATTCGAGTATCGGTTGGCGAAAACCTCCCTGGCATTGTAGCCCGCAAGACCGCCCTGATGGTGCTTCTTCCACTCTTCGGGAAACCCCGCAGTTGCGTACTCTCTCTTGATGAGATCAAAGAGGCTGTCGAGCTTAATGCCAGGTATAGAATTAGCGATAGCAAGAGCATCGATCCGGGAGACCTTTTTGTGCAGCTCTTCATAATTCCGATTCTGTCCGAACAGAACTGAACGTGTTGCTGACGCTATCAGCCCTTTCTTCCTTACACAAACGCTTACGAATGCTTTGCTTCCTATCTCAATCTCACGTGGGAGGTTATGACGATACCTCTGCGCGCTCTCTTCACCAAAGACCAGGACAAGAACAGGTTCCAGTCCTCTTTCAATAAACGCCGATGCAACTCTGGCCTGCACGACTGTTTCGGTAAGGTCTGGAGAAATCCCCAGTATCTGTTCGTGGAGCACTGAATCGCAGATCGCACCAATCTCTCTGTAGGTGTCAATTTCTTCGGAACAGAGTTGCAACCTCAAAGGGAGCAGCAATACAGGAGAGAGAACCTCACCAATGTTCTTCGAATCAGAAATGAGCGAATGCACATTAAACTCGGAGAGCAATATCCTCTCGAGGTCGTCCCACCAGTTGTAAGTGCAGATCTGCATTTCCGAGAGTATCTCGTCAGACAGCTCTTCTTCGAGTATACGGTCATTCTCGATATTGTCCAGCAGCAAGACAGGTCTGTCTTTGGTGACCAGGATTGAACAGACACCTTCAGTGGAGTTCAGCGAAATGTAATTTCTCGCGCCGAGAGTAAGCCAGGCGAAATTATCACAACGCGATATGAGTAAAGAATCACTTTCACTGGATTTCATTAGCGCCCTGAGCAATTCCAGGCGCTTCCTGAATATTTCACCTGTCAAGAACTGCCACCCCCCTGTTACACTTGATGATTCTGCCACGACCTAACTATCTTGCTATTTCAGGTCGATTGCCGCTACTCCCACGTAGATGTCTGCTGCCCCGTAGTACAAAAGCAAACGTCCGTCTTTTATAACAAGTCCTTCGACGAACACAACATTTGGAACCTGACCGTGGATTTCCCACGAGAGTTCAGGTTGAAGCAAAAAGCTGTCGGTACGTTTTAGCAATCGTCCGGGATCGTTGATGTCAAATAAGGCAGCGCCGACTCTGTAGATGTTCGAATAGTCAGCACTGTTGTAGAAGAGCAGTATTCCTTCTTCCGTGATCAGCGGAGGAGGACCTGGTTCTACCAGCCTGCTGTCGAACTGACCGGGGCGCGGATCCATTACAGGTCTTGGCAACACTCTCCAGTTTTTGAGGTCTTCGGAGTAAGCGAGATATATGCTTGTATCTCCGAAGTACATGTAGTATCGATCGTTGATCTTCTGAGGGACGATCGCGCCTGCTTTCGACCACTGCATTGTCCTGATAATTGGTCCAAATCGTTCCCAGTTGATCAGATCGTCGGAGACTGCAATACACAAACGGGCCACAGAACCGTCGTACGCAGTGTAGGTCATGATGTATTGTCCATCGATCTTGACGATCCGCGGATCTTCACATCCTCCAGGGAGCTCATAGCTCTCCTTGGGGACAAAGACCGGTTCTTCATTTCTGTGGAAGTTCAGTCCATCAGTGCTACGGGCCAGTCCGATTCTGGACGTTCCGTTCCACCTACCTGTTCCCGTCCAGTCTTCTGCTCTGTAGAACAACCAGATTTCACCGTCAACGATTATGGCAGCGGGGTTGTATGAAGATCTTGCCTCAAAACCGAATCCCTGCGGAACGAGTACGGGTTCGTCACTTAGCCTGTAGAGGTCGTAGACCCTGTCGAATGTGAATGCAATAGGGGTTGAGAAGACTGCCAGACTGAAAAGAAGAATCGCAGTCACAAGAACAAAGACTCGAAATCTCACGATATCACCCTCTCATCCATTTTTCCACTTCTGATACTTCTATGGTCGCAAGCGCAACGTGATTATCTGCCGCTCCATAGTAGATGTAGTACTGATCATTGTGCAGAACCATTGCATCACTGAAGACAACATTAGGGATGCCTCCGTAAATCTCCCATTCCTCTTCCGGTTCAAGGATAGGTTCTTCACTTCTCTTTATTACACGTCGAGGATCATCAAGATCCAGGAGAAGAAATCCAAGTCTGTAAGTGGGTTTTGACGTGTTTTCTACACCGTGGTACAGAACAAGCCACCCGTAATCTGTTCTCAGAGGTGGGCCGCCAACACCGATCTTCAAATCGTCCCAATAGCCCTTTCTCGGGCCGGCTATATTGACAAAATCACTCCAGTCAACCAGATCGTCAGAAAAAGCGAGGTACATATCAGGCTCGATTCTGTGAAACAGGACGTATTTTCCGCTGACCTGCTCTGGGAATAAGGCAGCGTCTTTGTTGTCTATGTCGGGAATGATTACGCCATGTCTCTGCCAGACAATGAAATTCTTTGATGAGGACATGCAGATCCTTACTCCCTCCGGGGAGTATCCGGTGTAAAGCATATAGAACCTGCCGTCAATTTGTGTGATCCTGGGATCTTCGACACCAAAGAGCTCGGAAGGAGAACCGGGCCCGAACACAGGTTTTTCTAGCCTGTTAAACCGGATACCGTCCGTACTGATTGCATAGCCGATTCTGGAAACCATGTCTTCACCCTGTGCCCTGTATAGCATGTGAAAGAGATCATGGCGTTTTACGACCGCACAATTGAAGACATACTTCGATTCCCAGTGATGATCGGCAATAGGCGAAAGAATGGGACTGAGAACATGCCTGGTTAGTCTTAGTTCCACATTGCTACCTCCTTTACTTCAATGCCATGGATATTCCCTGCAAGAAATACCTTCTGAAAATCAGGAAGATCAAGACCATCGGAAGTGTTTGCAATACTGATCCTGCAAGAATCGGGCCCACGTACTGTCCGTACTGCATGTTAAAAGTCGCAAGAAGCACGGAAAGGGGCATCTTGTTGTAATCTCTCATTACGATTAGCGGCCACATGAAATTGTCCCAGATTCCTATGAAAGTGAAGAGTCCTACTATCGACGCAGTTGCACTGGACAAAGGAACCATTATTCTGAAGATGATCCACAGCGTACCGGCTCCATCCATTTTGGCAGCTTCTATATAGTCAACGGGTACCGCTTTGTATGATTGGGCGAACATGAAGACTCCCCAGGCGGACATGATACTGGGCAAGATCATTGCAGAATATGTGTCAGGTAATCCCAGACCTCTAATCAGTACATAGAGTGGTACTATAAACAGAAAGCCGGGGAAGAGCATCTGGAATATGACGAAGTTGAAGAGAGTCTCCCGTCCCTTGAAATACATGCGAGATATGGCGTACCCGATAATCGCTGA
>PWXG01000030.1 GCA_003561215.1 Thermotogales bacterium
AGAGTGCTGTGAATCGATCCTAGGTCATGGTCCAGCCCAAAATAGTAGGCCAGACCACTGTCAAGCTCCATACCCAGGAGTTCTGGAGAAGAAGACATTACTGTGATTTTGCTCTCGTTCTGGAAGAGTTTCAGCGCAGTGCTCCTGACCACACCTTTCCAGCAATCTCCGGATTTATCCCACCTGAAAGCCTGCCCACAGTTCAGAGTTGTATTCAGATCAAGCGGGACGTTAAGGGCAATATCCTGCACGAACAAGGTTAAGACAGCGACCTTTCTACTATGTGTTTGATGAGCCTGAAAGAGTGATCTTCACGCACTTCCCCGTAGACGATTACGATCAGGGTCTCGCCCTCGACAAAAACAGGGAGCGCATATACAGTATCCTTTCCCAGGGTGGTAGAGCTTCTTGATCTTGTAGACTTTGCCAGAGCGATAATCAGCTCCGGGACTTCTGCTGGTAACGGCGATCCCAGAGATTTCCCGCTGCCGTCTGCAAGTCTCATCAAAAGCCCAATGTCTTCACCCAGACTTTCGACTCTGGTCGCCATTGATTCCAGCTTCTCCCTGTTCATGCCATTCACACCCTTTCCGGAATAATCAGAACTCGATCATATCTATCATGTTTTCAAGAGTTCTCTCGCCAATTCCTCTTACATTGATCAGGTCATTCTCGTCTCGAAAGGGCCCGTGCAGATTCCTGTGTTCAATAATTGCCGCGGCGATCACCGGGCCCACACCGGTCAACTTGATAAGCTCGTTTTCATCAGCTCTGTTGACGTTTACCTTAAGTGTTCCTGAATGAACGCACTCGTCTCCGCTAACGTAGAGAAAAACCTTCAGGCTGCTCAGTGTCGTTTCGCCAATACCACTGACCTGCGTCAGCATTTCCAGGCAGCAAAAGGGCCCGTTTTTCTCTCGAAACTCAACAATGCTAGCTGCCTTTACTGGTCCTATACCCCTGATTTTCTCCAATCCTTCTGCGGAAACGGTATTGAGATCAAACAGGATTTCATCGTCAACTGAAAATACTTCGCCCGGTTCTCCGACTACTATGAACTCCACGATTGACTCCAGCGTCTTTTCTCCAATGCCGCTTACACGAAGCAGATCATCAGCTCTTGAAAACGCACCTGTTCTTTCTCTTTCACGGATAATCGCTTCAGCCTTCACAGGTCCTATTCCAGGCAAGAGCACAAGCTCGTCCAGGCCAGCACGGTTCACATCTATGGGAAAGACCACGGACTGCCTCTCCTGTTCGAAAGCAGTCTCTGCCGGAGGATTCTTTCTGCTGACAGACGACACCACCAGTCCCAGCAAAACCGTGAAGAGGAGCACTCCAACGACCTGTAGCTCCCTGACAGAGAATTTCTTCCTCATCTAAGCCTTCTCACATATCTTCCAGCGATATTCCAGCCTGTGATGCTCTCAACCTCCCTGACATCAAGGTAGTCAGAGTACTCTCTCGCAGTAGAGCTGTCGGGAAACCCCCCGAGTTGCACTGTATAGAAGATTCTGCCGTCATCAGTTTCGCTTCGGTATATGAATGCAGGATACCCCGCCGATCTGAGGCGAGATGCTTGTCCGGCAACCCCTTCCAGAAAGGTGTGTGTAACCAGCTGGACCCCATAAGCGACTCGCGACGAGAAAAGCCCTTCAAGTGGGGATTCACCGAGAAAGAGCACAGCATAGTAGTCTTCGATCCTGGTGATGATGTAATTCCTTTCTCCAGATTCAACGCAGAGTTTGAAGGCTGTGAGTTCGTCAACCACAGAAATTCCAAAGGGATTTCCCTCTTCGAGAACCTCTGTCGAATAATCGATGAGCCTCCGGTAATCAAAACTCTCCAAAAAGAAGGCGGGTCTCTCCTCTTCAAGGGTCTGAGGTCTTGGAACCTCGACTTGTGCGGCCAACGGCAGATGGTAGGTTTCTTCCCGCCTTTCAACTGCAGGAATTTCAGAAGGACTGGCAGAAAGGCGGATCTCTTCGACGATCATTTTCAGTCGGTCGTTATCTGTCCTGACAACATAGGCATAGCCAACAACGAGCAGCGCCAATACTGTCAGACCAACACATACAACAGACAGCGCCCTGACTATATTAACAAGAGCGGGGTCATTCACGTGAAACTCTCCATTCGTCCGGCGGGCGTCCCTCTTATCATTCTTCTGAATTCCTTTGAAGTAACCTTGTGTGTTTTGGTCATACTCTCACACGGATATGCGAAGTCACAGTAGTCCTGTTGACCGATGTAGTCTGTCAGTGAACTCATGTCCATCCTGGAGGGCCATGTTCTGTTCCATATCGAGAATATCGAATTTGTGTACTCCTGTGCACTCTGTTCCGGAATGAGGTTCATAGACGAGGCCAACCAGATCTCCAGCACTGCCCCAAATGCGAGAGCCACAGGGTAGTTGATCTGCAATCTCAAAGAACTCTGGATTGTCTCTGCCATTGATTCGCCGACAACTCTGCCGCTTGTCTCAGTGCCTTTCACGTAAGCTCTCAGTGATGCCCAGATGATATCGTTCCAGGTATCCTGGTCAAGCTTTCCGTCGGAAGAAACGTTCTTCAAGTAACTGAAGAGCCTCTTGTCGAAACTCATTGAGACAACAATGGGAGCCAAGAACTCACTGATGCCGTTCTTGCAGAGGTTGTCATAACTCAATAACGGCAGGACGACGACCTTCGCAGGCATTCCAGAAGCTCTCAACACGTTCTTCACAAACTCGAAGTTGATCCTGAACTGTCCTCCAATGGGAGGCATGCACTGTGAAACAGCCGTAGTTGGGAAGAAAGAAAACTCCCTGACCTTGGAGTGAGTGGAAGCGGCAAAACCCACGAGTTCCATCAAAGAACCACCACCGATGCCGCATACACTGTGACTCTCAGTTGTCTTGAACAGCTGGTACAGCTCAAAAACGTGATCTACTGACTTGGCCTGTTCCCCACCCTGAATAGCATGATAACTCTCTGGAAGATAAGGACCGATCCTCCGTAGAATGCCCGAGTCCACAATGTGGATGGCATCACGCATAAGATCGGAGAAGTCATCAGCGAGTTTGACTCCACACTTTTTTTGGCTGGAACTGCTGATGACAATGGATTTCATCCTACCCCTTCTTCTGCGAGTATTCTCAACATCTTCACAGCCCCAAGCACGTCATCATAATCGACCATTTCATGAGGAGAGTGAACATAGCGAGTAGCAACGGATACTGTTCCTGACCTGATTCCTCTCCCTGTTCTCTGATATCCCATAGCGTTGGTGCCACCGTACAGAAGCACCTCGTACTGGAAAGGAATGTCGTGATCTTTGGCAACTTCCGTCAGGCGGTTCACGAAGAACGAAGAGCTTATACTTGCACTGTCCTTTATTTTGATCGTCGGCCCCTTGCCGAGCTTGAACTTCATCCTTTTTGATCCTTTTGGAGTATCCGGACCTGCTGTAACATCCACTGCGACGGCAAGATCTGGCATTATGTCAAAGGCTGCAACAGATGCACCAACCAGTCCCACTTCCTCCTGTGTGCTGAAGACGAAGTAGACATCATCCTTTGGTTTCTTGAGCTCTTTCGCAACCTGCACCAGTATTGCACAGCCGATCCTGTCGTCCATCGACTTGGAGATCAGGCGGTTACCGGCATCCACAAAACCAGGCTCATAAGTTCCAAAAGTCCCTAT
>PWXG01000093.1 GCA_003561215.1 Thermotogales bacterium
CCCGAACCTAACAAGAAGAATCCGCGGGCTGTGTTCCTGCTGGAGGAGCTTTCATAGCTGCTTGTTTACATTATTGTGTACGTATTATATTTTAAATGTTAGGCAGGTATGGGCAGCAGGTGAACACGGGGGCTATCAAACCGACGGGATCCTCAATCTGAAGATAAAGGACTACTCTGAGCTGAGCCATGAAAAGCTCTCCTTGCTCAGGCAGTACTACGAGCAGGAGCAGGAAAAACTGCGGTATGAAATGGGGCAAAAGCGGCATGAGCTTGCAGGAGGTTGAAAGGAGGATCAGGCTTATAAGGTGTGCGTACTCCAACCGGAAAGCGAGGCGGTTGTCATGAGCCGGGGGCGGTACACGTTCAAACGCGTTAAGGCGATCCTGGAGGCCTACCATGAGGTCTTTGTCAAGCGCTACGATGCCGGCGCGGTCCAGTACGACCCCGTGCGGCCGGCAAACCGAGTAAACAAAGGGCATCCGGATGGGAAGATTCTAATCGGGATGAAGATGGATATCGACCGGGCGCTTAATTTCTTGCCAGAGAAATTTTACCATCCAGTTTATTTGTTTTATATTGAGAATCAGGACTACGATGAGATATGCCCGCAGCTCGGAGTGTCTCATGTAACCTTTTACGATCGGCTGTGGAAGGGTGTCAATGAGCTTGCAGAGATATTGAATTCCTTGGAAGAGCGTAAGTGCTCCTAGCAGCCTGTGGGAGAATTGGTTTCCGGTAACTTTTCGCTCCACCCAGGCACTACATAGCAACGATAATTGGGCTGGCCTACCACTTAGGGCGCATATAGGCTGGATACTTGGGATTGCATCACTATGCGGGAAGTATTCACACATGCTGCTAGCGTTCACCCTCTTTCTCAACTGCTCACCTGTGCGATTTTAATACTTATTTACAAACTCGGTCGGTCCTACAATTTCCGGTCGTTCGATATCCACAGCCTTAAAATCCTTGTCTCCGGTAAGGATCAGATCCACATCCCCGCAAACTGCCGCAGCCAGAATTGGCAGATCGGCCGGATCCCGGATTTCGGGATAATCTCCGGCCTTTGGCCGTTGAGGATTTTCAATCTGTTCGAAGAAAAAGTTGTTTAAAAAAATCTCCAGTTTGGATCTCCTTTCAGCAAACTTCTCTTCGAATATCCGATGTAATTCATCGATGATCTGTCTGCACAAGACCGCTGTATGGTCATCTGCTGTTTTTTTCACGGCTCGGTCTGGAAGAGAACCCGGGAATAGAATGGCCGAGATCAAGACGTTAGTATCAATCATTACCCGCATTATCTTCCTCCCACAGCCTACTCCGGATTCTCTTGGCCAGTGCATTGGCCTCCTCTTCGTTTTCAATCCCCGCCCGTTCCGCTTCCCCACGCATGCTCCGTTGGATCTCTATTAGGGCAACCTGAGAGGCGTTGGCGATTATCACCTGCCCCTCCTCATCTTCAAAAAACAGCACCTTATCTCCTTTTTTGAGATTGAGCTTATCCCGGATATCCTTGGGGATTGTGACCTGTCCCTTTTGGGAAAGTTTGGCTGTCTCCATCTTCCCGCCTCCATTCTTTACTTTTCCTACTTTCCTTACTTATATTATACCACAACCCCGCTGTTTTAACCACGGGAAACGGTAGAATGAGGTACGCTCGTCAAAGGTATTGATGACCACTGCCTTCACGATGAGGCCGATATTGAGCTGGGAGCGGGGGGAACGTGGCTTCGTTTCAGGAGTTCCCCACCACTCCTCGCCTAGTGTTACCCTGGATTATACGGGTTCAACAAAGATACTATGGACAAGACAGACCATCGAGATTTTTGCCTGTGAGATTTTCTGCCGGATGTCTTTATTGTTTATATGAAGTAGTTCTTCACCGGTTTTGCATTGCGTACAACAAAATTTTATGCTATCCTATGTATAAACAATGTATCGTAGGAGGGGTGGCATGAAAACGAAAATCAAAAAGTGGGGCAATAGCTTGGCCGTAAGGATTCCCAGCCCCTATGCCAAAGAACTATCGCTTGCATCGGATACGGAGGTCAACATAGAGGTCCAAGACGGTAAGCTTGTTATCGAACCCGTCCCGGGAGAGCATGACCTTGAGACATTGCTGGCGCAGGTTGATGGCTCTAACGTTCATGAGGAATCGTCGTATGGCAAGCCGGTCGGGAAGGAAGCATGGTGACCGCGAAACGGTATGTTCCAGACAAAGGAGATATCGCATGGCTTGCGTTTTCACCGCAGGCAGGGCACGAACAGGCTGGACGCAGACCGGCTTTATGTATTTCGCCGTTTGCATACAATCAAAAGGTCGGGCTGGCCCTGTTTTGCCCGATTACTTCCCAGAGCAAAGGCTACCCGTTTGAAGTGGAGATTCCTGAAACACTGGAGGTTCGTGGTGTCATTCTCTCGGATCATGTAAAAAGTTTGGACTGGAGAGCGCGGAAGGCAGAGTATGTTTGTTCGTTGCCCGATGACAGGTTACAGCAGGTGCTGGGCAAACTGAACGCTTTGTTGCGCTGACATCTTCTCCGCACAACACGCATGGACGCTGAAGAGGAATAGAGGAAAAAGGCTGTGGAGCGGTATAGGAGGGCCCCAGATGGCTGAGGCCGAAAGGATCTCCGTACGCGTCGCGTGGACAACAGGGGCCGCATAACCCTGCCGAAAAAAATCCGGGACAAGGCCGATATAAATACGGGAGACGACACCCTCTTTGTTAAAGATCGATAGTGCAGGGGTTCGGATTGTGCGCGCCTCGGAGCACCCCCTCATAACCCTAAGGGACCACGCCCGCAAAGAATAACGCGAGGGACGCACGGCTGAGTTCCGGGAGTTCGCCGGCGGGAAGGGAGACCCTTCGAAGATGAACCCGAATAAAGATGAAGCCCGCCTTGCCAGGGCAGCAGGCTCCGACCTGAAGGAGCTCTCCCCGTACCGTGAGGGCCCTGCTTGCCCTGGACGAAAATCCAAAGAAAGGCAAACCCTTTGAAGGAGGGGGGAAATGATATTAGAAGTGTCGCCTTATATCCCTGCCCTTTACAATTCAAAAGGGCGAGGGTTTACGGCGACACTTCTAAGTCTACATAGCGCCAGGTTTCCGAATTTCATGAGCCTTAGCGCCGACCACGCTCTTAACGAATAAGCTTGGATGAAGCGACGGTAGGAGCGTAATCGGAAACCTTGCTGTTATAGGAAGTGGCAAGCTCTCCCCCCCCACTACATTTTTATAATTTAATCTCTATAATTTAATCTCTTTAATAAAATTTCTTAATTCAATTTTTATATCCTCAAAGTGCGATAACCATATATAATGTGCTGCCCCTTCTATCATTATAAATTTAGAATCTGATAATAAATTAGAAATCTGTTCTGCTGGCCAACTAGGTCTTACATCCTTAGAACCATATAAAAAAAGTGATGGAATAGTTAGGCGGGAAATTTCTTTGAGAATTGATGGCTTTTGAATGTATTTTTGCCAAGATCTATTTCCAAGTTTGTTTACTTTATCATGATGACCCACCTCTGGCATAACTTCTCCAGATTTTTCCCTGTTTTCATGATATACTTTTGACCATTCACAATTTCTTTGAATACCATTACCACTAATATATATTAATGCATCAGATTTGACAGGATATTTTAAAGAATATGCAAG